>NZ_CP097635.1:311582-623165 GCF_023573145.1 Aquincola tertiaricarbonis
TGCGGCGCGCTGCCGTCGGCCGCGGCCTTCGGCACATTGGCCGCTGCGCTGCTGGGCGGGTGCTGGTGGGCCTTCACGCGGCAGGGCCTGCTGCTCGACCCGGTGCTGCCCAGCCTGGGCATGCTGGCCGTGTTCCTGCCCACCACGGTGCTGCGCCACATGGTGAGCGAACGGCGGCAGCGCTGGGTGCGGCATGCCTTCGCACGCTATGTGTCGCCCAACCTGGTGGACTACCTGATCACGCAGCCGCAGGCCCTGGAACTGGGCGGCCGGCGCCAGCGCTGCAGCTTCGTGTTCACCGACCTGGCGGGCTTCACCTCGGTGATGGAACGCATGGACCCGGCGCAGGCCGTCACCCTGCTCAACCAGTACCTGGACGGCATGATCGCCATCGCCTTTGCGCACGAAGGCACGCTGGACCGCATCGTCGGCGACGCGGTGGCCATCGTGTTCTCGGCCCCGGTGCAGCAGGCCGACCATGAACAGCGCGCGGTGCGCTGCGCGTTGGCGATGCACCGCTTTGCGCAGGACTACCTGGCCGCCCGTCGCGCCGAAGGCGTGGAGTTCTGCGAGACGCGCATCGGCGTGCACACCGGCGAGGTGATCGTCGGCAACTTCGGCGGCAGCACCATCTTCGACTACCGGGCGCTGGGCGACCCGGTGAACACCGCTTCGCGGCTGGAGGGCGCCAACAAGTACCTGGGCACCCACGTGTGCCTGTCGCAGGCCACGCTGGACGGCTGCCCCGGCCTGCCGGTGCGCCCGGTGGGGCGCCTGCGCGTGGCTGGCCGCCAGGAAGCCATCATGGTGTACGAGCCGCTGGACGCGACCGACGGCCAGGCCGTGCAGCAGGAGGCTTATGCCCAGGCCTATGCCGCGATGATGGCCGGCAGCAGCGCGGCCGCGGCGCAGTTCAAGCACCTGCATGCGCAAAGCCCGGGCGATCGCCTGGTGCAGCTGCATGCCACGCGCCTGGACTCGGGCGCCATCGACAACCTCATCGAGCTGTCGGGCAAATGAGCGCACGGACGAGCCTGCGATGACCCCTGCCGACCCGATGGACCTGTTTGCGGTGTGGTCCTGCGATGCGCAGGGCCGGTGCACCCACTGGCAGGCCGCCACCGCAGGCCCGCTGCCGCCGGCCCACGGCCTGCCGCTGGTGCAGTGGCTGCAGCAGGCAGGTGCGGAACCCGCCGGGGCCGCGCTGGGCACCCTCACCACCGCCTTTGCCGCACGCCAGCCCTTCCAGGTCGAGGTGCCGGTGCTGTGCGCCGATGGCAGCGCACGAAGGCTGATGCTCTGCGGCCTGCCGGCCGGCGATGGGCACCAGGGCTTCGTGCTCGACGTGGGCGCGCGACAGGCGGCCCTGGAATCGGCGCTGCGCACCGCGGTGCAGGACCGCCTGCTGGTGACGCACAGCACCGACCTGATCGCCCACTGCGACCTGCAAGGCCGCTACGTGTCCATCTCGCCTTCGTACGGCCGGCTGATCGGCTGGACCGATGCCGAGCTGGTGGGACGCCTGGTGACCGACCTCCTGCACCCCGATGACCGGGCGCCGGCCGAAGCCGCGCTGGCGCACCTGATGGGCGGCGGTGAGATCGTCGAGGCGGTGGAAGTGCGCAAGCGCCACCGCGACGGCCACTACGTGACCGTGGGCACCAAGGCCTCGCCGGTGATGGACAGCGCCGGCCAGTGTCTGGGCGCCGTGCTGGTGTCGCGCGACATCCGGCGCGAGAAGGCGCGCATCCAGAACCTGGAGACGCTGGCCCGGCACGACGTGCTGACCGGCCTGCCCAACCGCGCGTGGATCGAAGAGCACCTGCAGACGCTGCTGGCGGTGCACGACGATGGGGCCGCCACGGCGCTGCTCTTCATCGACCTGAACGGCTTCAAGGCCGTCAACGACCGGCAGGGCCATGCCGCCGGCGACGAACTGCTGCGCCAGGTGGGCCGGCGCCTGCAGCAGGGCATGCGCCCCGGAGATGCGGTGGCACGGCTGGGCGGCGACGAGTTCGTGGTGGTGGCCCGCTGCAGCGATGCCCGCGCCGCCGCGCGGCTGGCGCAACGCCTGCTGGACAGCCTGGAGCAGCCCTTCTGCGTGCAGGAGCAGCCGGTGCGCATCGGCGCTTCCATCGGCATCAGCCTGGCAGGCGACGACACCCACTGCACCGCCCTGCTGCTGCGCCGGGCCGATGCCGCCATGTACCAGGCCAAGGCCTGCGACCGCTCGGCTTTCCGGTTCTTCGAGGCCGACGGGGGCCTGCACCATCAGCCCATGTAGGGCTCGGTCATGGACCGGGCGCAGGCCGGGTCAGCCCGACTTCAGAAGTGGTATTCGGCGCGGATCATCGGCGTCTTGGCCGTCGCACCGGGCCCGGCACCCGCGCCGCGGGCGGTGGTCGGGTTGCCGAACTTGTTCTTCCAGTACTGGTACTCGATGCCCATCTTGAACTTGTTCTTGCTGCCGAACAAGGTGCTCACGTCGTACATCAGCTGCATGTCGATGTTGGTCTCGGCCTTGGTGTCGCCACCGAACTCGTTGTCGCCCTTGGAGGCGATGAAGTTGGCGTAGCCCTCGAAGGTCAGCGGGATGCTCTGCGACACCGGAATGCCCCAGGACGCCGTCAGCATCGGGTGGGTCTTGTAGGTGTAGCGCGGCGTGCTGGTGTTGGTGAAGGTGTTGTACGGCGCGTTGCTTTCCTTGAGCAGCAGCAGGCTCACGTTCAGGAAGCCGGGCACGTCGAACATCACCGTGGGGCCCAGCACCAGCATGCGCTTCTTCGAGTTGTAGCCCGCATCGGTCTTGGTGTTGGCGTCGAAGCCGGCGGTCAGGCCCAGGCCGCGCATCGGGCCGTACTTGAACGAGCTGCCGGTGACGGCCCCCAGGTCGAGCGTGTGGCGGTAGACGATGTAGACCTCGTGCGCACCGTCGCTGGAGCCCGCGCTGGAGGGGTCCTTGCTGTCCGACATCAGGAAGTCGGCATTGAAGAAGTTGGTGCCGTACTTGTAGCCGCTGGCGTGCGTCAGGTTGATGATGTTCTTCTTGATGTCGTTCGAGCCGAAGGGCTCGGCGAACTTGTTGCCGGTGCGAAAGCCGATCGAGGTGTCACTCCAGTCAGCGGCCTGCACCGCAGGCGCCAGCAGCGCAGCGGCAAGTGCCGTCAAGGAGGTTGCAAGGCGCAGCGAGCCGGCACGCGAGAAAGGCTGGGACAAGGGAGTTCTCCGGAAGGTGATGACCGTCCATCAGGTCGCTCACCCATCTGCACGAACCGGGCCAAGAACGCATTCAAGCTTTGCACACAAGCTGTGCATGCATAGGAACGCTCAACAGCACGCCTTGAAGACCGACAGCAGCGCAAACGGCATCATCAAAGATCTGCAGGCCAATCAGGAGCTGCCATGCTGACATCACGCCTCGCCGCCGCCCTCGCCATCGCCCTCGCCGTTTGTGCCTGGAGCGCAAGCGCCGCCCTTGTGGTGGACACCGGAACACCCCCTGGGGGGCCGACCGGTGCCTCGCTGTACAACGAGCAGTCGCTCGGTGCATCGTTCGTCGTGCCGGTGGCCACCACCATCACCCTGGTGGAGGGCTTCATGCGCTCCACTTACGGCGGTGCGCTCACGGTCAAGCTCTACGCCGGTGCGCCAGGCGGCTCACCGCTCTACACGTTCGCGCGAGAGGTGCCCGCCACGTTCGACCCTCGCTGGGAATCTTTCGGCGCCCTCGCCTGGGCCGTTCAAGCGGGCACCTACACCCTGGCCTTTGAGCCGACCACCTTCTCCGGCTACATGACGTCGCCGGCGCCGCGGCCGCTGGACGATGAGTGGAACCAGACGTTCAACCGGCCCTGGACGAAGATCGGCGGCGTCGACGGACTTGGCATTCGGGTCCATGTCACCGCCGTGCCCGAGCCGGCGACCTGGTGGCTGATGGCCAGCGCCCTGGGGCTGGCAGCCGCCACCCGGCTAGAGTACCGCCGCCTCAACCCCTGGAGTGGCCGATGCGGCTCACGCCCCCCACCCTGCCCCTGACCGCCTGCCTGCTGATGACCAGCGTGCTGCCGCCGGCGTGGGCCACCGACTGGTCGGCGGCGGCGGCCCTGGGCACCGACCTGGTGGCCAAGGGGCTGAGCAAGACGGGCGGCCAGCCCGCGGTCAGCCTGGACCTGGGCTGGCGCAACGACGCGGGCTGGACGCTGTCGGCCGGCGCCGCCACCTTGCACGACCGCCGCGCCGTCGAGCTGACGCTGGGCGTCGGCTGGCAGCGCCAGTGGGACGCCGACTGGCTGACCCAGCTGGGCCTGGTGCGCTACGACAACACCCGCGGCCGCCAGGCGGCCAGCGGCTACACCGAGGCCTACGCCTCCGTGGGCTGGCGTGGCCAGGTCTCGCTGCTGGTGGCGCTGTCGCCCGACACGCGCATGGACCCCAGCCGGCCCGATGCGCCGGCCCACACCAGCCGCCTGGCCGAGCTGGCCGTGCACCACCGGCTGGCCGGGCCGTGGGCCGTCGATGCCGGCGTGGGCCACATCGACTTCAACGACCTGCACAGCTACCGCTACGCCAGCCTGGGCCTGGGCTGGAGCCAGGGGCCGTGGCAGGTGTTCATCACCCGGATCGACAGCAATGCGGGCCAGCGCGGGGTGGTGGCGCCGTCGGTGGCCGGCGGGCGCACGGTGTTCACGGTCACACGACAACTGCGCTGAAAATTTTTTAAGCCGCACACAACCTTTGGGGCCTCAGGCAGCCACTCACGGGCAGAACGCGCTGAAAGACCCGGCCCTTGCCGGGTGCGCTGCACCGAGAGGACGTTGCCTTGGACCAGATCGACCCCGTGGCCGTGCTGCGCATGGCCTTGATACTCACCCACCTGCTGGCCTTTGCCGTGGCGGCGGCCGGCACCGCCTTCGGCGATTTCGCCATCTTCGCCCGCCAGCGGGTGGACACCGAGCTGCTGCACCAGGCCACCCAGGCCGTGGCCGGCGCGCTGGCGCTGCTGTGGCTCAGCGGGCTGGCCATCATCGGCCTGGACACCGGTTTTGCGCTGGACGCGCTGGCCCAGCGGCCCAAGCTGCTGGCCAAGCTGACGGTGGTGGCCGTGCTCACGCTCAACGGCGCGGCGCTGCACCTGCATGTGTTCGACCGGCTCAGCCAACCACAGGCCAACCCCTTGTGCGCCGCGTGGCTGCCCAGCGTGCTGGGCGCCGTCAGCGCGGCCAGCTGGCTGTACGCCGCCTTCGTCGGCGTGGCCAAGGCGGTGACGCCGCTGCTGGGCTACGGCGGCTTCATGGCGCTGTACGGCCTGACCTTGGCCGTGGCGGTGGCGGTGGCGCTGACCGTGGTGCGGCCGCGGCTGGCCAGCCGGCTGGCGCCCGCCCCGTGGCCGGCCACGCCGGGCCGGGGCGCGGGCCTGCAGATGGCGGCCCTGGGCGCCGATAACGGGGCGTCGGCCGGCACGGCCGGTCAGTCGTGAGCCCGATCAACCGGCCCAGCCATTCCGCCATGCCCCCGCCCTTACCCGCTGCGCCCGACGAGGCCGAAGACCAGGTCGCCCGCGCCTGGCTGCGCGCCGCCGCCGCCGGCGACCGCGATGCCTTCGGTTGCCTGTACCGCCAGCTGTACCCGCGGCTGCGCCGCTTCCTGGCGCGCCTGAACCCGCGCCACGACCAGGTGGACGAAGCCATCAACGACGCCATGCTGGTGGTGTGGCGCCGGGCCGGTGAATTCCGGGGCGAGTCGCGCGTCAGCACCTGGGTCACCGGCATCGCCTACCGCTGCCAGCTGCAGGCCCTGCGCCGTGCCGCGCCCGCCGATGAGGTGAGCGCATCGGCGCCGGAGGCGGCCGATGCCGCGCTGCGGCCGGACGACGCCGACGCCACCGGCCGCCACGAACTGCGAGACTGGCTGGACCAGGGCCTGCAGCGCCTGCCCGCCGACCAGCGCAGCACCTTGCTGCTGGCCTACGTGATGGGCGAAAGCTGCGAAGACATCGCCCAGATCATGGGCTGCCCGGTGGGCACGGTGAAGGCACGGCTGTTCCACGCGCGGGTGCGGCTGCGCCACCTGCTGCCCGACCTGGCCAACGCCACCCGCCCATCCGCCAACGGAGACTGGACATGAACCCGGCCGAAGACATCCACCGCCGCACCTGGGAGCAAATGACCTGGGTGGTGAGCGGCAGCGCCGATGCGGCCACCCGCGACGAAGTGGCCCGCCACCTGGCCGGCTGCGAGCGCTGCCGGGAGGAGTACGACTTTCAATGCCGCCTGCGCGACGCGCTGCAGGCCGACCCGGCGGCAGCCGCTACCCCTGCCACGGCCGGACACCCGGCCGACCCCGCGCTGAAGGCCCTGTGGGCGCAGGTGGATGCGCAGGACGCGGCCCAGGCCCAGCCCGTTCCGGCACCCGCCGCCTGGGCGCCGATGCCTGCCGCCGACCCACGGCCGGCGGCCAATGCCCCGGCCTGGCAGCGCTGGCTGGTGGCCGCGGTGGTGGTGCAGGCCGTGGCGCTGGTGGTGATGTCGGGCACGGCGCTGCGGCCCGAAACCGCCCCCGGCTACGGCACGCTGAGCAGTGCACCCGCAGGCACGCCGCCGGCCCAGCTGCGCGTGGCGCCCGCGCCCGGCACCAGCCTGGGCGACTGGCAGGCGCTGCTGCGCAGCGAACGCCTGCGGGTGGTGGACACCAGCGCCGACGGCCGCTTTTACGGACTGGCCAGCGAGGGCGGCATGCCGCCCGATGCGGCGCAGCTGGCGCGGCTGCGCGCCGACCCCCGGCTGCAGCTGGTGGAGCCGGTGCCCCGATGAGCCCGCACCCCCCACTGCTGCGGGCCGCGCTGGCCCTGGCCCTGGGCCTGCTGCTGGCGGTGCTGGCCGGCTGCGCCACGCCGGCCCCGCATGCGGCGCTGGTGGCAGCCGACCCGGCCGACAGCCAGGGCCGGCTGCTCATCGTGGCGGTGGTGGACGGGCCGCAGGCACAGCCGGCGGCCGGTGCCTCGCCCCGCGCCGCCTACCGGCTGGGCGCCGGTTACGCCGGCAGCGACGCCGCCCAGGCGGTGGCGCAATCGGTGGCCGCCGACCATGCGTTGACCGAAATCTCCGCCTGGACCATCGATGCGCTGCGGCTGCGCTGCATGCTGTTCCGGCTGCCGCCCGGCGCCGACCGCGACGAGGTGCTGCGCCTGCTGGGCAACGACCCCCGCGTGCAGCTGGTGCAGCCGGTGCAGCAGTTCGAGACCTATGGCCAGGGCGCGGCCGCCGCGCCGGCCTACAACGACCCCTACCTGACGCTGCAGCTGGGCTTTGCCCGCATGGGCGCCGCGGCCGCCCAGCGCCTGGGCCGCGGCGAAGGCGTGCGGGTGGCGGTGATCGACACCGTGGTGGACGCCGGCCATCCCGACCTGGCCGAGCGGGTGCTGCGCCAGCGCGACTTCGCCACCGGCCTGCCCGCGGGCCCGGCTGAGCGACACGGCACCGAAGTGGCGGGCATCCTGGCCGCGGTGGAGAACAACCGCATCGGCATCGCCGGGGTGGCGCCCGCGGTGCAGGTGCTGGCCTACCGAGCCTGCTGGTCGGTGCCCGCGCCGGCCCAGGGCGACCGCTGCGACACCTTCTCGCTGGCGCAGGCACTGTCGCAAGCCATCAGCGACCGGGCCGACGTCATCAACCTGAGCCTGGGCGGCCCGGCCGACCCGCTGCTGCAGCGGCTGGTGGAGGCCGCGCTGCAGCGTGGCACCGTGGTGGTGGGTGCACTGCCGCCCAGCGGCCGGGCCGAGGGCTTTCCCACCGGCGTGCCGGGCGTGCTGGCGGCGGCGGTGGCCGAGGCCGGTACCGTGCCACCCGGTGCACTGCCGGCGCCGGGGCGCGAGGTGCTGACGCTGCAACGCCATGGCGCCTACGGCCTGGCCACCGGCAGCTCGATGGCGGCCGCCCACATCAGCGGCGCGGTGGCGCTGCTGCGCAGCCTGCAGCCCCGCCTCGACGGCCCCACGGCCTACCAGCTGCTGCAGCCGACCGCCCCGGCCGCCGGCATGCCGGTCGGCCTGTGCCAGGCCGCGCAACGCCTGCGGCCGGCCGCCGCGGCCCGCTGCGAAGCGGTGCCCTGAGGGCGGCCAGGGCGCGCGGCGCCAAGTGGACCGCTCGGCTCGGCCGCATTGGCCCAAGGGCGCGCGGGCCCGGCTTCTAGCATTCGGCGAAGACCAAGCCGGGACCCGGGTTCCGGCCCTTCGCCATGACGCCACACACCCACGACCTCCGCCTCCTCTCGCCCGATCGCCAATGCCTGGCCGAGCTGCTGGCCGCCTGGCACACCGACGAGGTGGAATGCGCGCTCGGCGACTTCAGCTCGCTGGCGCGGGGCAAGCGGCTGCGCGCCGCCGACTTCATCGCCGGCCTGGGCTGCCGCATGCCCACGGTGACGCTGGGCATGGGGCTGACCGGCGGCTCGCCGATGGAGGTCTTCGGCAGCATCCTGCCCCAGGCCTACACGGACATGCAGCTGGTGCCCGACACCACCACGCTGCGCCGCCGCCCCGGCCGCCGGCGTGAAGCCACCGTGCTGTGCGAGCCCGCCGGCCAGTGGCACGCACCGCGCTACGGCCGCCTGCTGCAGGCGGCCGAGCTGTCGCCACGCGCCGCGCTGCGCCGCGTACTGCAGGCCTACGAAGCGCAAGGCCTGGCCGTCAAGGCCGCGCCCGAGATGGAGCTGTTCCTGCTACAGCGCCGGCCCGACGGTGGCCTGTCCAGCGCCGCGCCTTGGCGCGATGCACCGGTGCAGGAAAGCGCCTGCGAGCAGTACTCGCTGGAGCGCACCAGCCACTTCGACGCCTATTTCGACGAACTCTACGGCGCGGCCGACACGCTGGGCATTGCGCTGGCGGGCCACCTGCACGAGGCTGCGTTCTCGCAGTTCGAGGTCAACTTCCACCCCGGCGAGCCGCTGGCCCAGGCCGATGCGGTGTTCCGCTTCAAGCGCCTGGCGCGCGAGGTGGCGGCGCGGCACGGTTTCCTGGCCAGCTTCGCGGCCAAGCCCTTCCTCGACCAGCCCGGCACCGGCATGCACTGGCACTTCAGCGTGCAGCGGTTGGGGGCCGACTGGCCGCACCTGTTTGCGCGGCCCGATGGCCGCTCGTCGCCCGAGCTGCTGCACTTTCTGGCTGGCTTGCAGGCCGGCGGGCCGGCCGCCATGGCCTGGGCAGCGCCGCACGACATGTCCTTCGACCGGGTGCGCCACAGCGATTCGTCGCCCACCCATGCCGACTGGGGCGAAGACGACCGCCACGCTGCCTTCCGCATCCCGGCCTCGGACGCGGCCGGCCGGCGGGTGGAAAACCGCCTGCCCGGTGGCGACGCCAACCCCTACCTGGTGGTGGCCGCCACGCTGGCCCTGGGCCTGGACGGTCTGCAGGCGGGCCAGCCGGCCCGCACCGGCCGCGATGCGGCCCCGCCCCTGCCGCGCAGCCTGCCGGCCGCGCTGGATGCCCTGGCCGGCAGCGCGGCGCTGCGCCGCTGGTTCGGCGATCCGCTGATCGACCTCTTCGTTGCGCTCAAGCGGCATGAGCACCAGGAGCGCCAGGGCGTGCCAGACCCCCGCCAAGCCTGGGACCTGCGCCACCTCGTCGAGCTGGCCTGAAGACAGCGCCGCCCCCTCTTCATCCTTGCCAGGAGCCGCCCCATGTTCCGCGGAAGCACCGACTACATCGACAGCTACTACGCCGCCACCTCGCGCGACCGGCAGCGCCGCCGCCCCGCCTTGCCCGGCCCCATCGAGGCCGACGTGTGCGTGGTGGGGGCCGGCTTCTTCGGCCTGTACTGCGCACTGGAGATGGCACGTGCCGGCCGCAAGGTGGTGGTGCTGGAGGCCAGCCGCGTGGGCTGGGGTGCCTCGGGCCGCAACGGCGGGCAGCTGGTCTCGGGCTTTGCCTGCGGCATGCAGCGGCTCAAGGCCGTGATGGGCCATGAACGCGCCAAGGACATGTTCCATGAGTCGCTGCGCTCGGTGCGCAAGATCCGCGAGCTCATCCGCGACAACGCCATCGACTGCGACCTGGCCGAAGGCCATGTGGAGGTGGCGGTGCTGCCGCGCCGCGTCAAGCTGCTGACCGAAGGCATCGAAGAAGCCTCGCTCGAATGGGGCTACGACGGCTTTCGCTTCCTCCCCAAGGCCGAACTGCCACGCTATGTGGATTCGCCCCGCTTCCAGGCCGGCCTGCTGGACGACTCGGCCGCCCACATCCACCCGCTGAAGTACATCCTCGGCCTGGCCGACGTGGTCGAACGCGCGGGCGCGACGATCCACGAAAGCACCCGCGTGGCAGGCTATGAACAAGGCGCCGACGGCATCACCGTGCGCACCGAAGACGGCGCCCAGGTGCGCTGCCACCAGCTGGTGCTGGCGGCCAATGCCTATGTCGACAAGGTGGACCGCCGGCTGCAGTCGCGGGTGCTGCCGGTGGGCAGCTTCATCGGCGTCACCGAGGTGCTGGGCGAAGCCGCCTGCCGGCGCCTGATGCCGCACAACCACGCCGTCTACGACAACCAGTTCATCCTGGAATACTTCCGCACCACGCGCGACCATCGGCTGCTGTTCGGTGGCGGCTGCACCTACATGGGCGGCACGCCGGCCGACCTGCCGGCGGTGATGAAGGGCCACATCACGCGGGTGTTTCCACACCTGAACCACGTCAAGCTGGACTACGCCTGGGGTGGCCACATCGACATCACGCTGCGGCGCATGCCCGACTGGGGGCGGCGCGGGGACCGCATCTTCTGGGCGCAGGGCTTCTGCGGCCACGGCATCGTGCCCACGCGCGTGGCCGCCACGGTGGTGACCGAGGCGATGAAGGGCCAGCCCGAACGGCTGGACGCCTTCAACGGCATCGTCAACCCGCCGTTTGCCGGCGGCGAATGGCTGGGCGGCGTGCAGCAGGCCATCGGCATGAGCTGGTACCGGCTGAGGGACGTGGTATGAGCGCCGCCGCCCGGCCGCCCGAAGGCGGCGCTCTTCCCTCTCGGAGGGATCCCGCGCAGCGGGAGGGTGCACCACGAATCGTTTCATTGCAAGGCAAGGTCTGCCTGATCACCGGCGCCACCTCGGGCATCGGCCGCGCGATCGCCGAGGCCTTTGCGGCGGCGGGTGCCATGCTGGTGCTCAGCGGCCGCGACGAAGCCCGGGCCCAGGCGCTGCTGGCGGCCCTGCGCGCGCAAGGCCATGAGACGCACTTCATCGCCGGCGACCAGGCTGACCCGGCCACCGCGGGCCGCCTGGCCGAAGCGACCCTGGCGCTGCACGGCCGCATCGACGTGCTGGTCAACAACGCCGGCATGCTGACCAACGGCACCGCGCTGGAGACGACCGACGCGCAGTGGTCTCGGCTGCTGGAGGTGAACCTCAGCGCGCCCTTCCGCATGTGCCGGGCGGTGCTGCCGGCCATGATCGCGGCCCGCCGCGGCAGCATCGTCAACGTGGCGTCCGACTGGGCGCTGATGGGCGCCCGCGGCGCGCTGGTGTACTGCGTCAGCAAGGCGGCGCTGGCGCAGATGAGCCGCTGCATGGCGCTGGACCATGCCACCGATGGCGTGCGCGTCAATGCGGTGTGCCCCGGCGACACCGACACGCCGATGCTGGACCAGGCCTTCAGCACCGGCGACCGCGCCACCAAGATGCAGGCGCTGGCCAGCGGCATCCCCATGGGCCGCGTCGCCCGGCCGCAGGAGGTGGCACAGGCCGTGGTGTTCCTGGCCTCTGAAGCGGCCAGCTTCATGACGGGCGTGCTGCTGCCGGTGGACGGCGGCACCTCGGCCCAATGACACCCAGGAACACCGCGATGAACGCCAGCCTGCCTCGTATCCTGGTGCCGGCCTGCCACCAGACCGTCAAGGGTCTGCCCAGCTACACCGTGGGCGACAAGTACGTGGAGGCCGTCAGGCTGGCCGGTGGCCAGGTCTGGGTGGTGCCCGGCCTGCAGCCGCAGGACGTGGCGGACGTGCTCTCGCTGGTGGACGGCGTGCTGCTCACCGGCTCACCCTCCAACGTGCACCCCCGCCACTTCGGTCAATCGGTGCACGACGACACGCTGCCGCTGGACGAGCGGCGCGACGCCTGGGTGCTGCCGCTGGTGCGCGCGGCACTGGTTGCGGGTACGCCGCTGTTCGGCATCTGCCGCGGGCTGCAGGAAATCAACGTGGCGCTGGGCGGCAGCCTGCACCAGGCGGTGCACGAGGTGGCCGGCCTGGCCGACCACCGCCCGCCCGCCGAGGACGAAGCCGGCGGCATGTACGCGCCGGTGCATGAGGTGCTGGTGGAGCCCGGCGGCCTGCTGGCCGGGCTGCTGCAGGTGCCGCGGCTGGCCGTCAATTCGCTGCATGGCCAGGGCATCGCGGTGCCCGCGGCCGGCCTGCGCATCGAAGCCCGGGCACCCGACGGGCTGCCCGAGGCGGTGTCGGTACCCACGGCGCCGTTTGCGCTGGCGGTGCAATGGCACCCCGAGTGGCGCGCCGCCGAGAACCCCCATTCCCAACGCCTGCTGGCCGCGTTCGGCAGCGCCTGTCGCCGCCACCAGGCGCGACGCCAGCGCCTTGCCACCGAACGTGCGGCGGCAGCATCACCGCCCCCTGACCATGACCATGACCCTGGATGACTGGACCGCCCTGGCCGACCGGCTGACGCTCGACGGCCGCGCCCTGATCGACGGCCGCCGCCGCGATGCCGCCGATGGCCGCCATTTCGAGAAGCGCTCACCACGCGACGACCGGCCGCTGCCACCCGTGGCCCGCTGCGGCGCCGCCGATGTGGAGGCCGCGGTGCGCTCGGCGCGTGCCGCCTTCGACGATGGCCGCTGGCGCCGCCAGTCGCCGGCCCAGCGCAAGGCGGTGCTGCAGGCCTGGTCGCAGCAAGTGCTGCAGGCCGCCGACGAGCTGGCCCTGACCGAAAGCCTGGACATGGGCAAGCCGGTGGCCCGCGCGCTGGCGGCGGACGTGTCGCTGACCGCCCGCACCCTGGCCTGGTATGGCGAGGCGGTGGACAAGCTGTACGACGAGATCGCGCCCACGGCCGACGATGCGCTGGCGCTGGTCACCCGCGAGCCGATGGGCGTGATCGCCGCCATCGTGCCGTGGAACTACCCGCTGATGATGGCCGCCTGGAAGCTGGCACCCGCGCTGGCCGCGGGCAACAGCGTGGTGCTCAAGCCCAGCGAGCGTTCACCCTTCAGCGCGCTGCGGCTGGCCGAACTGGCGCTGGCAGCCGGCCTGCCGCCCGGCGTGCTGAACGTGCTGCCCGGCTACGGCCATGAAGCGGGCGAGGCGCTGGCCCTGCACCACGATGTCGATGGCCTGGCCTTCACAGGCTCCACCCGCATCGGCAAGCGCATGTTCGAGTACGCCGGCCAGAGCAACCTCAAGCGCGTGTACACCGAGCTGGGCGGCAAGTCCGCCGTGCTGGTGTTCGACGATGCCGATGTGGAAGCGGCCGCGACCGCAGTGGCCGGCAGCCTGTTCTACAACCAGGGCGAATCCTGCAATGCGCCCACACGGGCGCTGGTGCATCAGCGCGTGGCCGACCGCTTCACCGAGGCGCTGGTGGCGCAGGCGCTGCGCCATTCGCCTGCCGATCCGTTGGACCCCGGCGCCGGCATGGGCGCGCTGGTGGATGCCGCCCACGCTGAAGGCGTGCTGCGCGCCATCACCCAGGCAAGCGCCGAAGGGGCGCGCTGCCTCACCGGCGGCCAGCGCGTGCGGGCCGACCTCGGCGCCTGCTACGTGGCGCCCACACTGTTCGACCAGGTGGACAACCGCATGGCCGTGGCACGCGAGGAGATCTTCGGGCCGGTGGGCACAGTGATCCGCTTCGGCAGCGAAGCCGAGGCCATCGCCATCGCCAACGACAGCCCCTACGGCCTGCAGGCCGGCGTGTGGACCAGCGACGTACACCGCGCACACCGCGTGGCGCGGGCGCTGCGCGCCGGCACGGTGCACGTCAACCAATACAACGACGACGACATCACCGTGCCCTTCGGCGGCTACAAGCAGAGCGGCAACGGGCGCGACAAGAGCCTGCATGCCTTCGACAAGTACACCGAACTCAAGACCACCTGGCTGCGTATCAATGCCGCCTGAACAGGAGCCCTCCATGCAGCATGTCATCGCCCTGCCACCGCAGCCGTCGGCCGGCTTCGCGGAGTACCGCCTGGACCCCGCCCGCCGCGTGGCCGGCGATCCGCTGCAGCGGTTGTGGATCGAACATCAGGACCCGAGCGGCCGCTTCATGACGGGCACGTGGTGGAGCGAGCCTGGCGAGTGGACGGTGCGCTACACCGAGACCGAGTATTGCCGGCTGCTCGAAGGCCGCATCGAGCTGATCGACGAAGCAGGCGGCGTGGCCACGTTCAAGGCCGGTGACGAGTTCGTGGTGGCCGCGGGCTTCACCGGCCGCTGGCGCGTGGTGCACACCGCGCTCAAGCGCTTCGCGCTGTACGAGCCGGCTGCAGCGGCCTGAAGTGCGTGCGGAGTGGTCCCCGGCAGTCACGTCAAGTGGCCCAACCGGCCTGGTGGACTCCTTCCTAGCATGGGTCCGTCGCCGCACTCCCTTCGCCACACCATGAAGCCGATCCAGATCCGTGCCTTCCAGACGGCCCTTGCCGCCACCCTTGCCAGCCTGGCCGTTCAGGCACCGGCGCAGACCGAGGAGAAGGTCCTCAACATCTACAACTGGTCCGACTACATCGGCGAGGACACCATCCGCCACTTCGAGGCGCAGACCGGCATCAAGGTGCGCTACGACAACTACGACAACAACGAGATCCTGCATGCCAAGCTGGTGGCCGGCAAATCGGGCTACGACATCGTGGTGCCGTCCTCGCACTGGGCCAAGCTGCAGCTGGACGGTGGCCTGCTGGCCCGGCTGGACAAGGGCAAGCTGCCGAACCTGAAGAACGCCGACCCGGCGATGCTGGCTTCGCTGAGCAAGCTGGACGCGGGCAACCAGTACCTGACCGTCTGGCTGTGGGGCTACACCACGGTGGGCATCAACGTCGACAAGGTCAAGGCCGCGCTGGGCAGCACGCCGATGCCGGACAACGTGTGGGACCTGGTGTTCAAGCCGGAGTACATGAGCAAGCTCAAGAGCTGTGGCGTGAGCTTTCTCGATTCGCCGTCGGAGATCCTGCCGCCCACGCTGAAGTACCTGGGCCGCAACCCCTACAGCCGCCAGCCCGGCGACTACAACGCCGCCGGCGAGCTGCTCAAGTCCATCCGGCCCTACGTCACGCTGTTCAGCTCGTCGGGCTACATCAACGACCTGGCCAACGGCAGCGTGTGCGTGTCGCTGGGCTGGTCGGGTGACATCAACATTGCGCGCCGCCGTGCCATCGAAGGCAAGACCGGCCAGCACATCGAGGCCTTGATGCCCAAGGCCGGCGCCACCCTCTTCATCGACACGCTGGCCATTCCGGCCGATGCGCCGCACCCCGACAACGCGCACAAGTTCATCAACTTCGTGCTCGACCCGCAGAACGCTGCGGGTGTGACGGCCAAGGTGTTCTACCCCAACGGCGTGCCGGCATCGAAGCAGTACCTGTCGGCCGACATTGCCAGCAATCCCACCGTGTTCCTGAGCGAGTCGGACCTGCAGCGCATGACGGTGCCCGAGCCGCTGAACAACGACTTGCGCCGACTGATGACCCGGGTGTACACCTCGTTCAAGACGGGGCTGTGAGCGTGGCGGCCGTCAAGACCGACTTCCTGCGCATCGAGGACGTCGTCAAGGACTTCGGCGGCGGTGCGGTGGCCGTCAACCATGTGAGCCTGGAGATCGCCAAGGGCGAGATCTTCGCGCTGCTCGGCTCCTCCGGCTGCGGCAAGAGCACGCTGCTGCGCATGCTGGCCGGCTTCGAGACGCCGACCTCCGGCCGCATCGTGCTCGATGGCCAGGACCTGGCAGGGCTGCCGCCGTACGAGCGGCCCATCAACATGATGTTCCAGAGCTACGCGCTGTTTCCGCACCTCACGGTGTGGGACAACATCGCCTTCGGCCTGCGGCGCGACGGCATGGCGCGCGACGCCATCGCCGAACGCGTGGGCCAGATGCTCAAGCTGGTGCAGCTCGACAAGTACGCCAAGCGCAAGCCGCACCAGCTGTCGGGCGGGCAGCAGCAGCGCGTGGCGCTGGCGCGCAGCCTGGCCAAGCGGCCGCAGCTGCTGCTGCTGGACGAACCGCTGGGCGCGCTGGACAAGAAGTTGCGCGAAGAAACCCAGATCGAGCTGGTCAACATCATCGAGGAAGTGGGCGTGACCTGCGTGATGGTGACCCACGACCAGGAGGAGGCCATGACCATGGCCTCGCGCATCGCCATCATGAGCGAAGGCCGGGTGCTCCAGGTGGCGCCGCCAGCCGAGGTCTACGAGACGCCGACCAGCCGCTTCGTGGCCGACTTCATCGGCAACGTGAACCTGATGGATGGCACGCTGGCCGAGGACGAGCCGGCCCATTGCGTGATCGACTGTGGCGACCTGCGCCACCACGTCGGCCATGGCATCACCGGCAGCATCGGCATGAAGGTGGCAGTCGCCCTGCGGCCCGAGAAGATCCAGCTGGCGACCGAGCCGCCACCCCCTGGCAGCGCGCTGCCGGGCTGCAACCAGGTGCAGGGCCGCATCCGCAACCTGTCGTACTTCGGCAGCTTCACCGTCTACCACCTGGAGCTGCCGGGTGGCCGCATGCTCAAGGTCAGCCAGCACAACGCCGAGCGCCACCGCCAGCAGGCCTTGGGCTGGGGCGACGCGGCCTGGGCCCACTGGACGCCCGATGCGCAGGTAGTGCTCACGCAATGAAGTCCTGTTCCTTCAAGCGGCTGCGCCTGCGCGGCCGCAGCGTCGTCATCGCCGCACCTTACGCATGGCTGCTGGTGTTCTTCGTGCTCCCCTTCCTCATCGTGCTCAAGATCTCGGTCTCCGAGATGCAGGGCGTGGGCTTCACCGACCTGATCACGCTGAAAGACGGGCTGCTGCAGCTGAGCCTTCGGCTGGGCAACTACCCGGCCCTGCTGCAAGACGACCTGTACCTGCGCAGCTACCTGTCCAGCATCCGCTACGCGGCCATGACCACCGCGCTGTGCCTGCTGCTGGGCTACCCCTTTGCCTACTTCATGGCGCGGGCCCGCAGCACGCTGCAGCCGGCGCTGCTGATGCTGGTGATGCTGCCCTTCTGGACCAGCTTCCTGCTGCGCGTGTATGCCTGGAAGGGCCTGCTGTCCGACCAGGGCTGGGTGGCCGGGCTGCTGGGGCTGATCGGCATGGACCCGCTGCTGCTGGCCACCGGCCTGATCACCTCGCCGGGCAAGTACATGAACACGCCCTTCTCACTGGTGCTGGGCATGGTCTACACCTACCTGCCCTTCATGATCCTGCCGCTGTATGCGCACCTGTCCAGGCTGGACCTGCGGCTGCTGGAAGCCGCGGCCGACCTGGGTGCCACGCCCTGGGCCGGCTTCTGGCGGGTGACGGTGCCGCTGTCGCGGCCCGGCATCGTGGCCGGCGCCATGCTGGTGTTCATTCCCTGCATCGGTGAATTCGTCATCCCCGAGCTGCTGGGCGGCCCGCAGACGCTGATGATCGGCCGCGTGCTTTGGGACGAGTTCTTCAGCAACAACGACTGGCCGATGGCCTCCACGGTGGCCGTGGCCATGATCCTGCTCATCCTGGTGCCGCTGGCCTTGTTCAACCGCGCGCAGGCGCAGCAGGAGGCCGGTCGATGAAGGCGCTGCGTCACCCTGCCCTCGGCCGCGGCTTCGCGCGCGGCTGGCTGGGCGCCGGCTACCTGTTCCTGTACCTGCCCATCGTGGCGCTGGTGGTGTTCTCGTTCAGCGACTCGAGCATTCCCAACAGCTGGGGCGGCTTCACGCTGCGCTGGTACCGGGCACTGGCGCAGGACAACGAGATCGTGCACGGCCTGTGGCTGAGCCTGCGCATCGCCTTCTTCACCGCCTGTGGCTCGGTGCTGCTGGGCACGCTGGCGGCCTTCGCACTGGTGAAGTACAGGCGCTTTGCCGGCCGCACGCTGTTCACCGGCATGGTCAATGCGCCGCTGGTGATGCCCGAGGTGATCATCGGCCTGTCGCTGCTGCTGATGCTGGTGAGCGTGCAGAAGGCGCTCGGCGTGCCCGAGCGCGGGCTGCTGACCATCTGGCTCGGCCACCTGCTGCTGGGCATGGCCTACGCCACGGTGGTGGTGCGGGCCCGGCTGCAAGACCTGAACCCGCAGCTGGAAGAAGCGGCCATGGACCTGGGCGCCCGCCCCTGGACCGTGTTCTGTCTGGTCACGCTGCCGATGATCGCGCAGGCGCTGCTGTCGGCCTGGCTGCTCACCTTCACGCTCTCGCTCGACGACGTGGTGCTGTCCGCCTTCCTGTCCGGCCCCGGTGCCACCACGTTGCCGTTGGTCATCTTCTCGCGCGCCCGGCTGGGGCTGAACCCCAGCGTCAATGCCGTCGCCACGCTCATCGTGCTGGTGGTGGCGGTGTTCACCGTATGCGCCAGCCTGGCCATCGCCCGCGCCGAGCGGCGCCGGCAGCGCGAGATCGCCCAAGCAACCACCCCACCGAGGAGAATCCGATGAGATCTTGGCAACGCCACCCCCTGGCGCAGGCTGCGCTGCTGGCGCTCGGCAGCGCCCTGGCCGGCCCCGTGTCGGCCCAGTCGGTCGCCGACCTGGTGCAGGAGATACAGGCCTTGAAAGCCCGTGTCGCCGAGCTGGAGGCCCGCCCCCAGGCCCCTGCCGCCGCCACCACAACGACCGCGGCAAAGACCGCACAGTGGGGCATGACCCCGGAGCAGGCCGCCGAGCTCAACCGGGTGCAGCTCAAGACCGAAGCACTGGAAGATGCCCGTGAGGCGATGGGCTTCAAGGGTCTCAAGATCAGCGGCTACGTGGACCCCACCTACATCTACAACAAGGCACAGAACCGGGCGGGCTTCCAGTTCCTGAACCGGGTAGACACCAACAGCGGCGGTGACGGCTACAACTACGACAACTCGTACTTCGGCGCTGCGGTCATCGACTTCCAGAAGGAGACCGACTCGGGCACCCGCTGGCGTCTGACGCTGGCGCCCAACCGCGGCGTGGGTTCGGTCTTCGACACCAACTCACCGATCCACGAAGCCAGCGTCTCGGTGCCGCTGCCCGACTCGCAGATCCGGCTGATCGCCGGCCAGCTGCCCGACTGGTCGGGCTACGAGTTCCTGCCCGCCACGCAGAACAAGCTGATCACCCACAACCTGCTGTTCGACTTCACGCTGCCGACGGCCTATACCGGCGCCGGCGTGGAGCTGGCCGACGGCAAGTGGATCTACAAGGCCGTGCTGGCCAACATGAACACCAGCCAGCGCAGCAGCGGCAACAAGTCGCCAGTGCTGGCCTACCGGGCGGACTATGCCAAGGGCGAGTTCAGCGGCTTCGGCTTCGCGGGCGTGCACGGCACGACGGCCAACCCGCGCTATGCGGTGCAGGACGCCGACGGCCAAGCGCTGTTCCCGGACCGGGTGGGTCACGACACCCGCGTCGATCTGTTCGAGGTGGACGGCTACTTCACCCGCGGCGACTGGACGGTGCAAGGCCAAGCCAGCGTGGGCCGCCAGCGCGACGCCGCGATCGCCCTGGCCTCCGATGGCAGCTTCCAGGACGCCAAGTGGTGGGGCCTGTCGGGCCTGGTGGCCTACAAGTGGACGCCCCGCTTCGAGACCACGGCGCGGCTGGACTACCTGGCAAACCACTGGAACGGCGGTGGCCTGCTGACCTTTGCGACGGCCGACAGCCGCAACGGCATCGGCCCCGGGGTCAACGGCGATCCACAGCGCGGGGCCAACCGCAGCGCGCTGACGCTGGGCGCCAGCTACCTGTTCAACCCCAGCACCACGTTCAAGGCCGAGTATCGGTTGGACCGCGCCAGCCAGCCGGTGTTCGAGGACGTGAAGACGGGCGAGTTCAAGAAGGCGAACCACCTGCTCGGTGCTTCCGTGCTGGTGGCGTTCTGAACCCCTTCGGTCAACGTGCGGCGCTGCGCAGCACGGGCGAGATGGTGCGCACCAGCGCTTCGATGTCGGCCTCACGAACGCCTGCATAGGACAGCACCAGGCCCGAACGCGGCGGGCCGACGCAGTAAGCCGACTGCGGGATGACGGTGACACCGCGCCGGGCACACGCCGTGGCCACCGCGCGGTCGTCCACCCCCGCCGGCAGCGAGAAGCTGAGGTGTACACCACGTGCGCCGCCGGTCAGGCGCAGCGCGCTGTCGGCGCGCGACAGCTCGGGCACATGGGCATGCAGCGCCTGCACCAGCACCTCGCGCCGACGGCCAAAGGCCTCACGCAGCCGGTGCACATGCGCGGCGTAATGGCCCTCCTCCAGAAAGCGGGCCATCACGCCTTGCAGCAGCTGGTCACCGTCGCGGTCGTAGTCGGTGGCGGCGGCCGAGAACACCGGCGCCAGCGAAGCCGGCACCACCATGAAGGCCAGGCGTATGCCCGGGAACATGGTCTTGCTGAAACTGCCCAGGTACACCACATGGTCGCCACCACCGGTTTCTGCATCCAGCCCCTGCAGCGAAGGCACGGGCGCGCCGGCATAACGGAATTCGCTGTCGTAGTCGTCTTCCAGCAGCAGCATGCCGGCGGCGCGGGCGCACGCCAGCCAATGCAGGCGCCGCGCGAACGGCATCACCGCGCCGGTCGGGAACTGGTGCGAAGGTGTCAGGTAGGCCAGCCGTGCGCCCGCGGCTGCGGCGGTGGGCACCGGGGCGCCGGCCTCGTCCACATCCACCGGCCGCAGCTTCAGGCCCTGGTGCTCCAGCGCGCGCCGGGCGCCCCAGTAGCAGGGGTTCTCGACGATCACGTCGTCGTTGGGGTCGCACAGCAGCCGGCCCACCAGCGCCAGCGACTGGGCGGTGCCATCGGTCAGCACCACCTGCTCGGGCTCACAGCGCACGCCGCGGGTAGCGCGCACATGGCGGGCGATGGCCGTCCGCAGTGCCGGTGCGCCGCCGGTGGCCCCCGTGCGCAGCAGGCTGGCGTCGGGCCGGCGCAGCGCCTGCATGTGCAGTTGGTTCCACACCTGCTGCGGGAACAGCTCGTCGGTGAAGCCACCTGGGCAGAACGGACGCTCGACCCAGAACTCGTGGATGGGGTCGTTGCGGTAGCTCTGGCCGCGTCGTGACAGGCGGGGCCGAGCCACCGGACCCTCGGGCAACACGGCGGCAGATGCCTCGCACAGGCGGTCCTGCACCACGCGGCGCACATAGGTGCCCGAGCCATGGCCCGCGACCACGAAGCCTTCGGCCTCGAGCTGGGCGTAAACCGCCACCAGCGTGTTGCGCGCCACGCCCAGCTGCCCGGCCAGGGCGCGCGTGGCCGGCAACCGCTGGCCGGGCGTGAGCACGCCGGACACCACGGCGTCACGCAGGCCCTGGGCCAGTTGAAGTCGAAGGGCCAGACCGGGGTGCCGGGCTTGCTGGCCCCGCAGCCACTCTGCCAGGCTGTCTGTGGTGGGCTGTACGGTCACAAGGCAGCGGCTGGCGGGGTGGAGTCAGGCAGCGGTATACGCGGTTTTCACCGCCGTGTAGAAGTCCATCGCATGCCGCCCCTGTTCCCGCGGGCCGTGGCTGCTGGCCTTGCGGCCGCCAAAGGGCACGTGATAGTCCACGCCGGCCGTGGGCACGTTCACCATGACCATGCCGGCCTGCACATGGCGTTTGAAGTGTGCGGCATGCCTGAGCGAGGTGGTGCACAGGCCCGCCGACAGCCCGAACGGCGTGGCGTTGGCCAAGACCAGCGCCTCGTCGTAGTCGCGGGCCGGCACGATGCAGCCGACTGGCCCGAAGATCTCCTCGCAGGCGATGCGCATGTCCGGCCGCGCATCGTCGAACAGCGCGGGCGACAGGAAATAGCCCGGCGTGTCGCGCTGCAGCCGCGCCCCGCCGCACAGCAGCCGGGCGCCTTCGGCCCGGCCCAGCTGCACGTAGTCCAGGTCTTTCGTCAGCTGCCTGTCGTCCACCACCGGGCCGATCTGGGTGTCGGGCGCCAGCGCATGACCCACGCGCAGCTGTCGCAGTGCCTGGGCCAGTGCCTGCGTGAAGCGGCCACGAATGCCCGGCGTGACGATGAAGCGGCTGCTGGCGGTGCAGCGTTGCCCGGTCGAGTAATAGCTGCCCTGCAGCGCCACGTTCACGGCCACGTCCAGGTCAGCATCGTCCAGCACCACCAGCGGGTTCTTGCCGCCCATCTCGGCCTGCGCGCGGGCACCCCGCGCCGCGGCACGGGCCACCACGGCACGGCCGGTGGCCACGCTGCCGGTGAAGCTGACGGCCGCCACCCGTGGATCGTCCACCAGCACAGCACCCACCTCCGGCCCGCTACCGTTGACCAGGTTGAAGGCGCCGGCCGGCAGGCCTGACCGGTGCAGGATGTCGGCCAGCGCCCAGGCCGAGCCGGGCACCAATTCGCTGGGCTTGAAGACCACGGTGTTGCCCCAGGCCAGGGCCGGCGCAATCTTCCAGGCCGGGATGGCGACGGGGAAGTTCCACGGCGTGATCAACGCCACCACGCCCACCGGCTCACGTGTGACCTCCACGCCGACGCCGGGGCGCAGCGAGGCCAGCAGTTCGCCCCCGGGGCGCAGCGCTTCGCCGGCGTAGTAGCGGAAGATGTGGCCCGCCCGCACCACCTCACCGATGGCCTCGGGCAGTGTCTTGCCCTCTTCCCGCGCCAGCAGCCTACCCAGTTCGTCGCGGCGCGCCAGGATCTCGGTGGCCACCGCATCCAGCACGTCGGCCCGCTGCTGCGGCGTGCTGACCGACCAGGCCGTGAACGCGGCCTCGGCGGCTGCCACGGCCTCACGGGCCTGCTGCGCGCTGGCCAGCGCGTACACGCCCACGATGTCCGTGGTGTCGGACGGGTTGAGGTTCTCGGCCGCTGCAGCGCCGGTCACCCAGCGACCACCGATCAGGTTGGCATGGACTTGGGCCACGGCACGGCCCCTTCAGGCGCCGGCCGCGCGCAGTGCGTCGGCCAGGATGTCCATGCCCTCGTCCACGGTGGCGTCCTCCATGGTCAGCGCCGGCATCAGACGGATGATGTTGTTCGAGTTGCCGCAGGTCAGCACCAGCAGCCCGCGGTCGGCCGCCGCCGTCTTCACCGCGGCCGCCAGATCGGTGGCCGGCTGGTGGATGTCGCCGCCCACCGACAGCTCGAGCCCCGTCATGGCACCGATGCCGCGCACGTCGCTGATGCTGCGGTGGCGCTCGGCCAGCTGCTGCAGCGCCGAGCGCATGCGCCGGCCGATGGCCGTGGCCCGCGCCAGCAGGCCTTCCTGCTCGATCACGTCCAGCACCGCCAGCGCCGCCGCGGTGGCCAGCGGCGAGCCGGCGTAGGTGCTGCCCAGTGCACCGGGCGGAAGCGCATCGATCACGTCCGCACGGCCCACCACGCCTGAGATCGGCGTGCCGCCGCCCAGCCCTTTGGCCAGGCAGATCAGGTCGGGCGCCACGCCGGCATGCTCCACCGCGAACAGCCGCCCGGTGCGGCCGATGCCGGTCTGGATCTCGTCGGCGATCAGCAGGATGCCGTGCGCATCGCACACCCGGCGCAGTGCGGCCAGGAAGCCTTCGGGTGCCGGGATGTAGCCGCCTTCGCCCTGCACCGGTTCGACGATCAGCGCGGCGACGCGCTGCGGATCGACCTGGAACTTGAACAGCCGCTGCAGCGCATACAGCGCATCGTCCATCGAGATGCCGTGGGCCACGCTGGGGTACGGTACGTGGAACACGTCCGGCAGCATGGGGCCGAAGCCGGCCTTGTAGGGCGCGACCTTGCCGGTGAGCGCCATGCCCAGCAGCGTGCGGCCGTGGAAAGCCCCTTCGAAGGCCACGACGGCGCTGCGACCGGTGGCGTAGCGGGCCACCTTCACCGCGTTCTCCACCGCCTCGGCCCCGGTGCTCATGAAAAACGCCTTCTTGGCGCCAGGGCCCGGCGCGGCGGCACACAGCCGTTCGGCCAGCTCCACGTAGCTGTCGTAGCCGACCACCTGGAAGGACGTGTGGCAGAACCGTCCCAGCTGCGCCGCCACCGCCTGCACGATGCGCGGATGGTTGTGGCCGGTGTTGCACACCGCAATGCCGGCGATGAAGTCGATGTACCGGCGGCCCTCCACGTCCCAGAGGTGCGCGTTCTCGGCGCGGCTGGCGAACAGCGGGTGGGCAAAGCCGATGGCGCGGGCCACGCTGGCCTGGCGGCGTGCCACCCAGGCCGCATTGCCGGCCTGCAGATCAGCGGCGGTTGAAACAGCAGTCATGTCCAGGGGCCTCCTCCAGCTTGGCGCGATGGAGGGGATGCTAGGAACGCGGCTGCATCCGCGGTGAACCACTTGACCCGCGTGCTCTGGACCACTTGGGGGCGCGGGCCGATGTCGTCTGTTGAAGAAAGCGCCAGACCAGCACCGGCGCCGCCATGCCCAGCGCGACGATGAAGCCGGCCCAGACCCCTGCCGGCCCCAGACCCGCGGGATGCGCCAGCACCCAGCCCAGCGGTAGGCCCAGGGCCCAATACGCCAACAGCGACAGCCACGCCGGAAACCCCGTGTCAGAGAGGCCCCGCAACGCCCCCGTCATCGTGGACTGCACGCCGTCCATCACCTGGCTGCAGGCGAACACGAAGAACAGCGTTGCCGCCACCGCAACCACCTCTGGCTCAGGCGTGATGGCTACGGCGATCGTGCGGCCGTGCAGGCCCAGGATGGCCGCCGCCAACGCCAGCCACACGGTCGCCAGTGACAGCGCGGCCAAGGCAATCGGGCGCAGCGCCGCGTCGTTGCGTGCACCGCGTTCCTGCGCCACCCGGATGGCCACCGCGCCGGCCACCCCCAGCGGCACCATGTACAGCACGCCGCCCACAGACATGGCCACTTGATTGCCGGCGAGCGCGACGGCGCCGAAGGTACCGATCAGCAGCGTGGCCACCGCCATGGCACCGGTCTCCGCCACGTACATCAACCCGAGCGGCGCGCCTTCCCGGGCCAGCGAGGCCACCTGTTGCCTCTCAAGGCCTGCACGCACGCGCAACCGCTGCATGGAACGGGCACGCTGCCAGAACGTCCAGGCGGCCACCAGCGCTAGGCTTTCGGCGATCAACGAAGCCACGCCAGCGCCGGTGAGCCCCAGCATGGGCAGCGGCCCGACACCCCAGATCAGCGCATAGTTCAGCGGCACGTTGATACCCACCGCGAGAAAGGCGAAGCCGGTGCCGAGCCACGGCCGTCCGACGGCTTCGAAGGTGGCCTTGAACACCGACAGCAGCGCAAACGGCAGCATCAGTGCGGCGATCGATAGCCAGTAGGGGAACATGATGGCCAACACCTCGCGCGGCTGGCCCAGCCACGGCAGCAGGGGCCAGGCCGCGAGCATCACCACCACGCCCAGCGCGCCCACGATGGCGCCGAGGGCCAGACCGCTGCGCAACAGCGCCGGAATACGCCGCGCCTGCCCCGCACCGTGCGCCGCACCCACCCGCACCGACAAGGCAGACAGGAGCCCGTAGATCGCCGCAAAGACGATGACGGCAACCGCGTTGGTAACGCCGACCGCCGCCAGGGGCAAGGACCCCAGGGGCGCCAGCATCACCGAATCGGTCACGCCCAGCAGCGTCGACGCACCCAGGCCCGCCACGATGGGAATGGCCAATGCCAGGATCGAGGGGATTTCTCGCCGGATGGACGACAGCTTCGACATCTTGTGCGCTCGGCAAGGTTTGACATACGCTCCGTATGCCATTTTAGCGATTCCATACGAGGCGTATGTCAAACAGCCGAACCACCCGTGCTCAAGCTGCCCAAGCCACGACCGACCGGCTGATCGTGGTTGCTCACCGGGCCTTCGCCGAGCATGGGTTCGCGGACGTTTCGCTCGATGCCTTGGCCGCAGAGGCTGGGGTCACGCGCGGCGCGCTGCACCACCACTTCGGCAACAAGGCCGGGTTGTTCGAGGCGGTGCTGCGCCGGATCGACGCGGAGATCGGCGGCGAGATACAGGCCGTCTGGGAGGCCACGCCCGATGACTGGGAGGGCTTCCGGGCCTGCTTCCACGCCTACCTGGACGCCGTGCTCCGCCCTGACCGCAGTCGCATCCTGTTCCAGGACGCGCCGGCGGTGCTGGGCATGAAGGCGGTCGACATCCTGATGGAGTCGGGGTTTGGGGACATGCTGGCCGAATTGCAAGGCCTCATCGACCGCCGCCGCATCAGCACCCCCGATGCCGAAGCACTGGCGCATCTGTTGAATGGCGCGACGATCAATCTCGCGTTCTGGGCAGCCGAAGGCCCGAGCACCGAGCGCCGCCGCGAACGCGCCCATGCGACGCTGGCGAGCGTGCTGGACGGGCTGACACAGGCGCGCTGATGTCGCCACCCGAACCGGCTGCAGGCTCACGGCAAGGGGCGGTGCGAGGCACAAAGCAAAACGCCGACAGGACCTAGGTCATGTCGGCGTTGCTTAATTCTTGGGGTGGCTGATGGGATACAAAACGGCGACCTAAGCTGTTGATCTCATTGGGAAAAGCGCGGAGGAAAACTGACTTGTTCCCCCGTCTGTTCCCCTTGTCCGCATGGGACGTCTTGAGACCGTCAGCAACGACATTCTCGCGGTCTTGCTCGTCAATCGCAATGACGCTATCACGGCCTGGGGCCGGCCCTTCGACCATGGCGGGCAGCCCTGACCTCGCAGCAAGCTACGGCCGTTCCGGCGGTGCGCCGATAGCGCTCCGCAGGCCTGCGACCAATCGGCCGATGCCTGCGACGATGTCTTCGACCTCCGACGTTGAGACTGTGATGCGCTGTCCGACTTTGTACGTCATGTCGCCCGACTCGTTGACGTAGCGCTGGTCGACGATGCCATCGCTGTGAGCCAGCAGGTGCCGCTTCTGGAACAGTCGCCTGAGACGCTCCAGATCCGCAGCGCCAAGGATGTCTGCGTAGGTGATGCCGACCCTCGCCGCCCAAAGCTCGCTGCCTTGCGCAAGTCGCTGGAACGCATTCATCGGCGCAGGCGTCGCCGGTCCGGTCGAGGCATACAGGCCCTCGCAGCACCGCTGAAAGGCAGTCACTCCGTCCTGAAGGCATGACTCAATCAGCGATCGACACATCAGTTCGGCCTCATCGCGTCCAGCCGACGCCGCGATGGCGTCGCGCACAACGTCTACGTTGTCCTTCTTGGCTCTGATCTTGCGCAGCGAGTCGTCGAACATGCGATCCACGGAACTGTGGCCGCAGGCGGGACAGAAGTACGCCGAGCCGATGACTGCGAGTCGGCAGGTGCACTTCTCGCACTCGATCTCAAGCTCCATTGCTGCCGACGCAGCCGCTGGAACCCTGTGCGGCGTGAAGTGCGGTGCGCCACCTACCTTCATCGACATCGAGATCAGCGAGTTCCTTGGCTGCCGACCGTTGAAGGCCCTCGCATCCGCGCGCATCGCGCCGTCGATCGTCGACTGGATCACCCTGTGGGCGTGCCGCTCGGCATGTCGAACCTGGCCCTTGGTGAACCAGCTCTTGGCTGGCGCCGCGTGACCGCACATCGGACACCAGACGCCTTCGTCGCGGCAGATGTTCTTCCAGTCTTCGTCCTTGATCTTGAACTGGAACTCGCAGCTAGTCGACGGGCACTCCTTGTCGATGTAGCCCTTCTCGTCACTGTCGATGGGGACGGTGATCGAGCGGCGCTCGAGCGCGCGCAGTTCTCGCAAAAGGTTGTCGAACATAGGACCTCTACGCGGCACCAAGACAAAGAGGGGCACCGGTTCCCGGTGCCCCTCAACCTTGCGGTTACTTCTTCTTCGGCGGCTGAGGTGCCGGCGTCCGCTCCTTGACAGTCGTGTCAGGGTGCGTCTTGCCGTAGTGCTCCTTGACGTACCTGCCGGTCACAGCGCTGCGATAGCTCTCTTGGGTCTTCTTCGTCATGTCGATCACCTTTCTGTTCGATCAACATGAGCCCGATGCCTACGAGGCTCGCTAGAATCCGAGGTTCTGATCGGGGGTTCCAGCGGCCTCCCTTCCCCTGGGCTCGAACCAGTTCAGGGCGTACAAAGCCAGGTTGCCGCCTGGCTTTGTTCGTTGCAGACCCTGTGATTGTATCCAGGCCTCGCCGGGCGGTAGTGGAAACCCTTGTGGATTTCCTGTGCCCAAGTCCCCGGTGCTCGGCGCCTACCGCGTCGCTATGTCGCCCTGGTGCAACCGGGTCATCGGTCCCCCAGCGCGGACAGGTAGGCCGTGGCCACGGCAATGCAGTGCTCCAGACTCGGCCGATACCCGGTCGCGGCGATCGCCTCGAAAGTTGCCACGAATCCTGCCCCGGGTTGCCCGATCTGCTCCAGGAACCTGTCCCGGTGCCGCACGAGGAAAGGCGCGGCTGCCGCCAGCGCATCCGGCTCACGCTCGACCACCATGGCGAGGTCGAACAGATCACGCGCCGTCGCACGGTCCCCACGGTGGTACATCTTCTTGGCGATCACCTCCCCGGCCGTCTCGACGCGCACCGGCCGCCCCTGGATCTCCCACCGCTCCCACGCCGCGTCGGTGAGGTTCGGTGCGGCCACGAAGTCGATCTCGCCTTCCTCGAACTGCAGCTTGACGAACGAACCCGGCATCTCCGTGTACTCCTCGGTCAGTGATGCCGCCGTGTCGCTGAGTCGGGGCGTCACGTAGCCGAGGTACTGCGGATCCGGCACGAAGATGTCGATGTCCTTGCTGAGGCGGTGTCCGTACCTGAACATCAGGACGGTCCCGCCTCCGAAGGTCCAGAACGGGTCCGCAAGCCCCCCATGGCGCTGGATGTCGTCGACCAACTGCAGCGCTCGCTGGAACAGCACTTCCCAGGGGCCGGACGGCAGCGACCTCATCACGCGCTCATCACTCCCAAAGGCCCTGCCGGTGCACGGCCAGTGACCTGGCGAGCTTCGCGACGTTGCGCCAAACAGCCTTGGGGGCCACGCCCTCGTTCGCGGCGGCTTCCTCCACGGCCATCACCACCAGGGGCACCGGCGCCTCGTCGAGCAGGTGCGTCAGGTGGGCCGCGTAGCCCTTCGGTACGCTGCCGCTGACCAGCGCATGGCCGAGCGTGTCGGGCGGCACCTCCTGGACGTAGCTCACGCTGGCGTTCTTCGCCGCCATCCACAGGCCCCGCTTCCGAGCACGCGCTGCCTGGCTGGGCGGATCGAGGTCCAGCCCCAGCACGGCCAGCACCTGGGCGACCCGGTTGAATCCCAGATCGCTCAGGGCGCCCGCTTCCAGGCCGACCAGCGTCTGCCGCGAAAGCCCGCTCAGTTGCGCAAGCCGGGACTGCGTCAGTCCCAGCGCCTCGCGCCGCTCGCGGATGATGGTGCCCAGGTTGGAGAGGTCCACAGTTTGGCCTGAAGACTTGTCGAATATTTTGGACATTCTAGCGCCTCCGGACCGCACTCGCCAGGCGCTCGCCAGCGGCGCCGCAGGCAGCTCGCTGCCCACAGCCGTGACAAACGTGCTCGCTGTCGGGCCAATGCGGGCGATCGAGTCCATCGATCAGTCGACGGCGCCTCGCTGCAACGGCTTCGATTTGCTCCCGCGACATCAAGCGGACCACTCGTGCGGCCGGCGGCGCTGAGTGCCGGCCAGGGAAGAGGACGAACGCCTCGTCAGACACTCGAACACGGAGTTCGTCCTCCACGGCCACCCTCTGCGCCGAGAGCTGGATGACATCCGACGTTCTCACCGCTGGGGCCGACCGCGTCTTCAGTTCGACCAGCACGACCAGACCGGTCGGCAGCCGATAGGCTCTGTCCACCCTCGCCACGATGGGCCAGCGGGACTTCGACCTGAACTGCGACTCCACGCAGAACAGTTCGGCGTCCCGCAGGCCGACCGGTCGGTCCCGCCGCTCCGCGACGCGTGCGCGGCGGTGCCGGACCAGGTGCCACGTGACCGCCAATGCAACAGCCAGGAGCAGCACCCACGACCACATCAGCTCGAACCTCATGGTCGACGCCTCGCCGACCATCGCCGCCAGCCATGCGCCACGAAACCCAGGGTGCCCCTGGTCATCCACAGCAACGGCGGGCAGCGCTGGAGCACTCTGCAAAGGCGCGGACCGGCGGCATAGTAGGCTGCCACCAGGCGTCGCCCCCACGGCCGTGGCCTCAGGACCGTGTCCCTGAAGTCACGCAGCGCATGGGTCTGCCATGCGTCTCCGAAGACCATCGTGGCGATGAAGCACCTCTCGCCCGGTCGTCGAGTCGACCCCTCGCCTGGCGCTGTGGCGCGCCGACCCTGCAGTTCGAAGCGCAGATGGGCAGCAATGCCCTTCCGGCGCGCCTCTTCCTGTGGAGTGCTTCGACGCGGGCCGTGCAGGGATTCGAGAACCACCAGGCGTTCGCACCGGCCCATCTGCGCCAGCTCGGAGGCCCCTACCGACCTACCCTGGCGGCACCTCGCACGACTCCTCATGGTCCATCCCGGCCGTCGATCGCGGGCTCGAAGAGTCCGTTCGTGACTTCCGCCCCGTCGCCGTCGAAACCGATCGCGCCGGACACATCGCTGGATGCCTGCCCAGGGAGCTTCAGGACGCCCTGCTGGACCAGCAGTCCCTCGTAGGCCAGCATGCGCAGTCTACCGACACGCTTCACGCCCTTGTGAAACCGTGCGAGCTCGTCATACAGACGAGGCAGTTCCGCCCTCTCCAACTGGAACACAAGCCGGATGCGCGGCGGCTCCGAGGTCTTGGTGAGGCCGGTCATGCGGCATCTCCTGCGGCGCGCTCGGCCGCGGTCGACCTGTCGCGATCGGCCGCCAGCACGGTTCGCGCGTAGGTCATCCCGGCCAACTGGAACCCCCTCACGTTGGCGAACACAGGCTCCTTGATCTCGAGGATCCGGTGGCGCGGAAACGCCGACTTCACGGCCTTCCGGAACAGGAAGGCGCCTCCGCCCACGAGGATGATGTTCTGCAGGCTGTGCGGCGATTCGATCCACTCCTTCATGCTCGACACGGCCTGCTCCGTCACGCTCTCGGCCAGCGGCAGCAGCCGCTTGAGGTCGTAGGGCTTCTGGAAAATCACCGGGGCCTTGCCGGTCCGCAGCGCCATGTCGATGGCGTCCAGATCGCGGAATGGCGTGCCGATGTCCTTGGTGATCTCGGCGGCGAGCAGCTTCAGCACGTCGGCGACACCCCGATTCACGGAGTGGCTCTGCTTCTGCACCAGTCGCATGCCCTGGGCGACGAGCCAGTCGAAGGTTCTCGCACCCGGATCGATGATCAGGCTGCGCTCCTTGGCGATCTCGCCCAGCTTGCCGTGGGCGTGCGCGTAGAAGGCCAGCGCGCCCTGAGGCTGGGCAACGGCCAGCGTGCGCACCACACTGATCTTCCTGCCGCCGCCGACATCGTGCTCGCCCGTCATGACCCGCTCCAGGGCTGCCTTCTTCACCGCGAACAGCGCCACCGGAAGCCCGACGACCAGCAGGTCGATCTGGCTCTGCCGCATCGAGCGCAGCGCACCGCGCAGCAGCGCCATGTACTCCGGCGACTCGATGTAGTCGTCGTGCAGCTGCGTCGCCCTGAAGGTGTCGGCCGCGAGCCTGACCTCCGGACCGACTTCATAGAAGAGCGACCCGACCGGGATGAACATCGTCTTGGCCCCATCGCCGCCGGGCCAGAGTGGTTGTCCGTTGCTGGACGGGTAGGCCAGCGACGGGAAGCTTGCGCAGCGGATCTCGCTGTCTGCCGTGCCGGTGACGAACTTGGTGTTGCCGGAACCGACATCCACCGCCCTCACGATCAGGTTCATGGTGTTCTCCGAGTGAACGAAAGAGTGCTCAGGATCGACAGACCGACCCTGTTCCTCCACGCGGATACCTGCCTCTGCAGGCACGATTTCGACGTCGGATCCGTCCCGGTGTCACTGCGCTGGCACTGCAGAAGCACTGCACTGCCCCTCGGATGACACCGAACGGACGAGGAGGCCGCGTGGTGTCACCACGGTCACATTGCAAAGTCACTCGTCAACCCCGTCCATCGGCGCGCACGCCGGCGCCTCACACCGCCAAGCGAGGCCGATGCCGGCCCAGTCGGGGTACCTGAGGCGGCAGCCTTGCCTGTCAACCCCGCGCCGTTGCTGGCGATCCGGGCCATTGCGACGCTAGATGGGCCCTGCCGCCGAATCTCGCGCCGTCAACTGCCTGCCCCAAGGGCCGCCCGATCAGGGGTCTTGCGGCAGGCGCTGCGCATGCGGCCTTGACCGTGGATGGGGTCACGGTTTCCACTGTGGGCTCCCGAGGGCTCCTGGCCCGCTCCGTCCTCTCGAAGAAGACGAGCATCGCAGGCGTCGCAGTCGTTACCTGCCTCGTGCCTTCAACCGAAGTTCCCGTCCCGAACGGGTGGCGCGACCGGCCTCGACCTCCAGAAGGATCGACGCCGCGAGCGTGCCGAGTCATCCACCACCGCAGTGATCTGCCCGGTCCTTGCCAGCCGCATCCCCGCGATGACGGCTGGGCGCTCCAGAAGCGCACCGGCGCAGCAGAACCCCGTGGCGGCACCTGATGCCGCGCACCGTTCCCGCCAGCCCTTGAGCACGCGCGCATGACGCGCATCGCGCGGCGTGATGGCCTCCATGAGGCTCCCCGCACGACCCTCGCTCATCAACTCGACACCGCCCTGGACTCTCGGTCAGGGGTGGACCCATGCGAGCGGCCGGCGCTGCACACCAGGCCTGATCCACCGAATGACCCAGGGCTCGACCCTGGCGTCGATGTCGCACCCAGCCCCGAGCGGGGTGGACATCACCCTTGTCGTCGCGTCGCAGAAATGCGCAGACGGCCTGGATCAACGTGTTCCATTTTTAAGTCTGACCGAGCTGACCAGGCCCCTCGCCGAAGACCATGAGGCGCCCGGACAGCAAAGCCATGGGTGGGTGTGGCGCTGCAGAGATCGACCGCCGCACCGACGTTGCACACGATCTCCATCGCCGTGGGCTTGCAAGGAATCGGCCCCGGGGATGTCCAGATGGATTCCTCCAATTCCGGTCCCCCGGACCATTCATCCACCGGCGTGCTGTTCGGGCAGTCCGCCACCTTGCAGAAAGCCCACCATGTCCCGTATCCGCCGTGCAGAACCCTCGCGCCGCCGCCGGCAGGCACCGCTCTCCCTCAACGACCGCCGCAACGACCCGCGCGATGGCTCCGCCCTGCCCTCCTCATCCACCCGCCCTTCCAGGAACTCCTCGATGACCTCGGCCAGCCCAGGCCGCGTGCACGGCCAGGACTCGCCACGCCGCCAGAACTGGGCCGGCAAGTCGCCCGAGCAGGTGCTGGCCATGTACCCGCCAGGCAGGACGCCCGTGAACCGGGTGGTGGACGTGCTGATCGAGCTGTTCAACCCGCTGCACACCGCGCTGGAGAAGACCGTGTCGCACAAGACGCGCTACGAGCGCGCGCACTTCCTGCGGCGCTTCTTCCGCGAGCTGCACACCGACGCCGGCTTCAAGCTGGCGCCCGATCCCCGCAACCTGGGCCAGCGGCATGTCCAGGCTATGGTGAAGGTCTGGCAGCGCCGCAAGCTCTCGCCGGGGACGATCCAGACCTACCTGAGCTTTCTGCGTGGCCTGGCGATGTGGCTCAACAAGCCGGGCTTCATCCGCAGGCCCGAGCACTACGGCCTGACGCCTGACGAGTACGAGCGCCACGAGAACGCCCAGCGAGACAAGAGCTGGAGCGGCAACGGCATCGACGTAGAGGCCTTGCTGGTCCAGGTCTCTGCCTACGATGCCCGCATCGGCGCGTCGATGCGCCTGATGGTGAAGGTCGGCCTGCGGCGCAAGGAGTCGGTGATGTGCCGCCCCTACGCCCACGTGCATCCGTTCGAGGAGACAGGCCTGCCCGACGAGCAACGGGAGGCGGATCGGTATCTGTGGACGAAGGGCAAGGGAGGCCGTGCGCGCTGGCTGCCGCTGGCCACCAAGGAGCAGCAGTCGGCCATCGCGCATGCCCGCAGCGTGGTCAGCGGCCATGACGCACACATGGGGGCGCCGGATCGGGACCTGAAGTCCAACCTCCGTCGCCTGGACTATGCGCTGCGCAAGTTCGGCCTCACGAAGCGCGAGAGCGGCACCACCGGGCACGGGGCGCGGCACGACCACCTTCAAGGCCAGTATCAGGACACGACGGGCACGCCCGCGCCGGTGCGTGGCGGTGGGCCTGTCGATCAGGACATCGACCGCCAGGCGCGGCTGCGTGTGGCCCGCATCGCGGGCCATGCCCGCCTGCGCTCGGCCGGCGCCTACATCGGTGCGATCCGGCGCTCGCCTGCAGGGGGCCGCGACCCGGCCCAGGGCGAGACCGGCAAGCCCGGGCCGGGGCGCCTCGGGGACGACGGTGACACGCCTGTCCCGGTCGCATGAGCCGGCCGGGCCCGGGCCGGCCCTGCGTTCAGGCGCAGGCGGGCGCCTCGGTCCGTACTGGATCGTTGGCGTCGACCTCCTCGCCACCCGTCGCCGGGGCATCGGCGTGCGGCTGCACGCGCAGACAGTCGGGCAACCAGCCACGCCCGGCGAGCAGTTGTTCGGCCTGCGCCACGGCGGCATCCTTCTTCAGCGCCGCGAGCGGACCAGCAACCTTGGCGCCGGCCACCGCATGCACCACCTCGACCACCCTGGCCTTGGACACGTGCTGAAGGTAGGCCTCCCCCGTCGCCGACCACCATCGCGTCATGTCCAGGCCGAGGGCGCGGGCCAGACCGTCATTGATCGGTCGGCCGGCGTCGGTGCCGGTGATGCCGTTCACGGTGGACGCGACCAGGAAGGTCAGCAGCCGCTGCACGGTCTGCAGCGGCTGCCGCAGCATCCAGTCGAACACCGCGTGGGGTTCCTTGGGCAGGTGCTCGATCCAGGCGATGCGGTCGGCTTCGATGCGCTGGGCCGCCGGGCTCGCCTCGATGTCCTCGGCCGCGCCACGCAGCTCGTGCTGGTTGCCGGTCGCGCTGATCGCCAGCAGGTTCGGCAGTCGGTAGGCGCCATGGAGCGGGTCGGCCAGCAGCTTCAGCGCCAGGTGGGTCGTCAGTGCCGCCATCGCGACCTCGGGGCGGTCCAGCAGTTCGGCCTGGATCGCGGCGACGCGGTGGGCCGTAAGGCGGCGCATGAGCTTCTCGGAGTGCACGGGCCGTGCTGAGGCGCCGGCTGCCGATGGAAGCGACTGCAGGGCCGGGAGCCCCGAGCCGGGCGCAGGATCCGCGTCGCCTTCCGAGCCGCCTCCACCGGCCGACTTCTGTTCGGCAGCCTTGGTGATGGCCTGCGCCAGATCGGCCCGATCCTCGGGACGGATGAGCCCTGCCTTGATCGCGGCACGGCCGTCCGCGCCCACATGCAGCACGCACCCGGCGAGCGCCATCCAGGCCACGGGCCATTCGGTCAGCGCTTCCAGTCTCGCCTTGCGCTCTTCCTCCAGCCCATCGGCCTCGGACTCCAGGGCGAGGAAGGCACGGTCGCGCGACGCGTCGTCCTCGTCGGCGGCGTCGTTCGCCTCGCTGGCGTCGCTGACGTCCTCGCCGGCATCGCCATCGCCGTCACGGTCCACCAGCGCGTCCATCTGCTCGTGCAGGGCAGCGATGCGCGTGTCCACCGCCTTCAGCGCCTCGGCTTCCTCGGGCGTCGGTGCGCGGCGGGGCTTGCGCAGTTCGCCGTGCTTGACATACTCGTCGTAGGCGAAGCGCGGACGGATGTCGACCCACTTCCAGCCTTCAGACAGCAGTTGCTTCGCGCGCTTGCCCAGCTTGTCGGCGGCGAGGCGCTCCAGCAGGGCCGGGTCCAGCAGGTAGGCCTTGCGGTCGTCGTCGCTGAACAGGTCGCGGCGCAGTGGTCCGCCGGCCTTCTCGTAGGCCTTGACGGTGACGAACCGGGCCAGCGGGTCGGCGTCCGATTCGATCTCGCCCCGGGCCAGCAACTGCCGCAGATGCTCCGGGCGCTGGTTCCAGCTCGGCAGACCAGCCCATGCCTGCTCCTGGCGCTGGTGATTGTCGACCGAGGCCAGCACCATGAGACAGTCCAGGCCGATGCCGCCTTCGCGGTACAGGGCCATCAGCTGGGGCGAGACGGTGGCGAGCTTCATGCGCCGCTTGACGATGAGCGGCGTCACGCCGAAGGCTGCGGCCACGTCCTCGACGGACTTGCCCTGCGCGAGCAGCCTGGCGAAGGCGGCGAACTCGTCGGCCGGGTGCATCGGCACGTGGAAGCAGTTCTCGGCAAGGCTCGCGATGAGCGCCTTGTCGGCCGGCACGACGAGCACCGGCACGGGGTAGTTGTCGGCGATGTCGCCCTGCTGCACGAGCAGCGTGAGCGCGGCGAGCCGCCGTCCGCCGGCGCAGACCCCGTAGCGCCCGCGCGCCGCCTGGACCACGACGAGGTTCTGCAGCACGCCGCTGTCCTTGATCGACGCGGCCAGTTCCGGCAGCGACATCACGGGCGCCGTGGCACTGCGGGCCTGGTGGTCCTCGGACAGCACCAGCTTGTTGAAGGGAACGAAGGTGCGAGGGGACGCCTCGATGATGGCGTCGACCTCGGCTTTGGAGAATTTCATGAGGGACTCCTGATCGGTTGCATGGCAGGCCGGCGGCCCACCATGCAGTCAGGATCCCATTGAGCCCGTGCACTTCAAGGGTGGCGAGGAGCGCTCGTAGGTGGTCCGGTCAGGACGCCTGACTGGGCGGTGGCAGGCCTACGATGGCCCGCCCGACTTCAGGGCTGCCAAGCGCTCAACCACCTCGCGCTTGCCAACCCCGCGCAAGGCAGCGATGGCCGCGAGGTTCTTGCCTCTGGGGCGTGCCTTGCCCTGCTCCCAGGCATAAACGCTCTGCCCGGATGCGCCGACCAGCAACCCGAAATCCGCAGCCGACAAGCCAAGGCGCTTGCGATTGCTGGCCATACCGGAGGCGCGGAACCGGAAATGGTCGGCGCCGTCCGCTTCCTTGACCGCAGGCGGCGATGGCGGCGGAGCGGGGGCGGCGCGCGCGGACTGCCGCACGGACCGCTCCAGTTCGCTGACTCTGCGCTTCAACGCGGCGCTTTCCGCGCGCGCAGCGGCGAGCGCCTTCCTGATCGAATCGACCTCGCTGCGCAACTCCTTGCGAGCCAGACGAACGATCTCGGCCTTGAGCACTGATGCAATGTTCGGCATTCACCGATTGTGCCAAGGGCTCGAGGAAGGTCGGGAAACAGTGCTGTGTCGGTGGAAGCCGTCAGGAGCCGTGTCGCACGCCAAAGAGCGACCGCTTTCCGGCATTCAGCTCGGCATCGTGAGCGTCCCTGGACTGACCCAATGCGGTCCTAGGGAAGGTCTGCAAAACCCCTGGCCGATCCGCGTAGCGTGATGGCGCGGGTTGAGTGACGATAGCGGTCATGAAGCAACTCGGACTTGGCCTGAACCTGTCGATCAAGAGGACGCGCAAGCGCGAGTTCCTCGACGAGATGGAGCGCGTGGTGCCGTGGGCGGCGCTGGTGGGGGTGGTGGAGCCCTACTACCCGAAGGCCAAGACGGGTCGCCCGCCCTTCGGCATCGAGACGATGCTGCGCATCCATTACCTGCAGCAATGGTTCGCGCTGTCGGACCCGGCGGTGGAAGAGGCGCTCCACGACATGCCGGTGTTCCGCGAGTTCGCCAGGCTCGGCGACGGTGTGGCGCGCCTGCCCGACGAGACCACGATCCTGCGCTTTCGCCACCTGCTGGAGAAGCACGACTTGGCCACCGACATGCTGCGGGTGGTCAACGACATCTTGCAGGCCAAGGGCCTGATGATGAAGAAGGGCACGGTGGTGGACGCCACGCTGATCGCCGCGCCCAGCTCGACCAAGAACGCCGATGGTGAACGCGATCCGCAGATGAAGCAGGCCAAGAAGGGCAACCAGTGGTACTTCGGCATGAAGGCCCACATCGGCGTGGACGCGCACTCCGGGCTCGTGCACAGCGTGGTGGGCACGGCTGCCAGCGTCAACGATGTGACCCAAGCCGGGGCACTGCTTCACGGTGAGGAAGAAGCGGCCTTCGGTGACGCCGGCTACCAGGGCGTGCACAAGCGACCCGAGGCCGCCGGCCCGGTCTGGCACGTGGCCATGCGCCCAGGTCTGCGACGCAAGCTCAACCCGTTCCTCGAGCCGGAGTTCATCGCCGAGCAGATCGAGCGCGCCAAGGCCAGCGTAAGGGCCAAGGTCGAGCACCCGTTCCGCGTGCTCAAGCGGCAGTTCGGCTACACCAAGGTGCGCTACCGCGGGCTCGCGAAGAACACGGCGCAGATCGTCACGCTGTTCGCGCTGAGCAACCTGTGGATGGCGCGACGGCGGTTGATGGGACCTGCGGGATGAGTGCGCCCACGGTGGCTGCGTGGGCCGTTCGGCGCGCACTGAGCGCCTCGCAAGGCCTTGAAAGCAGCGCCGAACGCGGGCGCGGCGGGCTCCATGGCACGGCCACAGCTTCAGGTCACCTCAAACGGCACTTCGCAGCGCGTTGTGCAGACCTTCCCTAGACTTCGCGTGACTCAAAGTCATGAAGCAGACCATCGGCATGTGAATTGACGAGCGGGCGGTGTCGTTTGGCCGATCCGGCACCTGCTCGCCCGCGGGCGAATCGCCGGACACCGCCCTATCCAAAGATGGATAGGCGTCAACGCGGCAAGTGTCTACGATGAGCTATGCGCTGCGTTTGGTGTGCCGCCTGCGGCAAATCCGGCCCGGCTGGTGTGCCCTGTTTTCGTGAGGATGCGATGGACGTAGTCCTTGACCGTGCCCACGCTCAGTCCGAGTTGATGTGCGATGACCTTGTTGGGCAAGCCGCGCGCAAGACTTCGCGCCACTTCGTTTTCGCGCGGTGTCAGCGCAGCCCAACTCCGAATCGGCGCGGCCTCGGCCTGCAGGCGCACGACGACCAGCGGCGCAGCCAAGCGATGGACATGCGTGTAGTCAACTGTCACCGCCGCCGCGCCGGGCAGGCGCTTTGAGAGCTGGGCCAATGACACGAAGTCCACACCGGCCTGCGGCCGGCCGAAGCGCAACAGTGCCGATGACAGCACGTCGAGAAAGTCACTTGGAAGTGCCTCTGTCACAGACAAGTCTTGTTCCACTACAAACCCGCGTTCGAAACCATGACTCAAGACATTTTGCCTCCACCCGTAGCTCAGTTCTTCCGGGCCATGCAGGCCGGTGCCACCTCCGAGGCCGAGATGATGGCGCTGTTCGCCGAGCACGCGCAATACAGCGAGCCCTTCTCCGGCCAAATGCTCGACCATGTAGGTCGCGACGCGATACGGCAGACCTTCCTGCAGGGTTGGCGCCACCCACTGCCCGACATGCGGCTTGAGGTCGAACGCTTCGATGTCAGTCCGTCGGGCGTACGCGTGGATTGGACCTGCCACTCACCGGCGCTACCTGGCGGGAAAGGCCAGGGAACCAATGTCTTCACTTTGGATGCCGGGCTGATCGTGCGCTTGGTGACCACGTTTCGCTAGGTGTCGCCGTGGCTGACAAGTCGATCGATGATTACTTGGCGACCTTAGGCGTCGAACAGCGCGCGATCGCACAGGCCTTGCGGGCGCTGGTACGGACGGCAGCCCCCGGGGCCCGCGAGGTCATCAAATGGTCACAGCCGGTCTTCGAGATCGATGGGCCGATGTGTTGGATCAAAGCTCACAAGGGGCATGTCACGCTGGGTTTCTGGCGCGGCATGCAACTGCCCAGTGCCCAGGGCCTGATCGAGGGCACCGGCGAGAAGATGGGACACATCAAGCTGCGCACGCAGGCCGACCTGAAGCCGGCCGAGCTGCAAAAGCTGGTGCGCGAGGCAATGCAACTCAACCGCGAACGCGGCGACCCGACTCGAAATCCGTAAGTTGCCGCCGTTAGCCTTCATACTGCGGACCCTGGCTTGGGGCCGCAAATGGCCGGATCCGGGTTCTTGTGAAGGGGCGCTGTGTAGACACCCATCGCCACGTCGCTGACCCACTCGAGCAGCACAACTGCAGTGGTCGCCGGGATCCTGCGACCACTGGTCCCGCATCGACGTTCCAGTCTGCCGTCGCCACCTCGCGCGTTTCATTCGGGATGGGTGTCGCCGGTCCCTTGCGAATCAGCGGCGGCGACAACCGACCCGACACAGCCCGCATCCAGCAGGCGTTCCCACTCGGCCAGGGTCAGATCGAGCTCGCGGCCACCCAGGCGCACGCGGAACACCAGCGATCGCCGCTCGACGTGGTGAACGCCAGCAGGAATGCGCAGCGGTACCCCAGCCGCCGTGGTGGCTTCGCAGTCAGTGAAGGCATAGCGCTCGACGGTCATGGACAGGGCGGAATCAGTCTGCAGGAGATGTTGATCCGCCCACTATACGAACCGACAGCCGGCCCGAAGGCCCTGCAACCGGGCGGCACCGCATTCCAGGCCATCGGCGTGGAGGGCTCGGATTCAACTGCCCGCCCAAGCGCTGGCCGAACCGGTCGCTTGGGCGGGCATTGCCACGAAGAGACCTCGGACCTGTTGCAGACCGAGGGACCCCGTCCCATACTGACCCGGCTTCCTGCGGACATCGCGTCTGCTCAGCCTTCATGGTGGCTACTGTCGCCCTGAAGTCCAGCCCAGCTGGCGTCGCAGTCGTTACCTGCCTTGTGTCCCGTCCGGCACCTCGGCGTGCCGGGCCGATTCAGATCCATCCGGATCCGAAACCAGGAGCCGGCCATGACCCTGTGTCGTGGCCCCTCCTCGCATGCGCCGATCACGACCTCTGCGTCGTGACGCGCCCTGCGCTCACCAGCCCGGCCTGATCTCGATCAGAAGCCTGGCCTGACGCACGCATCTGCCCTGGCCCCGTCCTCTCGGACGCGGACCTCTGCAGCTCGCGCACGCACCGGTGCGCGACGAAGCGCCTTGCCTTCCCGGCAAGGCATCCCAGACGGGGAACCCCAGTTCCCCGCCAGGGATGGGCGTTCCCCTTCACCCCTGAAGGAGAACCCCCATGAGTCCCGTTCCGTGGAACCGCACCCTTCCACCAGTGAAGGCGCCGGTGTGTGCACTGCTGGGTGGTACCGGGCTTGCCCGTGTGCCCGCCCGGCGGCCTGTCACCCTTCCGGCGCTGCTCCGGCCCCGGCCCTGCACGCCCCACGCGTCCATGCGCATGGCGTACGAGGCCGCGGACCCTCTGGCGCTCGAGCGCTGCACGACGGTGTGCTGACCATGACGGTCGACACCTACCGCAGGCGCATCGCCTCGACGGCCATCGTGCTGGCCCGGGAGGATCCCCTCCTGGTCAAGGAAGTCATCGCCCGGCTCCGCGCCTCGGGCGAGATCGCGGCCGACGACCTGGTCTACCTGGACCGGATCGCCGACCGCTGGATCGGCATTGCCGAGGGCCTACGCCGAGGCGCCGCTCGCGTGCTCACGACCTGAAGGTCGCGGGCATCGAGTTGCCCGCCGCGGCGCCGCCGTCGGCTCGACCTCGTGCCGATCGAGTCCTCGGGTCTCGGGGATGGTGAACCGACCGCCAGCGATGGCATCGGGACGCCATCACCAGACACCCCGTTTCCCTCGGTTTTCGGCCGTCCTCGCCATCCACCCTCCGGGAGTCACCGTCTCCCGTCGGGGTCGGGGTTCCCTCGCCTTCTTGGAGAACCCCATGAGTCATGCTTTCCCAGACAGATCCTTCCAGAGCCCGTCACCGCGCCGCAGCACCATCGACATCGAGGAGCAGCGCGCCTGGGTCGGCTTCTACAGACGCGTCGGCCGTGACGTCGCCCTCGCCGCCGAAGTGATGGCGCAGCTCGACGGCGACGCCGAGATGAAGCGTCGCCACCTGGCGCTGTACCTGTCCTGCAGGCAGTCGCTGCGCGTCCACAAGGCGCGCCAGGCCCGCGACAAGCGCATCGGGCAGTGGCTGCGCCTGCTGGTCCAGTGGACGCTGCAGCGACCCGCAGCCTTCGTCGGCGGCGTCACGCAGAAGGCGTACCACCGCACTGCGGACGTCCTCGACGAGGCCATTGCCGCTGCACCGCCAGCCTCGCCGGCAACATCGAAGCGGGGCGCGCGCCCAGCCGCGGCCCGTGACGCCGACAGCAGGCCCGAACCGGCCGCCGCGCAGGTTCGTCAGCTGCTGGGCGATGCCGAGTTCGCCGACGCGCACGCCCGCTTCCAGCACCAGGCCGGCATGTCCCCGGCGTCGCCGGTCAGTGGCTCCGAAGGCGGCTCCGAGCGTGCCCCGGAACCTCGCGGCGACGGCCCCGCACCCGCCGTCCAGATCAGCCGGCGCTGATCCGAAGACCGAGCCCCGGCTCAGCCCCATCGGCTGCACCGGGTTCGATCGCTGAATTGCCTTGGCCATGGACTGACGTCCAGCGGCCTGGCGCGGCCGGCACCCCATCCAACCGCCCGCGGGCCCGTCCCGCCAGGGCCGGTGTCCGCCCTCCCAACTTCGAGAGTTCCCCATGCGAGACATCACCCTGAATCCCGAGCAACGCCTGTATGTGATCGCCACCGAAGCGGGCGTGACCTGCTTCGGCTTCGACAACGCCCGCGACCATGCCCGGCAGATCGCGCAGCGCCTCGATCGTCCCGACCTGATGCCGACCGCCGACGACGCGGCCAGCCTCACCGGCTACGAGAAGTACCTCGCTGCGGTGCGTGCCTGGGGCGAGTCCGCCCAGGGCCACGGCACCTACTTCGATCCCGGTACGGACCCTCGCCTGGCGAGGGTGCTGGAAACCTGCCGCCGGGACGGCCGCAAGGTGCGGCTGGTGCTGGGCGACACCGGCACCGGCGCGAGCTGGCTCGACGAGTTCGACGTGGTCGGCACGGTCGGCCGCTCGACCGGCCTGCTGAAGGTGCCGCTGCTCGTCGAGCCGGGCGAGGCGGCCGGCACGGCCATCCTCTGTGCGCACGTGCTGGCACTGATGGACTGGGACACCGGCCTGTCCCTGTACCGCCACCCGCGCTGGCAGCCACCGGAACTGCGCATCCGCGCCAGTGATGACGATGACCGTCCCTGGGCCGTGGTGCTGCACGAGCAGCCAGTGGCGACCTTCGACGACATCGGCAAGGCCGGTGCGTACCTCGCGTTCATGCGCGGGGCAAGCGTCGAGCCGCGCGTGTTCCGCTGAGCTGTCCGGTCGAACGTTCGAGTCCCTTCAGACGGCGCGATCCAGATCCACGCCAGGCCGTCACCCAGCACGCCCCCGGTCCAGCACCGGGGGCGTTCCTGTTTCCGAGACTGCGAACGGGGCGGCGGGCGCTCAGCGACCGGTCAGGGACTGCACCTCACGCTCGATCAGCCAGTGCAGGAACCGGGTGTCATCGGAGTGGCCCCAGTAGTGGGCCTTGCAGCGGCGGACGTAGGCCTGCAGGTCCGCGACGCTTCGGATGGACCCCGGCTCGATGGCGGTGATGCGGGCCAGCCGCGCCCGTTCGGGTCGGGTAAGTCGAAGCTGGTTTTCGGTGCGCAGCATGTCGGGTCGGCCTTGTCGGGAAGCCGCGCATCTTCGCGTGCCTGCGCAGGTCTGTGCACATCCGCTGCTGCCCGCGACGAAGAAATTTCTGCAGTGACAGCCGAGTGCCTCTGCGGTGTCACTTTTGCGTTCTGCCCGCCAAGACATCCGGGCAGGCCGTGGCCCAGCCACAACGGCGCGGCCAGGCGCAGTGCGGTCATGCGAACCGTGCCACCTCCTCGCGCACCGATGCCCGACCAAGGCACGGACCCTGGCGCCCTTTGCGCGGGCAAGCGCGGCAAAGGCTCTGTCGCTGGCACCACCCCGGTTGAATCCACGGCGCCGATGGCGCAGACTTGCCGGGCTCACACCCACTCCCGACAGGAGTGTTTCCGATGCCGACCGAACCGGCGGCAGCGGCGTCGCAGTCGTTACCTGCCTCGGATGATCATCTGAGCCACCGTGCCGGCCACGTTCCGTCGTGTGTCTGCACATCCTTCCCTTGCGGGGACACCAGTCCCCACCGGGAACGGCGTTCCCGTCTTCCTTTTCGCCACGAGAGGAGAACGCCATGAACTTCCACCATTTCCAGGGTCTTCAAGATCTGCCGGACCTGCCCGATGCCGCCCATGCGTCTCGGGAGGCCCTGGTGGCAGAGATGCTGGGCCTGCAGGCCCACCCATTGCCAGGCCCGACGCCGGCTGCGCTGCGCGTCAGCGACCGGGAGACGCCCCACGAGGACCCGGCCACGCAGCAGCTCCTGACGCGCCGACTCGGTGTCGCCCGGGAGCTGCTGATGCGCGAGCTGCGTGACCGGATGGCGCAGGGGCCCGTGATGTCGTCGCCCCAGGTCCTTCGGGACTGGCTGCGACTGCGCTGCGCAGGCCTGCAGCACGAGGTCTTCCTCGCGCTCTACCTGGATGCCAACCACCGGCTGATCGCCCACGAGGAGGTGTTCCGCGGCACGCTCACCCAGACGTCGGTATACCCGCGGGAACTGGTCAAGAGCGCCCTGGCCCGCAACGCCGCCGCGATCGCGGTGGCCCACAACCACCCGAGCGGCCAGGCCGAGCCGAGCCGCGCGGACGAGTTCCTGACGCAGACGCTGAAGTCGGCGCTGGCGCTGGTGGACATCCGCCTGATCGACCACTTCGTCGTCGCCGGCGACCAGTGCGTCAGCTTCGCGGAGCGCGGACTGCTCTGACGCCATGTGCGGCAGTCACGCCCTGCACGACCCTGTCGCGAGAAGGGCGCCGCCGAGGCGGCGCCCTTCCCGCCGATCCCACCCCAACCAAGGATGCCCATGTCGGAGAGAAGACCCCCGACCTGCCCCTGCTGTGCCGGCCACGGTGCGCCCCTGGGCGCGCTCGGTCGCCTGCACTGGTTCCGCTGCCGCGACTGCGGCATGACGTTCGCCCGCGCGGGACGATCGAAGCGCACGCCCCGTGCGCCCTCGACCGTGACGCGGGCGACCGAATCCCCCACATCTCCCAGTTCATCCCGAGGAGGAAGCCACGATGCATACCCTGCCCGCCACCGGCCTGCGACAGCAGGCCGAGATGCTGGCCAGCCTGTCCCTGAAGCATCTGAGTTCGGCGACGCGCAACAAGCTCGCCGATGACGACCTGTCCGTGAACGCCTACCCGACCGACTGCGGCGGGTTCGTCTATGTCGGGGCGCCGAAGTACCGCGTGCCGTCGGAGCCCGACCTGGCCATGCTGTTCGAGGTGGCCGAGTCCGCCGGCGTGGCCTGGCTGATGTTCGACCGCGAGGCGGCAGTCATCGAGGGGCTGCCCGTGTTCGACAGCGCGGAGCCCGGACCATGAGCCAGCACCTCGCGACGGCGACGCTCGACGGACACCCCGTCGAGATCGTGGCCGGCTTCGATCGACGCCTGGGGGACTACTTTCTCCCGGTCATCGACGAGCGCAACGACATGCTCTACACCAGCCTGCAGGAGCCCCTGCTGGACTGGACGGACATCGGGACCCTGCGCGCCAAGGTCGCCGAACTCGGCCTTCGGCTGCCTGCGCAGTTGGTCGACGAGGTCGAGGGCGATGGCCGTCGACGCGCGGGCAACCGCATCGTCCGCCACCTGGCAGACGGGCCGCCAGTCACGCTGCTGGCGGGCTGACGCTGCCCGCTGATCGACCTCGGCGCCGCGCGCCCATCCCGGCGGGGATGGGGCCGGCGCCCTTTCTCTTTCTGCCACACCGGGTCACGACTGCACCGCTCGTTCACGTTGACGCTGCCGAAGGCGCTTCACGTACGGCGCATCGACCGCCTCGTCCGGACCCAGGCCCAGAGCGCAGCTCAGCAAGCTGGCGACGCAGCGATCACTGAGTTCAAAGGAATGCGGCAGGAACCCGAAGTTCCGACTGCTCTGCTCGTCGATAGCGACGAAGAACGCCCTGAACGTGTCCGCCAGGCTCGCACGCGGCCCTTCGGTCCCGGCCGCCGTGAGCGGATCGTGCGGAAGGGGAGCCGCTCGCGCCGCATCATCGGCAATGGCCTGAGCCACAGCGCTCAACGGCGGCCAGTACTTGAGATCGAACTGACCTGTCAGGGTTTCGAGCCTCGCCTTCACCCACTGTTCGTAGCTGTAGTTCCGTGCGGCAGCAGCGTGAATCGCATCCACCGGGTGGTAGAGCGTTTCACAAGAGAACCCGGAATGGTTCTTCAACTCGGTGCGCTCGTCCAGCAACTCGGCCAGGTGCGCCGCAACCCTTTCGATCTCCTGGTTGACCTCGACCAGCCTGGCCCTTCCTCTGCGAGCCTCCTGATTCGACTCAGGACTCCAGAACGCCGCCGTGCTCTGCACCAGATCGAAGAAGACCTTCAGGGCCGGCGGATGCTGGACGAGCTTGCCGTGGATCTCGGCATAGGCGTCCTCCAGCTCGAGGCCTCGTTCAAGCAGTCGGTCGATCACCCTGACTTCACTGGGCAGGATCGACTTCTCAGTCTTGTCGGCACGATCGGCCTTCAACAGCTGCTCGCAGGCGTGCCGGGCTTGCTTGGGCGTGGTCGGATGCGTCGTCATCGTGAATCCTCTTTCGATGTGCGAAAGAGTACTCGTGGCGCCGCGAGCCGTCGGTACCTGAATCCGTGAGTCGCGCTGGCGCTTCAGGTACCCGGCCGTGTTCACCAGAGATGCCGCAACCGCGCCATTCCGCCCACGTGCGCTGCTCTACTCGACCGACGAGGTTGAGTGCAACGCCGCCATCGCGTCCAGATCGATCACCGCATCCGCCATCGCCGTCAGCTCCGGCGTCTGCGACACGAAGAATTCCCGCGCGTAGCCACCCAGTTCCAGCACCCGCCGCTTCATCGCCATGAACATGCGCTTGCGCTCCGGGTCCAGCGGTCCGTCGGTCTCGTCGGAGAACAGGGTGTCGTAGCGCCGGCCGGTGTTCTGCGCCAGGTACAGCGCGACGGCCCTCACCAGGCACTCGTTGATCCACTATGCCGAGACCCCGGATATGCCGAGTTCGCGATCCGGCCGACGTCCCCGCCCCTGCAACTGCGCCGCAGGTACCTGCGAAGCGATGCGGCATAGCACGTCGGGATCCGGGACGCTGAGCCCCGACGCGCGCGGTGGCAAGAGCCTTAGCCTGATGAGCGGCGGTGAGCGAACCTTCATCGACGCCTGCCTGACGCGCGCGATCGCCCTGTACTTGGCCCAGAACACCGGACGGCGATTCGACACGCTGTTCTCCGACGAGGCCGATGGGCCGCTGGACCCAGAACACAAGCGCATGTTCATGGCCATGAAGCGCGAAGTCCTTCGGCTCGGCGGCTACCGGCAGGAGTTCTTCATCACCCAGACCCCGCACCTCGCAACGATGGCCGATGCAGTCATCGACCTTGACGCCATGCAGGCCGAGCCGCGAGCGGGCATCGATGCTTCCGATCGGTGACACGACCTACTCGGGTTCAGGGGTGGAACCTCACTGCCATATGTTCGACTCCACCGGGGACGGTTTCTCCGGAAGGAGACCCTCATGGAAGAGTTGTTTGTGCGCCCGCGCGCACTGATGCGGATGCGCGAGGGCCCGCTGGGCGTGTGCATCGATTCCTTCATCGATTCATTGGCAGCAAAGGGCTATAGCCGCGACTCACGACGCCGCGCCGCATGGTTGGTTGGAGACTTCAGCCGGTGGTTGGACGGACGCGGCGTAGCCGCCGCGGCAGTAGCCGAAGAGTCGGTCGATACCTTCTTGCGAGGCCGCAGGCGCCGTCGCGCCCCAAGGGCCGAAGACCGTTCGACGCTGCTGAGGCTGCTCGCGCATCTGGCGGCACAGGGCATCATCTGCACACCCTCAGCTGAGCGCACTCCAACTGCGGTTGAGCAGATCGAGGCCGAGTATGTCGACTACATGCGCCACGAGCGCAATCTGGCGCCTGCAACCATCCGCTCCAACCGGATCACGGCCAGAAATCTGTTGACCTTCCTCTTCGCCAACGGGCCTTTGACGTTCGACAGCGTGGGGGCGCCGGACGTCATGGCGCACATCAGGCTGGCGACGAAGACCTGCCGTCCGAACTCTGCATGCAGAGTCGTCGGTGGAGTTCGGGCGTTCCTACGGTTCGCGCTTTACCGCGGCTGGCTCGACACCGATATGTCTTCGCACATACCGGCGCCTGCTGTTTGGTCGCAATCATCGATCCCCCGCTCGCTCCAGGACGATCAGGTTCTGCGCACCCTCGCCCAATGTGATCGGGCTAAGCTGAGTGGGTGTCGTGACTACGCGGTCATCGTCCTACTTGCGCGGCTCGGGCTGCGGGCTGGCGAGGTGGTAGCACTACAACTGGAGGACATCGACTGGCACGCCGGCGAGTTGCTGGTTCGCAATGGACAAACCCGAGTCGATCGCCTCCCGCTTCCATACGAGGTGGGCCAAGCGCTGGCGCAATACTTGAGCGAGGCCCGGCCACGCTGTTCCTCCCGGCAGGTCTTCCTTCGAGCACAGGCACCGATCGAGGGCTTCTCCAGTGGTACCGCTGTTGCAGCGATCGTCCGCCGCGCGCTTCAGCGCGCCGGCATCGATGTGCCGAGCAAGGGAGCGCATGTGCTCCGTCACACCTTGGCCACACGACTGCTGCGCGAGGGGTCGTCGCTGCCCGAGATCGGCGAAGTGCTGCGTCACCGCCAGCAGCAGACAACGACGATCTATGCGAAGGTGGATCTTCGCTCCCTGCGGGCCGTCGCTCCTTCTTGGCCGGGAGGTGCGCAATGACGCCGCTGAGACAGGCTGCCTCCGACTACCTTGCACTCCGGCGAGCGCTCGGGTTCAAGCTTCGGGCGAACGAAGATGCGCTGATCGAGTTCACGGACTTTCTCGACCGGCGCGGCGTCACGACCATCACGGCGGCCGCCGCCGTAGAGTGGGCCCTGAGCAAACCATCCACGCGCCCTGGCTTCGCCGCCGATCGGCTGCGTCGGATTCGCGGCTTCACGCTCCACCACCGGTTGCTCGACCCTGCCACGGAGGTCACCCCCGCCAACCTCCTTCCTTCACATCGGCATCGGCGACAACCGTACCTGTACTCGGACGATGAGCTTGCTCGCTTGATGGCTTGCGCGTTGACGCTGCCTCCTACAGATGGCCTGCGAGGGGCGACCTACCACTGCCTCTTGGGGCTGCTCAGCGTCACCGGGATGCGGCTCGGTGAGGCGATCCGTCTCGAGGTCGGCGATGTCGATCTCGACCAAGGCTTGCTGACCATTCGGCAGACGAAGTTCGGCAAGTCTCGGCTGGCTCCGATTGCTGACTCGACCAGGTCAGCACTCGCGGAATACCGCGCGCACCGCGATCGCTTCGCCAAGCGGCTGGCGCCTCCGCAGTTCTTCATCTCGGGTCGGAGGACGGCGCTTGACCCGGGACACATCCATCGGACCTTCTATCAGTTGCTCGACCAAGCGGAGGTGCGCGCCTCCGCGGGTGCTCCACGCCCTCGGTTGCATGACCTGCGCCACCGCTTTGCCATCCAAACGTTGCTGCGCTGGTACAGATCCGGCCAGGATGTAGAGCGCCACCTGCCGACCTTGTCAACCTTTCTGGGTCACGTGCGCATTGAGTACACCTACTGGTACCTCAGCGCGTGTCCCGAGTTGATGGGCCACGCGCTCGCCCGGTTCGAGCGTCACTGGGAGAAGCTGTCATGACGGCCGCGACTGGCAATCTCCCTGTGCTGCTGGAGGGGTTCTTCACCCGAAGACTCATGCAGCAGCGGCAGGCAAGCGCCCATACGATCGCGTCCTATCGTGACACCTTCCGGCTCTTCCTCCGGTTCGCCCAGAAGCGCCTCAAGGTTGCCCCGAGCGCGCTGGTGTTGGAGCAACTCGACGCGCCGCTGATCGCGGCGTTCCTTGCCGACCTTGAGCACGAACGCGGCGTGACTGCCAGAAGCCGGAACCTGCGGCAGAGCGCCATTCGGTCGTTCTTTCAGTACGCCGCCTTTGAATCGCCTGGTCATGCAGGCCTGATCCAGCGGGTCCTGGCGATTCCCAGCAAGCGGTGCACTCGCAAGCAGGTCTGCCATCTGACACGTGAAGAGGTCGAAGCCTTGCTTGCCGCACCCGATCGGACCACATGGGCGGGGCGGCGCGACCATGCCCTGTTGTTGCTTGCGGTTCAGACCGGGCTGCGTCTGTCCGAGATCACCGGTCTACGAGCCGCCGATGTCAGGCTCGGCACGGGCGCCCACGTCCACGTGCTCGGGAAAGGGCGCAAGGAGCGCTGCACGCCGCTGGCCAAACAGACACAGGCAGCGTTGCGGTCATGGATGAGCAGCGACTTGGGACCTGAGCCCGTCATTCTGTTCCCGAGTGCCAGAGGCAACCGCCTCAGTGCCGACGGCGTCCAGTACCTTGTGGCCAAGCACGTTGCCACAGCTGGCCGGACCTGCGCATCCTTGACGTGCAAGCGCGTGACGCCACATGTGTTGCGGCACACCACGGCGATGGAGCTCCTTCAGGCTGGAGTAGATCGGTCGGTGATCGCGATGTGGCTTGGCCACGAATCGCTGGAGACCACTCAGATTTACCTCGATGCCGATCTGACGTTGAAGGAGCGTGTGCTGGACACGGTTGCGCCTCCCAGTGTGCAGGCCAGGCGCTATCGGCCGGAGGACAAGTTGATGGCGTTCCTCAGTGCGCTCTGAACCGGTCGCACTCCGTCATCGGCTTGCCAGTGTTGCATGCCGCCGCCGTGTGCGTACCGGCGGCGGCCATGCGGGCAGGCCTCGGCTAACCGTCCATGAGGGCTCCAGAACAACCATCTGGGACCGCAGGGCCTCGGCATTGGCGATGACCACGAAGGGAGTTGGCGGAACCCGCGCGAAGGACTGCTGTGCTCAGATCGCGCTCGTTCGTGCCGTCGCCCTGACTGTTCCAGATCGACCCAATCCAGTCTGTCGAGGAGTTGAGAAGCAGTCGCTGCCGACGGCGGCGACCGATGAAGATGCCCTGCGTTTCGGTGCCAGTCAGCGTCTTGCGGCCCTCGCGGACGAGCCTTTATCGGTGGGGATGCACCACAGATTCCACCCACCTGAAGTCTCACTTGGCACCCCCGCTGGCCTTCGACACATACAGCGACAGAGCCTCAATCTCTGCATCGGTGAGCTTGTCCTTGTACGAAGGCATCTGGCCCAGCCCGTTGCGCAGCGCCTTCGCCACGCGCGCAGCGTCGGGCTTCAACTCGTCCAGCACCGGGCCGACGGCGCCCTCGGCGCCCGCGGCCTGCAAGGTGTGGCAAACGGCGCACGACGGGACGACGCCTTGCAGGAACAGCTTCTTCCCTAGCGCGAGTTGCGCGCTGTCGTCGGCCGCCAGCGCGGGTAGAACGGGCAGCGCCAGGCCGGCGACGAGCACCGACGCGACCCTCATTGCATGCAACATGAAGCGCTGCTGGATGGTGCTGCGCATGATCAGGCCACCGTCACTTTCACGGCGTGGTCGGCCCAGCTCGTGTTGTTGTAGCCGCCGGCGTTTTCCATGCGCTGCTCGGGTTGCACGTTGCCTGCCGTGTCGGTGGCGCGGCTGGCCAGCGTGTGGCTGCCGGCCGGCAGCCTGGCCGGCAGCACGAACTGGCGCCAGGCATAGCGGCCAAGGTCGGGCCCGGTGAGCCGCGCGTCGCTCCAGGTCTTGCCGCCGTCCAGCGACACCTCGACGCGCTTGATGCCGTTCAGCCCGCCGAAGGCCACGCCCTGCACCTGCACCAGGCCGGCCCTCACGCCAGCTGCGTCGGGTGCGGGCGAGTTGATCCACGACTTGACCGTCATCTCCTGCACCGACGGCTGGCTGGGTTCGCCCTTGCCGCCCGGCGGCGAGATGCGGTAGCCATGCGACATGATCTTCGCGTCCGTCTCCTTGGCCGTGAAGGCCAGGCGCTTGATGTACTTGATGTTGTTCACGCCGGTGTAACCGGGCACGATCAGGCGCAGCGGGCCGCCGTGGGCCAGCGAGATCGGCACGCCGTTCATTTCCCAGGCCAGCAGCGCATCGGCCATGGCCGCGGCCGGCACCGAGCGCTCGACGATGATGCTCAATGGGTCCAGGCCTTCGGGCAGCTTCTCGCCGCCGGTGCCAGTTAGGAAGGCCGCGCCGGGCACCACGCCGCCCAGCGCCTCGGCCACCACCCGCACCGGCACGCCGGTCCACATCACGCAGCCGGCCGCGCCCACCTGCCAGGGCGTGCCGCTGGGCTTGCTGGGAAAGTAGCCGCGGCCATTGCCTGAGCACTGCAGCACCATCGCGGTGGTCTCCACGCCCATCGTCTTCAGCTCGCGCAGCGTCAGCTTGCGGGGTGCTTTCACACCTTCGATGGCCACTTCCCAGGCGTCGCGGTCGGCCACGATGGAGGCGTCGGGCGCCGGCAGGTTGTTGCGGATGTAGAGCTGCTCGGCCGGCGTGATGACGCCACTGCCGAAGGCCGCGCGCTTGGTCTCGATGGTGGTGCTGCTGTGCACGATGACGCTGGCCGGGTCTTTCCAGGCCACGTAGGCGGGCAGCGGCTTCGGCGTGGCGGTGGCCACAGGGGTTTCCCCCGCGGCGGCGGCGCCGCGCGTGAAGGTCGCCAGCCCGGCCGCGGCCAGGGCGCTGGCGCTGCCGGCCAGCATCTGGCGCCGCGGCAGCGAGTTCAAGGTCTTGTTCATCGGGTCTCCTTGGGGGTCGTTGTGGAATTCGGTGGGGACATGTCGGTGGCTGGGCCGAACTGGCTTTGCGCCACGGCCAGGGCCTGCTTCTTCTGCGCCACCAGCACCAGCGGCTTGCCGTCGCGCGAGGTGATGACTTTCCAGTGGACATTGCCCCACCAGCCGCTGCCCTCCGTCAGCGCAACGGCCTTGTCAAAGGCGAACACGGTGACCATGCCGCCCTTCTCGAAAAAGGTGGTGAGGTGGTAGACCAGGTGGCCGTCGATGTCGCAAGGCCGCATCAGCTGCGGAAAGCCCGGCACGACTTGCTTGCCACCTAGCCCCAGGTGCTGAAGCAAGGGCGCGCTGTCCATAAAGGTGCCGCGCAATGTGCGCTCGAAGTATTCGTGCTCGATGGCGCCGCGCACGAGTTCGGGCGGGCGCATGGCCAACACGGCGCCAGTGCCGCTGCCGGCCAGCAGCAGGCCCAGGACAGCGCGCTGGAAGCTGCGCCGCGCCAGAAGTGGCTGCGCCTTGCGGAACAGGTGCGCCGGGGCGGCGTCGGCGGGATAAGCCAGCGCGAGCTCGGCGCGTGCGCGCAGGTCGAAGTCACTGTCGGGGAACTCGGGGGGTCGGAATTCGGGCGTCATGTCTGGATCTTCCTCAACGGCGTGACCTGGCCGCCGCTGGTCGCCCGCACGGGCACGCCCATCACCTGCTTCAGCGCGTCGCGCGCACGGGCCAGGCGCGACAGCACGGTGCCCGGCGCGATCTCCAGCGCCTCGGCCATCTGCGCAGTCGGCATGTCGTCGAAATAGAACAGCACCAGCACTTCGCGGTGAATGGGCGCCAGCCGTGCGAGTGCCTTGACGACATCGAGCTTGTCGTCCAAGCCGGCGTCAGGCGCGGTCTGCTCGGGCTGCTCTTCATCGTCCAGCGACTGCATGCTGGGCACCGCCTGGCGGAAGGCGGCGCGGCGCATGATCTGGAACAGCCAGGCCCGTGCCAACGCCCCATCCCGCAACTGCTCGCGGTGTTTCCATGCGTTGGCAAAACAGTCCTGCACCACGTCTTCGGCGATCGCGCGCGAGCCGGTCAGCGCCCAGGCGCTGCGAAGCAAAAAGCGGTAGTGGTCCCGCACCCAGGCGTTGTAGCGGGACTCGGCAGACTGCAAGAGCATGGTGATCAAGAGCGACCGGCGCTGCTGTTCATTCCACGGCCATCGTAAGTGCTTACCCTGAGCCCAGCAATCAAGGCCCCCGCGTGCCGCCCAGCGAGGGGAATTCGGCCGCCGAACCCGTGCCGGACGGCTTGCGCAAAGCCGCCAGCCGCCGCGTCATGCTTTCGATCTCGATGGTCTGCCCGGCGATGATCTCCTCGGCCAGTTGCCGCGTGGCCGGGTCGCGGCCGTGCTGCAGCACCAGCCGCGCCATGTCGACGGCGCCGGCGTGGTGCGGAATCATCATCGCCAGGAAGTCGATGTCGGCCTGGCCCACGTAGCCCGGGCCGTGCATGTCTTGCATCATGCGCGCCATGGATTCGTCCATCTCGCGCTGGAAGGCATTGACTCCAAGCTGTGCGCGGCTGCCCTTCATGCCTTTCATGCGGTCTGGCCCTTCGCACCCACGCGCACGTAGACAAGGTTGATGCTCTTCTTGTTGCGCAATGCGCCCGAAGGCAGGGCCAGGTTACCCAGCGGAATCTGCGCGACGAAGGCCGGCTTGAACGGGTCGCTCACGTCGAAAGCGCTGCACACCGTTTGGCCGGCGTTGGGCGTGCCGGGCAGTTCGTCCTGTTCGTGCGCCACGTAGAGCAGCGTGTTCTCGGGGTTGGTCCACAGCCCGTGCGATTCGCGGCCGTGGCTGAAGAAGGTGCCCACCACCTTGCGCTGGCCGCCCGCGGCGCTGCGGTCGATGATGGCGATGGGGCTGGATGCCACGCCGCCAGGGCCGCCGTCGTCGATGCGCGCCAGGCTGGCGTAGACCACGCTGCCGCGCGCGTTGCTGACGAACTCGACGTGGTTGGGCCGCGCGCCCATGCCCAGTGGCACGCTGTCGACAAGATCGAAGCCGCCCTGCGTCGAGCGGCACGACAGCGCATCGGCCAGCTTGTGCGAGAACCACACCTCGGCGCCATCGGACGTGGTCTTCATGAAGGGTGTGAAGCCGGGCTTGTCCTGGGCGCTGATGTCCAGCGTGGTCACGCGCTGCGGCTGGCTGCGGCCATCGGCGCCCGCGTTGACACGGAACACGTCGACCTGCGACACCTTCTGGCTGGCCACGAAAGCCAGCGTGCCTTCGCGGTTGAACCACACCTGTGCCGGGCCGTTCAGCGTCGGCAGGAACTGGCGGACGGCCGTCGAGCCCGCGCTGTCGGCGCCCTTCAACTGGCGCACGGCGCGGTCGACGTCGAGGATGGCAATGCGGTCTTCACCGCGCAGCGTGACCCAGAGCTCCTTTCCGTTGCGCGTGAAGGTGGGCTCGTGCGGCTCGCGGCCCAGCAGCAGGCCGCTGCTCAGGCGTTCGGGGCTCGTCGTCGGTCCGGCGGCCGGGTTGGGCATGTTGCCGATCACGCGGCGCTGCTCGGCGTCGATGAGGTAGATGTTGCTGGAGCCGCGCCCGCTGGTGGCCAGCAGCCGGCCGTCGGGCGACGGCACGGCGCCGTGGGCGTCGATGCAGCCGTGGTACAGCGGCTTGTGGATCATCGCCGCGTGCGTCAGCGCCACGCCGGCCGTGACGTAGCGGAATGGCGGGCGCGGGTCTTCGTCGAAGCTGGTCAGGTTGATCGTGCTCTCGACGGTGTTGGTCTTGGGGTCGATGACGACCAGGGTGTTGGAGTCTTCATTGGTGATGAAGACGCGGTCGCGTGGGTCGATGCCGGGGCCGGCTGCGGTACCGGATCCGGTGCCGGGTGCGGCTGGTACCTGGGCTTGCACTGCGGGCAGCGCGCTGGCTGCAGCAGCGGCGAGCGAGTACTTGAGGATGTCGCGGCGTTGGGTGGTCATGGGTGCTTTCGATGTGGAGTGGGGAGCGGTCAATGCCGCGCCAGGAAAGGCATCAGCAGCGCGGCGAAGGCCTGCGGTGAACGCACGACGGCGTCGTGGTTGCTGTTCGGGATGGTGGCCAGCTCGGCCTGGGCGGCGCAGCGCTGCCAGGCGGCAGCGGACAGCGCCCACAAGGGCCGCGTGTCGGCGCCCACGGTCACCAGCGCCGGTGCGCGGATGGCACCCACCATCTCGCAACTGATGGGCTGTGGCGGCGCGTTCAGGGTCAGCGGCACGGTGCGCTGGTTGTCCAGCACCATGCGCTGCAGCGCCACGGGCTCGGCGTCGAAGCCGCCCGGCGGCAGCTTCAGCACGAATTCCCAGAACTGGCGCATCGCCGCTGGCGTGTCACCGCCGTTGGCGACGGTGCGGATGCGGCCGACCTCGCCGCCGAAGGCCGCGATGGCGGCCTTGCCCTCGGGCGTGCCGGTGATCAGGCTGCCGATGGTGGGCTCATGCAGGGTCAGGCTGCGGAACAGCTCGGGGTGCTGGCTGGCCGCCAGCGTGGCCACCGAGCCACCGTAGGACCAGGCCACGACGTGCACCGGGCCGGCGCCCAAACTCTGGATGAAGGCTGCCAGGTCAGCGGCGTGCATGGGCTGCGAGAAGCGCGCACCGCTGTCGTCCCATGGCTGCACGCCGAAGTAGCGCTGGTTGACGGCGATGTAACGGTAGCGCGCCGCCACTTGCGGGCGGTAGGCGTCCCACACGCGCTGGTCGCTCATCGAGCCGTGCACGAAGACCACCGGCACGCCCTGGCCTTGTTCGATGTAGCGGATGTCGGTGTCGTTGACGCGCACCTGCTTCTCGACGGGCGGTGCAGATGCGGGTACTGCAGGTGTCGGCGTCTGGCAGCCGGCCAGGGCCAGCGTCAGACTGAGCATCAAGCTCAAGGGCAGGGCAAGGGTGGGCATGGCGTCTCCGGTGGCGGGCTGGGTTCGGGCGCCTGCCAGCCTGCGCCGGTAGGACGTGTGGACGTGTGGACGTGTGGACGTGTGGACGTGTGGACCAAGAGCGCGCCGCGCGCCGTTTGATTCCACTGCCGACTAAAAGAAGTGCCACACCGGCCCGTCCGCGGCCATCAGCGCCGGGCGCCCAGCTGCTGGTAAACCGCGGCCGACACCTGCGCCAACACGCTGCGGTCGGCGTCTGACGACAAGGCGTAGCCGAAAGGCCCGTCAACCCAGTAGAAGACATTGACCGCGCCTTCGCGCGCAAAGCGGAAGGCCGTGTCGGCGTTCTTCGCGCCCGGCTGGGGCGCCCCGCCCGGCCCGGCCGCGCTGCCCACGTCAGCGACGTCGTTGGACACATACAGCGTCAGCTTGCTGCCGAGTTCATTGCGGTACATGAACTGCGCCACCGGCCCCTGGCCACCCGGCAGCAGGCGTCCGCCCTCCAGCGTGTAGCCCTGCGACTGCAGGTGCGGCGGCTTCATCGGCGCGCCCATGCGCTTGGACAGCCAGGCCACGAGCTGGTCTTCGTGCGCGGCGTCCACTTCCACGGGCCGGCGCGCATCGGGGCTGTAGACCGCGTGCGCGACGGCGGCGCGCTGCGCGAAGCCGCTGGCAGACACCAGGGTCAGGCCACCCGGAGCCGGTTGCACAGCCGCCATGCGCGCCGCATCGTCACCGCCGGCGCCGGGCCCGACGCCGCGCAGCCCCCAACCGGTGGCGCCGCTCATGACGGCAATGGCCAACCCGGCGGCCAGGCGCTGCAGGTACCAGGGCGTTGGAGCTACGGCGCGCGGGCGCGCCGACTTCAGCAGGCGTTGCGGCGGCTGCTCGTCCAGCACGGGGTCGAACAGGGCATGCAGCTCGCGCTTCTGCGCACGGTAGGCCTCGACGCGCTGCGCATCGTCGGGGCGCGCGGCCAGGTAGGCGGCGATCTCGGCCTCACGCTCTGCGGGCAGACGGCCATCGACAAACGCATGCAGCTCGGCCTCGGTGACCGGGGGGGTGGGCGGGAGGGTGGGCGGCGATGGGCGATCGGTACTCATAGGGTGCTTCGCAATGCATTCATTTGACGACCTTCAGCCGCACGGGTTCGGCACGACCTTCCATCAGGCCGCGCAGGCGCTCACGGCCGCGCGACAAGCGCGACATCACCGTGCCGATGGGAATGCCCAGGGCCTGCGCCACGTCGGCATAGGCCATGTCTTCCAGCGCCACCAGCAGCAGCACTTCCTTCTGCTCGACGGGCAGCAGGTCCAGCGCGGCCTGCAGGTCCAGCACCGCCAACCTGTCGCCTTGCGTCGGCATCACCGGCACCTCGGGGGTGTCATCGTCCATGGTCACGGTGTGCAGCCTGGGCCGGCGCACGCCATCGACGTGCAGGTTGTGCATGATGCTGAAGAGCCAGGCGCGCATGTCGGCCACACCGCCCCACAGGCCCGACTTGGCCCAGGCCCGCTCCAGCGTGTCCTGCACCAGGTCGTCGGCGTCGTCACGGTTGTTCACCAGCGCCCGGGAATAGCGGCGCAGGCGCGGCACCCAGCTCAGCAGTTGATGGTCGTCGTTCATCAAGATGTTGAAGATGGGGTGAGCCCGCGCGAAGCTGGGTGTGCAGGCGGGTGTACAGGCGTCATTCCTTGATGATGTGCCAGACCTGTTTGAAGTTGTCGCCGCTGCGGTCGCCGGCCTTCTGGTCGGCCTTGTAGGTGTACACCGGCTTGCCCTTGTAGGCCCACTGGCGTGACCCATCGTCGCGAGTGACGATGCTGTAGGCACCCGTGGTCCGGTCGGTGGCGGTGGCCATCATCGGCGGCCAGAGCGCGGCGCAGCCGCCGTTGCAGGCGCTCTTGCCGCTGTTCGCCACGTCCTGGTCGAAGGTGTAGAGGGTCATGCCAGCGGGTGTGACGAGCGCGCCGCCAGACAACATGGCGGGCGCCTTGGCTGGCGGCTCAGCCAGGTTGGCACAGCCGGCAGTGACCAAAAAAGTTGCCGCAGATGCGGCGATGGCGAGGGTTTTGAACATGGGAAGCTCCGTGGAGGTGGTGGCGGATCGGGCAGCGTGGGTGAGATCTTGCTGACATCGGGGCAGACGGCACGCTCAGGCCTTTTATTCCGCAGGCGTGAAAAAAAAGATGAGGTGTTGGTTGTGCAGGGTGGCGGGCTGCCGCTGCCCTGTGCGTCCAGCGCGGCTCCATGGTCGGAGCCGCGCGGCCTCGTTCTCAGGGTGCGGGCGTCAGGTTTTGGCCGTTCTCGACCGGGCTGATGCCCACGACGTGGCTGACGCTGCGGGTGCGATTGGCGTTGTCGGTGACCCGGGCAGTGATCGTGACCGAGCGCTTGCCCGCAGGCATCAGGAGCGATCCGCCCACCACCCAATCGGCCGTCGTCACGACATAGCCGTCAGCGTCCAGCTCGCTGCCGGCAACGTTGAAGATCGGCGCCAGGTTCGAGCCCGCCGGCACCACGTTGCCGTTGGGCTGACGCAAGGGCACGTCGAAGGTCACGTTCAGACCCGGGTAATTGCGGTTCGTGCCGTTGCTGGGGTGCGTGATCGGGTTCTGGATTTGGCTGCCATCCAGGATGGTTCCCAACACCGAGCGGGCCGCCGTGCCTTGGCCGTTTTCGCTGACGCCGATGCCGTGACGCGAGCGGTCCAGCGCCGCCACTTGAATGAAGAACAGCGAGGCATTCGCAGGCGGCGTCGGATTGCCGGTTTGCGGCCCAGGTGACACACGCGACGGCACGCGGGGCGCGATCATCGTCACCTCCGGTCCGTCCGCGTCGTCGATGCCGTCATCGAACACATCGATCGGAAGGGGCGTCAGTGCCTGCCCCGATGTGATACCGCCGCGCAGCACCGCCATCGAGACCCGGTCGAATCCGATCCGACCGGCGGTGTCGACCACGGCGGTGGTGATGTTGAAGCGGCTCGTGTCGAGCGGCAGCGATTCAAGCACGTGCCAGCCCAGCCACAGCGTCACGCCCGCGCCCGGCGTGTCGTCAGTGCCCAGGATGTTGAAGAGGTTCGCCAGGTTGGTGTTCTTCGGGATCACGCCACCGTCGGGCTTGACGAGGTCGGTGTCGAGGAAGACATAGAGGCCCGGAATGTTCGGGTTGATCTGGCCGAGCAGCGCGGTGTTTCTGATGTTGAGCGACTCTTTCGCGGCGATCGGTGTCGCGTCGCGCGTGACGACCTCGATGTTCAACACGAAGCCGGTGCCATTCACGCTGCCTGCGCCAATGCGGCCTTCGCCCGGCACGATCTGCGAATCCGCCAGCGGCGAGACGATGCGTGCGATCGGTGCGAGGTCGCCGCGTGCGCCCATGCCGTCGCGTATCTTGGTGATGTTGGTGTAGGTCAGGGATTCAGCGCCGTCTGCGGCGTGGCCGGGCAGTGAAGCAAGGCCTGCCGCGGCCGCGAGAGCAGCGTGCATCAGCACAGCCGAAAATTTGGAAAGCGGGTGTCGCATGGGGAACTCCTGGGGGGATGGGTGAGCAGTGGCTCGACCACTGCAAACGGGTAGACGCACGGGCGCTTGCGGGTATTCCGTTGTCAACTGCGGGGAATGAACCCGAACGACGCAGGTGCGCACCGCCCCCGGTCTGGCCCGGTGCGGCGCGGCGCTGGTGGATCAGTAGGTCGCGGTCTTGCCGGCGGTTTCGGCCGTGGCTGCCAGGGCGACGTTCAGCTTGGGGTCGATCTGCCACGTTTCGCTGACGATCTTGCCTTCGCGGTAGGTCAGCACGTAACGCACCTTGATCGGCTGCTTGCCTTCGAAGACGACGTTGGCGGAGACCGTCGAGCCCTTGGGGTTGGCCGATTCTTCGATGGAGCCGATGGTGAGCTTCAGCGGGCCGACGGCCTTGCCGAACTTTTCCCAGGTGCCGCGGATGGCGTCGGTGGTGGCGTAGGTGCCGTCCAGCGGGCCGCCGACCCAGTTCAGCTGGGCCTGGTCGGCGTAGGCGCGCATCACGATCTGGGTGTCGCCCGAAGCGATGGCCTGGAAGTGCGTGCGGGCGTCGTCGGAAGGGGCGGCGAAGGCGCTGCCAGCGGCAAGCGTCAGGGCGGTGGCGGCAAAGGCGAATGTCTTGAACATGGAGGGCTCCGTTGAAGGCTTGATGTGAAGTGAGGGGTGGTCGGTGGTGGATGAAGGGTCCATGAGGTCCCGACACAAGGGCAGACGGCGCCGGCAGGCGGTCTATTCCGGTCCACGCAAAAACTTTTTCTGTCACGCCATCGGCAGTTGACCCGCCCGACACGCTCCACCAATTGCTCCGATGAAGCGAACCCTGACCTTCCTGCTGCTGGCCAGCTTGTTCACCGCCGCGACCGGTGCGCTGGCGCAAGGCATCACCGACCCCATTGGCGACCTACTGCCCACGTACATCGGTCCGCAGAACGGCGACGTGGATGTGGCGAGCGCGTTCGCCGGCTACGACCCGGCCAGCGACACCTTCAGCTTCTCGGGCACCTTTGCCGACGCCCTCGGCACCACGGCGGGCGCCTTCTACTTGCGGGGCCTGGACCGCGGTGTCGGCACCGAAGGTTTCGTGAGCGGCAGCCCATCGGGCGGCCAGCGCATGAAGTTCGACGCCGCCGTGTTCCTGCGGCCCGACGGCATGGCTCGCGTGATCACCTTCGTGGGGTCGGTGGGCACGGGCGTCGAACTGGGGGCTGGTACCGGCACTATCGCCGGCGGCTGCGCGCCTCAGGGCGCCAGCCGCTGACCGTCTTGCGCAAACACCACCCCGCCGGCGTAGTGCGCGGCAATCGACGCCTTGACGGCATCACGCTGCGCGTCGAGCGCAGGTGACAGGTGGCTCAGCAGCAGCTGGCCGGCGCGCACCGCATCGGCCACTTCGCCGATGGCCTTGGGTGGCGTGTGCAAGGTGTACAGCACGTCGGGCGAGCCGGGTGGGTCGAGCACCACGCTGTTGAAGACCAGCAGGCTGGTGCCTTGGGCGATTCGCCGCAGACCCGCCAGCCCGCTGGCGTCGATGTCGCCGCTGAAGGTGATGCTCTTGCCGGCGTGGTCGATGCGGTAGACCACTGCCGGTGCGTCGCGGTGGTGGCCGGCCACGGCGCTGATGCGCAGGCCGCCCTCATCGAACACCGTGTGCACTTCGGGCAGGGCTGACGCCGTGGCGGGTGCGTCGATGTCGTTCACTTGAAAGCGCAGCGGCGCCGAGAAGTCCTTCAGGTAGCCGAAGGCGCCCTGCTTGCCGAACAAGAGGTCGATGAAGCGGCTGGTGGCCGGGAAGTCGGCATCGTCGGCATCGAGCGCACGCCGCCCTGCCGGCCCGAAGATCTTGAAATCGACCGGCCCGCGGTTGGACACCGCACGGGCCTTGAAGAGGCCTGGCAGTCCACCGGCATGGTCCACATGAAGGTGCGTCAGCAGCACGATGTCGGCCCGACCCAGCGCCAGCTTGGCTTCACCCAGGCGCACGAAAGATCCCGGGCCGGCGTCGACGAAGACACGCGCCACGCCATCCACCAACACGGCATAGGCCGAACCCGCACGGCCGGTGGCACCCGGGCCGCCCGAGCCCAGCACCACCAGTTCCAGCGCCGGCGGGGCGGCCGTCTGGGCCTGGGCGGCGAATGCGGCGGGCAGCGTGCAAAAGGCCAGACAGATCGAAGCCAGTTGGCGCCGGCCAGGGTTGGCAAGAGTTTTCATTCGATCCTTTGTGCGGGCGGGAGGACAACAGGGCGAACCGGAAGCGGCAAGCCCCCGGCTCGGTCGTGCGGTGCGCCGGTTCTCTGACAGTTCCCGGTTTTCAGTACGCCGCCACCGCCTGCGCAGCGGCCACCGTGGCGACGATTCGCTGCCCGGCACGCTCGACCTTGGAGATGCTCAGGTCCTCGTTCAGCACGTAGGCCGTCTTGCCGTCGCGCGTGAACACGATGGCCTGGCGCGGCTGCTTGAAGCCGGCGATGGTGGCGACCACCTTCAACGTGGCCACGTCGATCACCGACACCGTGTTGTCGGCCAAGTTGCCCGAGTAGACGAAGCGGCCGTCGGGCGTGAGCGCGGCGCCGTAGGGGTCGCGGCCCACCGGCACGGTGCCGGTGACGCGGCGCGCGGCGATGTCCACCACCGCGATGTCGTTGCTGCCGCTGTTGGCCGCAAACAGGGTCTTGCCGTCGGCGGTGACGGAGATGGCGCGGATCTTGTTGAAGCCGGTGATCTCGCCCTCGATCTTGTCGGTCTGCGTGTCGACGATGGTCACCTTGTCGCCCAGGAAGTTGGTGACGTAGAGCTTCGCGCCGTCCGGGCTCAGGCGCACGCCCTGGCGCGGCTGCGCAAAGCCGGTGATCACCGCCTTGGCCTGCCCGCTGGCGGTGTCCAGTCGCGTCACGGTGCTGCTGGCCTGGTTGTTGACGTACAGCGCGCTGCCGTCCTTGCTGAGCGCGGTGCCGAAGGCGCCGGGGCCGGCCGCCAGCGTCGACGCGGTGGCCAGCGGCTTGAGCGTGGTGGTGTCCAGGCGCGTCACCGTGCCCAGGCTGCTGTCGGAGACATAGAAGCTCTTGCCGTCGGGCGCGAACACGATGTTGCGCGGCGTGACGTAGCCGCGCAGCACACCGCGCACGGCACCGGTGGCCAGGTCGTAGACGATGACGTCCGGGCGCTCGCTGTAAGACACCACGGCGGTGGCCTCGTCGGGGCTCAGCGCCAGCGAGTTGTTGCGGATCTGGCCGTCGAAGGTGACGCGGGCCGGGGTGGCTTCGGCGGCGTTGGCGGCGTTGGCGGGCACGCTGGCGGCGACGAGGACGAAGGTGCTGCACAAGGCCAGCGCGGTGGTGCGGAAGAAGGTATTCATGGGATGTCTTTCGGAGAGTGTTGAGAAAAGAGGGAAAGGCTTGCTGTGGTGGACGAGGAGAGCCCGTGGTTTATTCCGTCGGGCCGTGAATTCGAGGCTTCAGCCGAGCAGGGCCGGTACCCAGCGGTTGATCAAGGCACCGCCGACGATGAGCCAGCCGAACAGGATCAGCGCCAGCAACAGCGGCTTGGCACCGGCCTTGCGGATGGCGCCGATGTGCGTGGACAGGCCGAGTGCGGCCATGGCCATGGCCAGCAGCGCGGTGTCGATCTCGGTGGTCACCGCCACCACCGAGGCCGGCAGCCACTGCAGCGAGTTGAACAACACCACCGCGACGAAGCCGAAGGCGAACCAGGGCACGGCGAGCTTGCCTGGGGCCTGGCCCGTGGCGGCGGAAGTGTGGGCGTGGCGTTTGTCGTCACGTGCCAGCCAGGCCGACAACATCACCAGGAACGGCGCCAGCATCATCACCCGCACCATCTTCGCGATGACGGCCGAGTTGGCCGCGTCCGGGCCCACCGAACGCGCCGCGGCCACCACCTGGGCCACCTCGTGGATGGTCGAGCCGGCATAGATGCCGAAGCCGTTGGCGCCACCCGGAATCAGCGCCCAGTGCTGGTTCAGCTCGAACAGCGCCGGGTACAGAAAGATCGCCAGCGTGCCGAACACCACCACCGTGGCCACCGCCACCGTTACCTGCTCGGCGCGCGCCTTGACCACCGGTTCGGCAGCCATCACCGCGGCGGCGCCGCAGATGGAGCTGCCGGCGCCGATCAGCATCGCCGTCTTGCGGTCCAGGCCCAACCAGCGCGTGCCGATGAAGCAGGCCAGCGCGAAGGTCGAGCCCAGCACCAGCGCGTCGATGGCGACGCCGGCGATGCCGACGTGGCCGATGTCCTGCACCGTCAGCCGCAGGCCGTACAGCACGACCCCCAGGCGCAGCAGGTTCTGCTTGGACACGTTGACGCCGGCACCGCTGGCCGCGGCCAAGCGCGGCACCAGCGGATAGACCGTGTTGCCCACCAGCATGCCCAACACGATGGCCAGCGTCAGCGCACTGAAGCCGTGGTCCTGCAGCCAGCCGATGTGGCCCAGCGCGATGCCGGTCGCGGCCAGGGCGCCGCTCAAGGCCAGGCCGGGCAGCAGGGCTGCCAACTGCAAGCGCAACCGCGCTGCCCGGTGGCCGGCTGACGGGCCAGGGCTGGCTTGTGAGGTCGACAGCGCGTGCATCACGCCAGCACCCAGATCAAGGCGATGCCGGCGCACAGCAGCACGGCCGCCAGCGGCACTGCGACCGGCATCCAGCGCAGCACCTGCGGGTCGATGCTGCTGTCGGCGGCCAAGGTGGTCGAGACGGCATGGGCCACGTCGCGGGTCGGCCCCATGAAGCCCGCCACTGGCCGCCGGGCAGCAACCCATTGAAGGGCATGCAGCGCCTGTGGGGCCAGCGGGCCGGGTGCTGCGGGGCGTGGGGTTGTTCGTTCAAGGGTCAGCATGTCGGGCTCCAGATGCCGGTGGTGGCGCGGCAGGCCGCCGCCCCGTGATCGAGCGGCCAGGCAAATTTAGAGCTTGGCAATCAACCCGTCCAACGGGTTGTATGACTAAGATGTACCTGCGAAATCGATAACAAAGGCAATCACCGTGGACGTGCTTCGACTCACCCTGCGTCAGCTGCAGATTTTTGTCGCCGTGGCGCGCAGCGGCAGCACCACGGCGGCCAGCGCTGAGATAGCGCTGTCGCAATCGGCCACCAGTTCGGCCGTCAACGAGCTGGAACGCCTGCTGTCGCTGCGCCTGTTCGACCGCGCCGGCAAACGCCTGCTGTTGAACGACAACGGCCGCGCGCTGTTGCCGCGGGCTTTGGCTTTGCTCGACGGCGCCGCAGGCATCGAGCAGATGTCGCGCGACGGCAGCGCGCAGGCGCAGTCGCTGCGCATCGGCGCCAGCACGACGATTGGCAACTACGTGTTGCCCAAGCTGCTCGCTGGCTTCATGGGGGCACAGCAGCCCGGCAGCGCCGCCGCCTGGCGGTCGAAGGTCGTTATCGGGAACACCGCCGCCATCTGCGATGCCGTGACCGCTTTCGAACTCGACGTGGGGCTGATCGAGGGGCCCAGCCACCAGCCGGAGCTGGTGGTCACCCCCTGGCTGCAAGACGAGATGGTGGTCGTGGCTGCGCCCGACAGTGCGCTGGCCCAGTCAAGCCGGGCGGGCGATCGCATTCCCCTGCGCACGCTGCGTGAGGCGGTCTGGCTGGTTCGCGAAACGGGCTCTGGCACGCGCGAGGCCACCGACCAGAGCTTGCTGCCCCACCTGCGTTCTTACCGGCGCAGCATCGAGCTAGGCAGTTCGGAGGCCATCCAGCGTGCCGCTCAGGAAGGGTTGGGGGTGGCTTGCCTGTCCGCCTGGGTAGTGAACGATGCGCTGGAAGCTGGACGTCTGTGCCGCGTCTCCACGACATTGCCGCGGCAGCTTCGGCAATGTCATCTGGTTGTGCATCGTGAGAAGCAGTCGACGCCCGCGTTGCTGGCGTTCATCGCCCAGGCAGATGCGACCACTGGGGCTGCCCGCTAACGTCCCGGCCCCGCTTCGCATGTCGAAGGTTCAGCCCTCGGCGACACGCGATTACCCTTCAGCTAGGCGCCGACGCCCGCTCCGCCCACCTGCCCATTGATCGGAGCTTTGATGCAATGAGCTGGTCTGGGTAATCGACGTCCGCTTCCGGACGCACCACCCAACGGCTGCTGGCCGTCCACAGACGCACAGCCCTCGCGGTTGAACGGCACCTGTGCGCACATCGCGCACGTTCGCCTCGTAGAGTCGATATCGCGCCCAATGCGGTACGCGGTACGTGCCGACGTTTGCGGTGTGTCGACCGAACGACCCTTCCATTCGATCAGGAACCCCGCGCCGCGATCGTGATCCGCTCGCTCTACATCCTGGCTTCTTCAGCGACGAGTGCAACGTCCCGAAGCGCATCGACCTGCATGGCGTCGAGGTCGATGATTGCATCGGCCATCGTTGCGAGGTGCGGGGTCTGGGTGATGAAGAACTCCTGCCGGTAGCCGCCGAGCTGAAGGACTTCGCGCTTCATGGCCATGAACATGCGCTTGTGTTCTGGGTCCAACGGCCCATCGGCCTCGTCGGAGAACAGCGTGTCGAATCGCCGTCCGGTGTTCTGGGCCAAGTACAGGGCGACCGCGCGCGTCAGGCAGGCGTCGATGAAAGTTCGCTCACCGCCGCTCATCAGGCTGAGGCTCTTGCCGCCGCGCGCGTCTGGGCTCATCGTCCCGAATCCCGACGTGTTATGCCGCATCGCTTCGCAGGCACCTGCGGCGCAGTTGCAGGGGCGGGGACGCCGGCCGGATCGCGGACTCGGCATGTCCGGGTTCTCGGCATAGTGGATCTCATGCCGTGATCGGCATGAGATCCAGACCCTCTCGCCGCCGCTCATCGCCGTGACGCTCTTGGCCTCGCCCGACTCCGCGTCGTAGACGCGGATGTCGAAGCCCTCGCGCTGCTCGCCCTTGGCCGTCTCCTGCAGGGTCTCGATGGCCACCGTGAAGCGCGGGCCATAGCAGGCCAGCAGCAGATCGTTCACCAGGCCTGACAACGTCGGGCCCGCATCGTCAATGGCCAGCGCGATCAGGCCATCGTTGCCCATGCAGCGGGTGAACAGCAGCCAGTTGGCGAGTTCCTGCTCCACCCGTGCCGTGCGGGCTGCGGCTGCGTCGCGCCTCCGGCCATGCTCCTCCATCTGGGTCGACAGGGCGGCAAGCGCCTGCGCGTCGCGGACAGCGGCCAGATGCGCGCGCTCCGCCTCTTCGAGAACACCCTGCCAGCGCTCCACCTGGGCCCGGGCCTGTACGAGCCGCGCAGCATCCGGCGGTGACGGCAGTGCATCGATCGCGGTCTGGAGTCGCTGGATGGCCGCCTGGGTCTGAGCTTCCAGCAGCGAGACTCGCTCGGCAACGCGCATGCGGCTGGCGATGATCTGCTGGCGCTCAGCAGCCTCGGAGTCGGTGTCGATCGCGATGTCCGCCCCGGCCGACGGGTCTTGAGTTCGAGGAAGAGCGGCGAGTTCGACCTCCGCTTCGACAAGACCCGCGCGCGCCTGGCCTATCTCCGCCCCGCGCGCAGCCAAGGCGGCATAGGCCGTCTGACGGGCCAGGGCTCGCCTCGACTGGCACTCGGCTCGGCTCAGGCTCTGCGGTGCGCCAACGTTGAGGCTCACCGCCTCTTGCTGGGCCTGCAGTTCAAGCCGAAGACTGTCCCGCTCCGCAGCGAGTTGACGAATCCGCTGCAGGGCGCTCGGCGCCAGCGCGGTCGCTTCGCGTGCGTCCGACAAAAGGGTGCATTGACCCTGCATGGGCATGCCGCTGCAGGGCACGCGGTTGCTCAGGGCCAGGCGGCGGCTCAGGTCTTCCGCCTGGAGCGCGGCCTGGCCCGCCTCGCGCTCGAGCGATGCCAGCCGCTGCCCGATCCCTGCGACAGCATCGCGACGACGCGCAAGGTCCTGGACGGCATCGCGAAGCGCCAGCACGCGGTCCTCGCGGCGACGCACCACCTCTGTCGCCAGCGGCAGACGGCGGCCGGCTCGAGCGACCGCGCCCTGGTCCGCCAGCGCCCGCTGCAGGGACCGGATGCGGGCCTCCAGTCGTTCGCGCTGCGCCCTGGCCTGCGCGACACGCTGCGCCACACGACCGTCGAGCCGTGCGAGTTGCTCCGTTGCCTCCCGGTCCTGCGTGCGCAGGTCCTGCAGGGTGCGATCACCCTGGGCACGGGCGCCCGCCAGTTCCTCCACCAACTGCGCTCGCCGGCTCTCGGCAGCCTTGGCCTGCTCCTGCAGGGCCATCAACGACGCCTCGTGCGTTCGCGCAGCCTCCCGTTGTTCATGGGCCGCCTGCCGGCTGGCTTGCGCCGCCTTGACCCTCTCATCCGCGCCCTGCCATCGACGGGCGTCATCCTCCAACCGCTGGCGCTCGGCATCGAACGCGGTCGCTTCAGCGCGCAACGCCGCCAGCGCCGCCTTCAGCTGCCGCGCCGTCTCGCCCGCCTTCTGACCGAGCGCGCGGATGTCCTCCTGCCCCAGCAGATCGGCCAGCAGGGCCTTGATCTCGCCGTTGCGGTAGGTGCTGAGCTGCCGCTTGCCCTGGGCCGAGAAGACCGACGTGAAGAAGGTCTCCGCTGGCCCGCAGATGGCCTCGACGCATCGCGCATAGGTCTCGACCTTGCCATCGGAGACGGTGCCATCGGGCAGCGCGGCGGGAGACCACGTTCCGGCGTCATCCAGCGTCAGCAGGTAGGCCTCGGTCCTGCGGCGGCTCGCGGTTCGACCGTTCATTCGGATGACCACCTGCGAGCGGTAGCAGCGCCCGGCGTGCGCCCAGTGCAGATCCTTCTCGTTCTCGGGCAGACAGACCTGGTCGTAGTACGAGAATCCGCCCGGCCCGGCCTGCGCCGCCCGCGACGGCATGGTCAGGTAGGGATGTTAGGTTGCATTCGCGCGTGTCAACGCGATTGCCTCCTGAGCCATCACTGCCTAAAGTGACCACAGCCCGAGCAGCCCCAGCCTCTTTCAGAGGCGAGTAGCCCGGCGCGTCCCGCGTTTTCAGCAACTCCCATGAAGGGGTTCGCGGCATGGTTGCGCGCCGATCACGCAGATCGTTCAGTGCCTCGACGTTGACACGGCTTCGCCAGATGCCGGCCAGCGACGCGCTCGCGCTGCTGGCCGATCACGTCAAGCCCGACCCCACGTACCAGCCGCTCAAGGCCGAGCACAGCCTGCGCTGGCATGCCAGTACCGCGCGCGGTGAGTTCGAGATCCTGACCACCGGCGTCAAGTGGTACGACACGCGCGCTCGCGCCGGCGGTGGCGGCGCCATCGACTTGGCGATGCACCTGCTCGACATGTCGTTCGTCGAGGCTGTCAAGCATCTGACCGCGAGGTAGATCGCGATGGTGACGATCCTTCGCAAGGCCTCATTGCCGAATCCCGCCGACGTTGCCACGCGCTTGGCGCCGATGGCAGCGAAGGCGTTGACGCTTTCGCTTCGCGAGCCGCGTCCCGCCGGGTTCCCGCTTCTCTTCACCAAGCACTGGCAACTGATCGAACCGGCAGTCGCCTATCTGCACGAGCACTCGATCCAGCGCGCGCACACCCCGGACACGCTCCGAACCTACGCCGAGATCCTCTACGACTGGTTCGAGACGCTCGAGCAGAACGATATCGCGTGGAACAGCGCGGACGCCGTCGACCTGGTCGCCTATCGCAACCGCATGATGACGCAGCCGAGCTCTCATACGGGCCGCCCCTACTGCACCACGACGATCAACCATCGAGTCCGCGGCGTCCTCAGGTTCTATGCCTGGGCTGTCCGGACGCACTGGCTGAGCGAGTCGCCACTGGCAGACAAGGCTGGTGACTTCGGCGTCGCGAGACGTCACCGTTCGACTCGCATGCGGTATGCACCGGACGGGGCCCGCAACCTGTTCGTACTGCGGCAGCACGAACCGCTGCCTCGGCCGCTCGTCTCCGAGCAGGCCCGCGAGTTGCTCGCAACGCTCTCCCCACCGTACGACCTGATGGCGCGCTGGCAGCTGTGCACCGGCCTGCGGGTCAGCGAACTGCTGCGCCTCAGCGTCACCGACATCGGCGAGCAACCTCCCCCGGCCGCCTCTCACCACACCATCGAGATTCTGCGCAAGGGCCGCAAGCCCGGCTACGTCGTCGCACCTGCGAGCCTGGTCGACGAGACCAACGGATATCGTTCCGGGCTCCGTCGTGCCTGGCTTCGCCGCGCACGCCGCAACGGACGAACGACTGACACCTCACCACTGTTCATCAACGCCCGCGGCGCCCCGGCTGGCAAGAACGCCTACCAGCGCGCCGTCAGTTCGGCCGGACAGGCTTGCGGTTTCAAGGCGACCACGCATCTGCTTCGCGCGACCTTCGCATGCATGCTGCTGGCACGGCTCGAACATCTGGCCAACGAGGGCGCCAACGTCAACCCGCTGGTCGTCGTCAAGATCCTGCTCGGCCACGAGCACGTCGAGACCACGGACCGGTACCTGCGCGCCATCGCCGTCGATGCCTGCGTGCTCAAGCGCGTCCTGGACACGCTGCTGTCGGGGGCGCAGGAACCATGACCTCCCGGCACGAAGTCGCTGTGCGGCGGTTCACCTCCGAGTTGGCTGCCGCTCCGGCCGAAGTCCAGCGGCCGGTGCGCCACGATGCCCCTCGCCTGATTCGCAAGACAGTCGTCGACTTCTCTTCGTTGAATCTGCCCGAGGACGCGCGCGCCGCAATCGCCCAAGCGTTCTGGGCCCACGTCGGAGCCCGCTCGAGCCGCGGCATCATCTCCTACTGGAATTCGATGCTGGTCTTCGAGCGGTTCGCCGCCGAGTCCGGCGCCGTCAGGTCGGTTGCGGATCTGAATCGAACGACGGTCGTGCGCTACATCGAGTGGCTCAACATGCAGCGACGCCCCGACGGTGAACCGTGGGCGATCTCCACCCGAGCGTCGATCTACTCGTGCTTGCGCCAACTGCTGCGATGGCTCGAGCGGTGTCGCCCCGACCTCGTCGGCAGCATCGACTACCCCTTCATCCCGTTTCCCGGCAAGGGCCGCGACAGGCCGCCGCGCGCAACGTTGTCGCCGCAGCAACTGCGCGCCATCCTGCGTGCCTGCGAAGAGGACATCGCCGCGATGCGCGCAGCTCGCGAGTCGGCCGCCAGGCTGCGCGTGTCCGAAGGCGACAAGCCTGGCACGCTCGGCTGGGTACTCACGCAGATCGAAGAACGCTACGGCGGCATCATTCCCGATCGCTACACCATCGAGCACAAGGGCAACTTCTGGCTCCAGCAAGCCGTGCGTCGATACGGCGGTGCCAAGCAGCTGGGTCTCTACCTGTACCCCCGAGCGGAGACGCTGCTGCCCTACTACCTGGCCATCCTGATCCATACCGCCGGCAACCCGGAGGCCATCGCCGATCTCACGCGCGACTGCCTTCAGCCGCTGCCCCTGCTCGACGACCGCGAACTGCTCGTTTGGTTCAAGGCGCGCGCATCGCGCATCCAGCGCCGGACCTTCGACAGCACACAGGCCTTCGAGCCGCCGGCACTCGTCAGGGACCTCCAGGCCTGGAACGCGCGGCTGGTGCCTCTTGCGCCGGTCGCGCAGCGCAATCGGCTGTTCGTCTTCAAGGGCCACGTCACGGTCAACGCCCTGTCGATCATCACGGTCCATCACCGGCTCGGACCGTTCTGCAGGCGCCACGGCCTGCCGCCATTCGCGCCCGCGCTCATTCGTCCAAGCGTGCTGGCCTGCTTCTATCGCTTCAGCGGCGACCTGTTGCGCACCAAGGCCGTCGCCAACCACGTGAACGTCGCCACGACCGTCCACTACGTACAGACTCCCTTGGTGCACGCCCGCAATCGCTCGCGCATCGCGGATCTTCAGGGCGCCTTCCTGCGGCACGTCGAGACGCCGTTGCCTCCAAGCCTGCCGACGGTATCGTCCAAGCCGTCATCCCCGCGCGGGCCGGCGGTCACGATGTTCGGCTTCGACTGCAAGGATCCGCTCTCAGGCACCGCGCCCGGATCGAGGAGCGGCGAGCTCTGCACGCACTTCATGGGCTGCTTCACCTGCCCCAACGCGATCATCCCCTGCGACCCTGCCACCATTGCCCGACTGCTCCAGGCACGCGATCACTTGCGCGCGGCCGCTGTGGTGCTGCACCCGGCGCGGTGGGAGGCCGTCTACGCTCCGCCGCTGCGCATTCTCGAGGAAGACATCCTCCCTCGCTTCGGTGCGAACGACCTTGCGGCCGGTGAAGCGCAGCGGTCACTCCTGCCGCCATTGCCGGAGCTGCGTTGAGGCTCGACCAGCTCGACCATGCAGACATCGCGACTCCAGGTTTCGCGTCCCGCCATCGAACCGGCACCCGACGATCGCGCTTGGTTCCTGAAGGACTCGCGCTGGGAGGATCCGGTCTGGCGCTTCGCGCCGACGAACGCGCTCGAGGAGGAACTGCCGGTCAGTCTGGCCTGGGACTTCGCGCTGCAGGAGGGGCGCCGCTTCACCGACGCGCGCTACGCGCCGCTGCGACAGACCTGCAAGCAACTGGTCGCGCTGATCCGGTGCCGATCGTTGTGCACGGGCCTGCCGCTGCGACCGCGCTCGGTCCTGAACTACTTCTTCTCCCTGCGATTCCTCGTGCGCTGGATGGACCAGGAGGGCCTCAGCCGATTTGCCGAGCTCGACGCGACAGCCTTGCTGCAGTTTCAGCATTGGCTCGCCGAGCTGCCGATGGCGCGCGGACCGTTGCGGTCTGCGTCCACGGTGCAGCGCCATCTGTACCTGTTCACCTACCTTCATCGCTTTCGCATGGAGCTGGACGACGGCCTGGAATTCGATCCGTTCCCCGGCAGCAACCACCGTCAGGCCGCCGGTGATCGCGAGGGTCTACGCCGCCCGTGGCCGTCCACCCCTGACGGCGTCGCCGTGCCGCTGGTCCAGGCCGCCGTCGACATCGTCACGCGCGACGCCGGCCGGATCCTGCAGGCGATGGAGACCTACCGCCAGGCGATGACTGCGACCGCTGGATGCTCTCAAAGCGGCTACGCTCACACCGACCGGGCCACGCGCAGGTTGAAGCGGGCCAACAGTGCTCTGCCCGAAGTCGAACGGCCGGTGGCGTCGGTGGCGGAGCTTGTCTTGCGGATCGACATGCTCTACGCGGCCTGTTTTGTCGTCCTGTCCTATCTGGTCGGGCCACGGGTCAGCGAGATCCTCCACTTGAAGGCCGGCTGCGTGCAGGAACGGCACGATGGCGGTATTTGCGCCGATTCCCCGGTCACCGTGATCGTCGGCAGCATCTTCAAGCGTCAGCCGGGATACGACGGCCGGCCTCACGAATGGGTCGCACCGCCCGTGGCCGTTCAGGCGATTGCGGTGCTCGAGGCACTGTCCGCGGAGCATCGTACGGTATCGGGCCGCCATGAGCTGTGGCTGCGCCGGCGCCGGGGCAACGGTGCGACGGAGTGGTTTCACGCCCGCGCGGATCAGTTGGAGATCGCATCGCCGTCGCGCGTCGCCACGCAGTTGCAGCGCTTCGGCGCGAGACTCGGGCTGACCCATGAGGATCGGCCCTGGAGGCTGACGACCCACCAGGGGCGCAAGACCTTCGCCAGGTTTGCGGCGCTGCGCGACCGCACCTGCCTCTTCGCGCTGAGCCAGCACCTGGGTCATCGCGAGCGTGCGGAGACCGACCACGGTTACGTCGGCTCAGACTATCGCCTCAATCAGGAGATCGACGCCGAGATCCTGCAGCAGTCCATGGCGGCTTGGGAGCACATGCTGGCCGCACCGGGCCTCGGCGGCCGCGCAGGCATCGAGATCGTGGCCAAGCGCCCTCGTTTCAGGGGCAGCCGCTTGAAGCAGGACCTCAAGAGCTACGCGCGCCTGCTGGTCGACGCGGGCCTGGTGCTCGGCGTGTGCGACTGGGGTTTCTGCGTCTACCGCGAAGAACACAGCGCCTGCCTCGGCAACGCCGCCGGGCCGAACCCGGCGCGACGCGAACCTTCGACCTGCGCGCGCTGCAGGAACTTCGTGGTCTCGCCACAGCATCGGACCTACTGGCTCGAGCAGGCGCGACGTTGCGAGTCGCTGCTGAACCAACCCGCTCTGCCGCGGCAAACGCTGCGCATCGTCCGCGAGCGCCTGAACGAGGCCCATGCCCTGCTTCGGACGCTCGACGCGGGAAGCGCCGAGGAGAACAGCCATGCGTGAGGTAAAGGTCGACGCCGATAGCCGGACCACGGCGCAGCGGCTTCGGGACGCGTTGGCCACCATGGTTCGCACGCCAAGCACAGGCGTCGCGGTGCAGCCGCTCACCGCGACGACCCTGTGTCAGATCGCCGGGATCTCCCGCAATGCGCTGTATCGGTACCACCCCGAGGTCTTGGCGGCGCTGCACGAGGCCCAGCGAAGCGCACGCGGCCCGTCAGGCGCCCCCGCACGTCAGGCGAAGCTGCTGCGCCAGGAGAACCGCGAGTTGCGCGAGCAGTTGGGCAAGTTGGCCGCGCTCGTCGATCACTACTTCGCGGCTTGGCAGGACGCTCACCTCATGCTCGAACGGCGAGAGCGAGAACTGGCCGAGCTGCGCCGCGCCACCGGCCCGCAGGTGGTTTCGATGCGCCGCTGAGCCGCGGGCCAAGTCTTGACCTTGACACAGGAGCAAGGTCTAAGCTGCGAAGGACAGGGGCACAGGTGCCCCGCTGGAGGTCTGCGATGACATGCGCCCTCATGTCGGACCTCGCTCTCGCGCGAGCGCTGTTGCGGCTCTACAAGCTGGCCATGATCGCCGGACGCCCCGGTGTCACCGATCACCTGCTGCACGCCCTGGAGGAACTCGCCCGAAGCGAGCCGGCATGCGAGCCGATACTCGACCAAGCGTACCTGTGGGGCCTTGGTGCGCGGGTCGGTGTCGCACAGCCGCGCATGCCAGGGTCCGGCACGCAGTGACCAGCGCTGTCGGCGCCGGGCTCGCGCCACGACCGCGACTACGCCATTGACACGCCGCGATCGACATCGCACGCATCCGCCTTCAGCGCGTCGACGTCGATCACGGCATCCGCCATCGCCGTCAGCTCGGGCGTCTGCGAGATGAAGTACTCACGCTCATAGCCACCCAGGCGCAGGACTTCCCTCTTCATCGCCATGAACATGCGCTTGCGCTGCGGATCCAGCGCGCCGTCCGCCTCGTCGGTGAACAGGGTCGTGTATCGGCGTCCCGTGTTTCGGGCCAGGTACAGCGCGATCGCCCGGGTCAGGCAAAGCTCCACCAGCCCCCATCGCTGCGCCACGGTCGCGTAGGGATCGCCGTCGATCACCTCGCGCAGCATCTGGATCGTCTGCAATGTCTGCCGGCGATCGCCGGCGGTTTCCGGATCGTCTTCCATTGTTGTTACTCCCTGGACGACGGAATCACCGACGGACGCTGGCGGGGCGCGGCGTCGTGGTCGCTTCGCGCCAATCGCTTCGTCGATATCGACGGCATGGACCACGCACGGCCCGACCACATGCATGGCGTCCCCACGTGTAACGCGCGAACCTGCGACTCCCGTGTGACCAGTCGTTTCGCGGCCGATACACGCCAGGCCCTGTCGCGTTCGCGGCCGCGGCGAGACCTCGCCCCACCACGTTGCGGCTTCAAGGTGCCCACGTTTACGTGCCGCCTTGTTGCCGCGGCGTTACCGCGTGCAGCGCGATGCGTCCGACGCCTTTCCGGGTGTCTCATGACGCAACCCCCTGCTGCTCGATCCAGCGGCGGATGTCCTCGGCGCGCCAGACGGTCACGCGCTCGGACAGCTTCACCGGCTCCGGAAACGTGCGCGCATGCACGCGTCGCCACAGCGTTGACTTGGAGATGGGGACGAACGACAGCACCTGCGGCTGGCGCAGGAAGCCGGTATCCGGCAGCGCAGCACTGGGCGTTGCGGCCGGGGAATCCGCCGATGTGGTGGCGGGAACAGAAACGCGGGGCATGATCGGCCTCTCATCGGCATGCAGCCGGCAAAGGTCATGACCTGCTCTGCGACGACGGCGCTCGGTCAGGAAACGCGCCAGCCGCCCGGGAACGCTCGACTCCTGGACCACCGCGGGCGTTCCGTTCGCGCGGTGGATGAAGATGCCTTCCGAAGCGGGCCCCTGCCGAGGGCCCTCTTCGGTGTGATTCGATCGCCACCCCCTTGGGGGTGCATGCCGGCCGCCAAGCGGTGCGGGTCCGCGCGTTCGATGCCGCGGAGGGCCGAGTCCGGCACCGGGTGCGTTCGGTCGCCGAGCGGGGCGCGGCGGTTCCGCCGGAACTGACCGGCACGCCGGAGGCAGCGTGCCGACGTTGGACGAGGCAGGTATCGACTGCGACGCCACCCGATGCGGGTGGAGGCCCCGGGCGATTCGCCCGTTGAACGGGTGATCGGCGCTACGGTGGCGCCGACTTGCCTCTGCGGGCAGCCCATGGCCTGGACACACGGTAGCGTCCGCACCGCTCACGGGCAAAACGCCCGCGCCGATTGCCCGCGCAAGCGTCGGTAGGTGCCGCCGCTTGGGAGGGACATCGGACGGCCTGCAATGCCACCGCCTACTCCGCCACCGCAGCGACTGCCGTTGGCGCAGGCAGCAGCTCCACGTCGCGGCCCGCTGTCGGTGGGGGATCTGCGGGTCCGTCTGGTGCCGTGGTCGTCGAATCGACGGCTTCGCCGACGGCGGTACCGAGCGCGTCGTCAGGAACTTCGGCATCGTCGGGCGACGTGGCGCGGGCATCGAGCGCGTTCATGCGCCGCCGCAGGCCCGTCGCGAAGCTGCGCGCGCCGTTGGCGATGTCGCGCACCTGGCGCTTGAGCCCCGCACGCTGCGTGTCCACCGCCTGCGCCGACACCACCTCGTGGATCTCCAGCGTCTGCAGCAGCGGCATCAGCTGGTCGAGCTTGACCAGCACCTCCAGGAATCGGCGGCTGATCGACGACAGCACGCGCACGTCCACGTCCAGCGGCACCGTGTCGTAGGACGCCAGGCTGGTGATGCCATGGGCCTTGAACAGCGCCTCGGCGCCATCGATGGCCTCGTTCAGGCTGGCGGTGGCGGCATCGATCCTGCCGCGCAACGCCGTCTCGATCCTGCCGATGTCGTCGTGGTCGAGCCGGGTGCGGGCGATGACCGAGATGAAATGCATGTTCAGCTGCAGGGTGTTGAACATGCGAACGAACATCCGCTTGCCCTCGGCACTGCTGAACCGCGTGGCGATCTTGAGGCTGGCCGCCTCGACGCGTCGGAAGTCGACCTTGGCTTCGCGGGCCAGGATGCGGGCGTTGGCGCCGCCCTGGTCCACCTTCACGATCTCGACATTGGCCATGCCCGCGGCTCCTTGTGTTGACAACGGGGTCGACAACGGGGTCGATGGCATCTTCCGAACGTGCACGACCCTTTGCCACGCGAAAGCCCCGGCACCTCGGGGCGCTTTCGCGATCAGTTGCGTGGCGACGGGCATCGTCCCATTGACCGGGCGGAAACGGCGACCTACCTTTGCGCCATGCAGCAGCTGGCCCTGCATCCAGACCCGGCAAGCCTTGGAGATTTCCTGAACTGATCCCCCGCGTGGGTGCACGTGCAGGTCGCACAGGCACCCGTGGGGACGATCGAATCGCGGTGATGCACGCCCACCGATAGGGGACACCCGTTGCGGTGTCGCTCCGTCGGGTGCCCCTGTGCATCGCCGTGCCGAGGACCGCGCAAGCGATCAGGCACGCCGGGGCATTCGCCTCAGGCCGGGCCTTCGAGGCAAGGGCTGCGACCCGGTGCCGAGCGCATCCACACGAGCGCCGCACCGACCGCGCCCTTGCCTCCCGGGCTCGTCCCGTTCTCGCCGATGTCCCCCCGATCGGACGCTGACACCGATCACCGCGCTCGCGCGCGCCACTGAACCCTGTCAGCCCTGGAGTTCCAGGCTCCGCCCGCAAGGCGGCCGGGGCCACATCACCCAACCGTCACCCGCATGGGGGCCCACGCCCCCGCCACGGGGTGCACGTGGTCTCCCTTCCCATCCAAGGAGTCCACGATGCACAGCACCAACGCCTGCCGTCAGGCCGGCGCCCCTGTCGGCTCGCCACACACGGCAAGCCTCGACGCAAACCGAGCCCGACTCGGCTCGACGACGACCCCGTTCGTCATCGACGCCTCGTTCGACATCCCGGCCGGCCTGGATCTCCAGGACGATGCCGGCGCAGACAGCGCCACCGGCGCACCGGGCAGCACCCGCGAGGAGTGGGTGGACGAGTGGAGCGAGGACGACATCGTGCTGCTGCACTGGCGCCTGCTGCAGGAGATCCGGCACCTGGCCGACCCGGCCACGCCGCTGGAGGAGAAGCTCGACACCCTGCGCTGGGTGTTCACCGAACGCGAGAAGGACGGCCTGCCGTTCTCGTTCGTGAACTGCCTGCGCGTGGTCGGCTGCAGCCCGCTGTCGCCGATCCCGTACTGCGGACTCGTCGACGCCGAGGAGGTTCGCGAGCGCATCCGCCATGGGCTGCGGCCCTGGCTGCACGCGACGCTGGCCCGCTACCCCGACTGGGTGCGCGAGGCCGTGGCGACCCACCCCGAATGGGTCGAGGCCCGGCTGACCCGCAATCCCCAGTGGATCAACGAGCAGCTCAAGCAGATGTCCGTGCAGGGCGACCTGTTCGCGTGATCACGCCCACCCCGGGCGCCGTGCCTCGGGCCGCGCCGACCGATCCGGTCAGGCCGCGGCGGCACGCGCCCATCCGTTCGAAGGAACTCACCATGCTCACGTTCAAGGAAGCCCTCTGCCTGCTGGCGATCGTCGTCGCCTACGGCATCACCGGGCGCATGGACTACGAAGACGCCCTGCTGATGGAGCAAGTCCGGCCGCAGGTCGGCGCCGACTGCATCCATCCGCTCGAAGGCGACGACACCCTCCCGGAAGTGGGACCCACCGGGCACCCGCCGGTGGCTCGCCCCATCGAGGGCACCCGTCCGGAGGCGCCCTGCGTCCCGGACGCTGCGTCGGACCGGCCCATGCGGCTGACCCGGCACTGAGGGGAGCCGCCATGCACACCGATGCGCGCCTGGTTCCCGGCCGCGTGCGCCTGCTGTCCGTGCAGGCGCCCGAGGACATCGAGTACCTCGTCAAGGAGAGCGAAGTGCTGACCGGTCGGTCCGGCCGCACCTTCGTCATCGCCGGTGCCGACCGGCTCGTCTACCGCGTCCACTGGCAGCCGCTCACCGAACCCGGTGGCCATGTCGCCGGGCCGGTGGTCGAGCGCCTCGGCCACCACGGCGAGGTCCTGAGTCGCCAGCACCTGCAGCTCTGGGAGTTCCTGGAGCACAGCCTCGTTGAGGCGCAGGCCGCCGGCCAGTTGTTCACCCCTCCGGTCCGCACGACGCCCTGATGGGCACCGATCCGCGCTGACCGGCCCACACACCCCGGCGGGTGCATCCCGCCAGGGGTGCTTCCGCCGGCTCTTCCCCCGATCGGGATGCCCCCGAAGGAGTCAACGATGAAGATCCAAGTCCGAATCAACGAAGAAGGCGCGCTGCGCAACCAGCGCCATGCCTTCAGCAACCGGTTCACCCTGGTGTCCGAGCTGCTGCAGAACGCGCGCCGTGCCGGCGCCCGCCTGATCCGGATCGACCACGATCCGCAGGCACGGATCCTGACCGTGCAGGACGACGGCCACGGCCTGGACGACTTCCAGAAGCTGCTCAGCTTCCACGAGTCGGGCTGGGACGCCGACACCTGCACGCAGGAGCGCCCCTTCGGCGTCGGGTTCTCGAAGTGCCTGTACGCCGCCTCGCGCTGCGTGGTGGCCTCGGGCCGGCGCCGCGTCGACATCGACACCGCGGCCGCACTGGCCAAGGCACTGGTCGAGGTCGAGGAGTGCGCCCTGGGTGACGCGGTGGCAGGCACCCGAGTCGAGCTGCACGGCGTCGACCTGCCGGACCTTGCGCAGCGCGTCGAGGAACTGTGCGCCGGGTTTTCGGTGCCGGTGTGGTTCAACGGCGAGCCGCTCCAGCGCGCCATGGCCGAGGCCCACCTGGCCACCCAGGCCAGCGCCATCGGCGCCGTGCACCTCGCGGGCACGCGCGACGGCCGGTACACCCACGACACCTGGGTATTCCTGCAGGGTTTCTGCGTGCTGCGGCCGGCCTGGTCCACACGCGAGGACGTGAACGTCGTGCACCTGGACTCGCGCCAGTTCATGGCGCGCCTGCCGGACCGCGACCGCCTGATCGACGAGGACGTGCAGCGCCAGCGCATCGACACCGAGCTGAAGGCCTGCTGGCGGCGCACGCTGGAAGTCGCCAAGACCGAGCTGCCGCCGCGCTACTTCATCGACACCTACTACGGCGTCATGCGCGGCTGGGGCCACCTCGACCTGCTGAACGACCTCGGCACCTTGCCGGCGGATCTGTTCAGCCTGGTCTCGGGCTACCCGGTGCAGGTTGAGCATGGCGAGCGCGACTACCTGACGCCGGTGCCGACCGCGCCTTTGCGCGAGGCCATCGAGTCGGGTGCCGTGCAGCTGGTGGCCCTGGACGCCGTGGGCGACGAGAACGCGCCGCGCTGGATGATGGCGCGCGCCCGCGGGTGGCTGGTGTTCGACTGGATCGGCGTGCATGCCGACCACTGGGTGATGCGCCACGTCCGCTTCCTGGAGGAGGAGGGTCAGCGCGTGACGCCGGTGGGCGGCAAGGGCTGGGGCGGCGCGCAGAACGCCGACTGCTCCGGCTTCACCGTCGCGCAACTGCAGACGCTCAACTTCGCTGCGATGGACCTGTCGGAGTTCTACGCGTCGCTGGTGCCGACCCTGCCGAACGTCAACGCGCTGCAGGCCGGCAGCGCGAGCCGCGTGCCCACCTGCTACTACGGCCAGGGGAAGTGCCAATGAAGGCCATCACCGTTCTGGTCGGCGCCGCATGCGCCTTGTTCGTCAGCGCTGCCATGGCTCAGGAACGACTGCCGGTCCGCGATGCCAGGCAGCTGATGCTGTCGGCCCTGGACGCACCCGACGGCAAGGCCCACGGCGTCCTGGTCGGTGAGGTCGCCGACGCGATCTCGAAGCGCTTCAGCGCCACGACGCCGATCTACATCGACGTGAGCACCGAGAAGCGCTACGCCCAGCCCGGCTGCAGTCGCCTGAACGTGCGCTTCTGGCAAGACGGCGTGCAGCTGCCTAACTACGGCGCTGGCGGCTTGCAGGCACCGCGGCGGCAGACCATCGACTTCGGCATCAACTACTGCCGCGACGGCCAGCCGCCGCGGTCGCCCGTTTTGATGGACATGAGGCGGCGCCCATGACGCTGCGCCGCCCTGCCTCGCGCCAAGCTGGGCTCGCACTCTGCCTCGTTGTCATGCTTGGCAGCGGGGCGATCGTCCTTGCGCAGCCGCAGGACCCCGGACGGCCATACTGGTCCGACAACTGGCGCGGCTGGCACTTCTACGAGGAGCCGGAGATCCCGCCGCCCGAACCACCGGCTTCCGCACCGCGGCAGCCCGCACCGGCATCGAGCGCCGCCACCGCACCCCGGCGGTCGCCCCCCAAGCCCCCCGAGATCGTCGAGTTCGAGCGCCTGCAGAAGGCCCTCGAGGAGCGCCGGCACATCGCCATCATGCGGCCGACCGAAGCCAACGTACGCCGCTACATGGAGCTGGAGGCCCAGGTGGTTGCGCGCGCATCCACCTTCGCCGACGTGGCGCAGCGCATCGCATGGGCCAGCCCCGAACTCGACCCCACGCTCCAGGGACGCCCGGTGAACGCGAAGGCCCTGGAGGTGTTCGACCAGCTTCAGACGGCCCAGCGCAGCCAGTCCATCAGCGCCCTGGGACGCGACCATGTCCTGTTCTTCTTCTTCCGCAGCGACTGCCCCTACTGCCATGCCTTCGCGCCGACGCTCGAGGCCTTCCAGGCCCGGCACGGCATCAAGGTGGTCGCGATCAGCGTCGACGGTGGCCCGATCCCCGGCTTCGCGGACGCCCGGCGGGACAACGGGATCGCCACCACGCTGCGGGTGAGCCAGGTTCCCGCGGTCTACCTCGCCCAACCCTTCACCGGAAAGATCACCCCGATCGGTTTCGGCGTGCTGTCCGAGGCGCAGTTGGTGGAACGCATCTCGATGGTCGCGGCCTCACCCGACAGCGCAGCCACACCTTTCCTGAGCGCGACTGGCGGCCTGCAGGCCCAGGCCCGCTTGACGCACCCGCGCTGAGGCGGTGAGCCCGCACCGGCGCAGACAGAAATCCAAAGGAGCCCCCGATGAAGCGTACCGACGCCGACCGGTCCCCGTACCGCGCTGTGGTGGTCGCCCTGTGCTGCTCCGCCCTCGCCGTCGGCCCCGCGCCACTGCGGGCCGGTGACCTGAACGCCGAAGTGAACAACATGTTCAACAGCCTTGGCGCCATCGGGAACTACACCGCACCGGGAGCGTTCCGGGGGCAGACCTTCAACACCTACACCGGGGGCAGCCTGTTCATGCGGGCACCGAACAAGGTCTACCAGCTCGCGGCGATCCAGTTTCCGAGCGCCCGCGCCGGCTGCGGAGGCATCGACGTGTTCGGCGGCTCCTTCTCGCACATCTCGGCGGCCGAGTTCAAGAACATGCTGCGCAACATCACGGCCGCGCTGCCGGGCATCGCCTTCCAGCTGGCGCTGGAGTCGGTCTCGCCGCTGCTGGGCGGGCTGACCAAGTGGGCCAAGGGCCTGGAGACCTGGATCAACAACGCGCGCATCAACTCCTGCGAGACCGCGAAGGCGATCGTCAGCACGGCGGCCGAGGCGGCGGGCTTCAGCTCGCAGGAGGCCTGTTCCGATCTGGCCATCGAAATGGGCCTGGAGACCGATCGGGATGCCGCGCGCCGCCGCTGCGCGACCGACCGCCCCGGCATCCTTGCCTCGGCCAGATCCTCAGGGGACGCCAACATCCGCAACAAGGCGCCCTTCGTCGGCAATCTGACCTGGAAGGCGCTGCAGCGCACCGGCACCTACCTCGACGACCAGGAGCGCGAGCTCATCATGAGCATCGTCGGCACGGTGATCTTCTATCCCGAGGATGCGGCGAGAGACCCCGAACCCGTGGCGCCGACGATCACCTCGATCAGCCAGCTGCTGTACGGCCAGGCAGCGGGCACCGGCACCAACGTCACGCAGCACCTGCTCCGGTGCAACAACTACACCGACTGCGACGTGGTGACGCTGAACACCAGCTACACCCACACGCCCTTCACCGCCCGTGTCGAGACCATGATGCGCTCGATCGCCGACAAGATCGCCACGCGCACGGCGATCCCGAACAACTCGGCCGAGGTCGGCTTCGTCAATCAGACCACCGAGCCGGTCTACAAGATGCTCTCGATCGGCGCGACGATCCCCGGTTCCGGGCTGTCCGACAGCCTGATCGCGCAGTACCGCGACGTGATCGCGGCCGACTACGCCTACGTCTTCCTGGAGCGCAACCTGCGCGTGGGCATGGCAGCCCTCGACAAGGACTACACGCTGCAGCAGACCCAGCGGGATCGCGCCAACCTGGTGAGGCAGCGGGCCCAGGCCATGCTGCTGCAGTTGTCGCAGGAGAAGAACCTGCTGTACCAGAAGGTCGGCTCGTTCCGGGCGGTATCCAGCCACCTGGAGCAGCTCGAACGGCAGCTGCGTTCGAGCATGCCCCAGCACGTGATGGACATGCTGGGGCAGCAGGCGGCCTTCCAGGCCCGCTGACACGGCGGTCGGCAGGCCCTTCTTCCGCGGGCGCAGCGCAAGCAACCCGAGGCGGGCCAGTCCCCAGGAGCGACGCATGTGGGAGATCTACGCCTACCAGAACGCCGACAGCCTGTTCGGCATCTTCAACGCTGCGGCAGCCATCCACGGCTCGGGCGACTACATGGCGGCAGTCGCCGCCGTGGCCTTCTGCGGGTTCATCGCGGCGCTGGTGGCCTACGCCTTCGCGCCCGAGAAGCTGCAGGGCTGGAAGTGGCTGGCCACCGTGCTGCTGGTGTTCTCCGTCCTCATCGTGCCGCGGGTGACCGTGGGCGTCGTCGACAAGACCGGCGGATCCGCCGTGAAGGTGGTGGCCAACGTCCCGTTCGGCGTGGCCTTCCTCGGCAGCGTCACCAGCACGGTCGGGCACACGCTCACGGGCCTGTTCGAGAGCTATCGAGCTGGCCAAGCGCTTTGAGGGATTCGAGCGTAAGGTGAAACGCGGAATCGAGATCACTGCCGTCCCCTACATCTGCCCGGCAGGGTTCTGGACGATTGGGTACGGCCATCTCTGCGACCCCAAGCATCCGCCGATCACGGAGGCAGAAGCCGAGGTCTATCTGGCGCGCGATCTGCAGACGGCACTGACGGCGACGCTGCGCTACTGCCCGGTACTGGCCACTGAGCCGGAGGCGCGGCTCGCGGCCATCGTTGACTTCACGTTCAACCTTGGCGCGGGGCGGTTGCAGACGTCGACGCTGCGACGGCGCATTAACCAGCGGGACTGGTCTTCTGCTGGGCAGGAACTGCGGCGATGGGTCTATAGCGGTGGAAAAGTACTGCCGGGACTGGTCACACGGCGTGAGGCTGAAGCCGCTTGGCTGCTCAACGCCGCATGAACCAGAGATTCAACTGAATCAAATCCCGGGCTGCAACTCCACCTGCACCTCTCGCGATTTGCCGGCCCGCTCCACGGACAAGACTACGACATCGCCGACCTTCCTGTCGTCGAGCCGGGCGAGCAGCTTGGCCACATCGTCGATCGCCGTGCCGTCGATGCGAACGATGCGGTCGCCGGGCACGATGCCTTGTGGGGTAATCTCGACCCCATCGAGCCCGGCTTTGTGCGCTGCCGAGCCGGGGGTGACACGCAGCACGAACACGCCCTTGCTTCCCGTCAGCGCAAGCAGGCGCTGATTGAGCTGTTCGTCCACCTCGATGCCAAGCGCCGGGCGGATGTATTTGCCGGTCTTGATGAGTTGCGGCACTACCCGCATGACGGTGTCCACCGGCACGGCAAAACCGATCCCGGCCGAGGCGCCGGAGGGGCTGTAGATCGCCGTGTTGATGCCGATAAGCCGACCGGCCGAATCGAGCAGGGGGCCGCCCGAGTTGCCGGGGTTAATGGCGGCGTCGGTCTGAACCAGGTGATCAATGGCCGGGCCGCCCGCTTCTCCCGGTAACGAGCGGTCGAGCGCGGAGACGATGCCGGTGGTGAGCGTCCAGTCCAGGCCAAAGGGGTTGCCGATAGCAAACACCTTCTGTCCCACCTTGAGGTCGGCGCTGGTGCCGACCGGCACGGCAGGCGGGCGTTTGAAGCCGACGCCGATCTTGAGTACGGCGATGTCGTGTGCTGGGCTGGCCCCCACCAGCGCGGCCTGGTAGTCGCGGCCATCGGCGAGTTTGACGGTGGCTTCGGACGCGCCCTGGATGACGTGGAAGTTGGTGACGACGTGGCCGGCGTCGTCCCAGATGAAGCCCGAGCCAGTGCCGCGCGGCACGGAGAAGACGTTGCGCGTCCAGACATCGCGTACCAATTGTGCGGTAGTGATGTAGACCACCGAGGCGCGCGATTTCTCGAACAGTTCGATGGTGGCTTTCTCGTCCGCCGCCAGATCGCCACGCGCCGTCACAGTGCGTTCTGCCGCCTCGCGCGGACTGAACCAGGCCTCGATGGCGGGCAGGAACTGCCACAGCAGCATGAGCGCGGCAATACAGGCGGTGATGAAGAGCCAGCGCCGGACGAAGTGGTCCGGCGCGGGACGTTGGTACGGGTCGGGGTAGGCCATGAGAAGTCTCCTGTTGATAGGCAATCAGCGCCACAGCCCGCTCGGGCGCCAGCGCGGTGGGCGCGGCGTCAAAGCGGATTCCGGCAAGAAATGGGGCGCGTGGAGTGGCAACGCTGATGCTGGCCCAGGCGCCAACGTCAGTAGGCGTGAGATGCGTTCTTGCGTGGCCGGATGCGTGCGCAACCAGGAGGGTTCGGGATTGCCCCATCCCGGCCACAACCAGGCGCGCCAGGAGCGGCTGACCCGCTCGATTTTCGCCAGCGCGGACGCAAGCCCCTGCGGGTCGCCAGTCAGTTCCGCAGCGAGGCGGTCAGCGTCGAACTCACGCACGCGAGACAAGCCGAGCTGTGCGAGCAGGGCCAGCTGGGGCGAGGCGGCCAGCAGAAGCAGTCCAGGCCAATTGACCGCCACCGCGCCGGCCAGCAGTGCGGGCAAGCTGAACACAATAGTGATCTATCCGACCATCGCCAGCAGGCTCGTGAGGCGACTGACGGAATCCGCCGGCCCCATGACACGCAGATCCTCATTGGCGATGTGCGCGACCTCGTGCGCGAGCACACCCGCCAGTTCGCGCGAACTCAGGTTGCGCAGCAGGCCATCGGTGAGGGCGATCGATGCATGCTGCTTCGAGCCGATAGCGAAGGCGTTGACGACGGCACTGGGCACGTAGTGCGGCACCGGCGTGGCGGACAAACCGGCACGGGCGGACAGTTCGCGCAACATGGCCCAAATCTCGGGGGCTTCGTGCGGGTGCAGTGCCCGTGCGCGATACAGGCGCAGGGTCAGCGCCGACGCTGCTGCCGGCTCCAGCAGCAGCGCGCCTGCAACTGCAGACAGCGCGAGCCAAGAGCCGCCTTCGCCGAACAGCAGGCTCCCCGCAGCGGACGCGATCCCGACCAGGGTCAGGGCCAGCAGCCCGGTCTGCAGGCGGTTGAGCCAGCGATGTTGCAACCACGCAGCGCGCAGGTCACTGGGATGATGACGATTCATGCCCAGATCTCTCGGCGACGCGGTCGTCGCGATCGCGCAGCAGCCAGTAAGTGGTACCAAGCGCAAGTGTGGCGCCTGCCAGCGCGGCGATTTTGGCGGGACTCGTGTCGGGGTCGAGGACCACGAACTTGCGTGCCAGCGCGATCAGGCCGATGAGGATCACGGTCTTGACCTGGATGATGGTGTCCCGACGCAGCGCCACGCGCACGATGGAATGCTTGAACTCCATCGCAATCAAAAGTGTCATGATCATGCCGAACACGCTCTGGAACACCTTGTGGTCCAGGGGATTGAAGGCATCGAGGACCAGCAGCGTGAATACGATAGAGATGAGCTGGAGAAGCGACACCACGATGATGACGGCAATCACCGCCGACAGCACGAGCGCGATGACCCACTCAAAGCGCTCGTAAAAACTCATGATGGCCCACTGGTCACGCAAGACCTGAAATGGGTTGAGGCGTGTTGATTTCATGAAGATGGACTCCCTGCGAAATTGCCGCTGTCGGGACGATGGCGCATTGCACTGATGCTTCGTTCGACTATCTCGGCCGGCATGTCCAGCGCCGACATTGCCTGGTCCGTCAGCCCAAGGGCTGCGGCAAAGGACTGCTGATAACCCAGCAAGGTGGGCACTCCGAACGCAGCCGGCATCACGGCCGCCACACTGCACCCCGCTAGCAATATCAGCGTGACGCTCAGCAGGCCCAGCATCGATCAGCGCCCAACCTGCGCCGTCGCCCAGCGCACGATGTCCTGCGCGCCCATGGCGCCCGCCTGACGCCCAATCTCCCGCCCACCTTGGAACAGGGCCAGCGTCGGAATGCTGCGGATACCGAACTGCGCGGCCAGGTGGGGCTCAGCCTCGGTGTTCACCTTCGCCAGCCTGATACTGGGTTCGAGCTGGCGCGCCGCTTGCTGAAACTGCGGTGCCATCATCTTGCAAGGCCCGCACCACGGCGCCCAGAAATCGACAAGCAAAGGAAGATCGCTGCGCTCCACGTGGCGCCCGAATGTCGCCGTGGTCAACTCGATGGGCTCGCCCGTGAACAAGGGCTGCTGGCAGCGGCCACAGTTAGGTTGATCCGCGAGCTTGGCGGCCGGCACACGGTTGATGGACTGGCAATGCGGGCAGACGATGTGAAGGTGTTCGCTCATGGTGTGGCCCCTTGGGATGTAGAGAGTGAGGTTTCGGACTGGGGGGGCGCCGACTCGCGGGATTCGGACTTCAGCCCCTGGGTCAGCTGACGGATGTCGTTTTCGTCCAGGGTTTCCCGCGCCAGCAGTTCGCGCGCGCAGCGCTCCAGCACCGCGCGGTTGGTGTCGAGGATCCGGTAGGCGCGCTCGAACACGCCCATCACGATGTCGCGGATGGCCTGATCGATGCGCGCCTGGGTCGATTCGGCCACCCGGCAGCCGCCGTGGGCCAGTTCCGGTGTATCGAGAAAGCGTGGCCGCTGCGCCTCGAAGGCGATGTAGCCCAGTCCTTCGTCCATGCCAAAGCGGGTGATCATGTCGCGGGCAATGTCGGTGGCCCGTGTGAGGTCATCGGCAGCCCCGGTGGACAGCTCGCCGAACACGAGCTTCTCGGCCGCACGACCGCCCAGCAGCACGGCGATCTTGTGTTCCAGATCGGCGCGCGTCATCAGGAAGCGGTCTTCGGTGGGGCGTTGCAGCGTGTAGCCCAGCGCGCCGATGCCGCGCGGGATGATCGAGATCTTGTGCACGGGGTCGGTGCCGGGCAGCGCCAGCGCCACCAGCGCATGGCCCATCTCGTGATAGGCCACGGTTTCCCGCTCCTTGGGATTGAGCACTCGGTTCTTCTTCTCCAGGCCCGCCACGATGCGCTCGATGGCGGCGGTGAAATCCTGCAACTCCACGGCGGACGCTTTGCGCCGGGTCGCGGCCAGCGCGGCCTCGTTGACCAGGTTCGCGAGGTCTGCACCCGAAAAGCCGGTCGTCAACGCCGCGACTTGTTCGAGATCGACATCACTGGCCAGGGTAACCTTCTTGACGTGCACCTTCAGGATATCGAGACGGCCTTTCTTATCGGGACGGTCCACCAGCACCTGGCGGTCGAAGCGACCGGCGCGCAAAAGCGCCTGATCGAGAATTTCAGGCCGGTTGGTGGCGGCGAGAATGATGAGCCCCACTGAACTGTCGAAACCATCCATCTCGGTCAGGAGCTGGTTGAGAGTTTGCTCGCGCTCGTCGTGGCCGCCGATGGGGCCTCCTACGCCGCGCGCACGGCCCAGCGCGTCGAGTTCGTCGATGAAGATGATGGCCGGCGCCTGCGCGCGGGCCTGCTCGAACAGGTCGCGCACGCGCGCCGCCCCCACGCCGACGAACATCTCGACGAACTCCGAGCCGGAGATGGAAAAGAATGGCACCCCAGCTTCGCCCGCGACGGCTTTGGCGAGCAGTGTCTTGCCGGTGCCGGGCGGCCCCACCAGCAGCACACCTTTCGGGATGCGCGCCCCGAGACGACCGTAGTCCTGCGGGTGCTTCAGGAAGTCGACGATCTCGACCAGTTCGGCCTTGGCTTCATCGACGCCCGCGACATCGGCGAAGGTGACGCCCGTGTTCTTCTCCATGAACACCTTGGCGCGACTCTTGCCGATGCTCATGAAACCACCGATGCCCTGCTTCTCGGCGAAGCGGCGGAACAGGAAGAACCAGACGCCGAAGAAAGCCACGGCCGGCAGAATCCAGGAGAGCACATCCCGCAGCCAGGTGCTTTCCACCACTCGCGCGTAGGACACATCGTATTTCGACAGCTGCTCGGCCAGGTCGGGTTCGACGCGGGTGGCCACGATGGTGGTCTTGCCCCGGCTGTCCGGCGACTTCAGGCGCCCGGTGACCGTGCGGTCCGACACCAGCACTTCGGCGACGCGCCCCTCGGCCAGCGCCTTCTCGAATTCGCTGTAGGGCACGGGCTCGACAGTCTTGGCCGCCTGCCAGTAGTTCTGCAGCGTCAGCAGCAACAGGCCGGCGACGATCCAGTAGCCAATGTTCCATTGATCTTTCTTTTCCATGGGCAATGTTCCTCGCAAGTCGTGTCGCTAGAGAATGGGGGTGAACAGACGGGCCACCCCGTCGCGCAAGCGGATGGCCAGCGGGCGGGCGCGTAACGCCATGGCCGATATCTCGTTCGATGCATCACGGGCGGCATCAAAAAGGGATTCCAGCCGCGTAGACAGCGCGGTGTCGTACACCTCCACATTGAACTCGAAGTTGAGGCGCAGGCTGCGCGCATCCCAATTGGCCGAACCCAGGCAGCACCACTGGCCGTCTATCAGCATCAGCTTGCTGTGGTCGAACGGGCCAGGCCGTTCGAAGATGCGTACACCGTGCTCCAGCACCTGCCAGTAGTGGGCGCGCGCGGCCCATTGCACCGTGGGATGGTCGCCGTTTGCGGGCGTCAGCACCTCGACGCGCACGCCGCGCAACGCGGCCGTGCTCAGCGCCGCGATCATCGGCTGATCGGGCACGAAGTAAGGTGTCCAGATGCGCACCGAATGCTTCGCCGCGCTCAAAGCGCCCATGAAGGTCCAGCGCATCCTGTCCAGGGCCTCATCGGGACCGGCCTCGATGCCGCGCGCCCAAGAGGTTCCTTGCGCATCAGCCGTTGCGGGCGGTTCGCCCCAGAAACCCTTGCTGAGCCGCTCGCCCGTGGTATCGCACCAATCATCGGTGAAGCACCGCATCAGATGCGCAACCACCGGCCCGCGCAGACGAAAGTGCAAATCGTGACAGGCCTGCTCCGGCGCATCGGGCCGCCAATACGGGCTGAAGATGTTCATGCCGCCAGTGAAACCCGTCTCGCCATCGATCACCAGCAGCTTGCGGTGATTGCGCAGATGCGCGGCATGCAGGCGCGCGGGAATCAACGTCGGGTTGAACGTCGCCGCCGGAACGCCGGCGCGTTGCAAGGCGCGGTAGGCGCTGCGGGGCCTCCAGCGGGCATAGACGTCGTCGATCAGCACCCGCACTTGCACGCCGCGCTCATGAGCCCGGCGCAGCGCATCGACGAACTGCGCCCCGATGCCTTGGCTGTCGAAGATGTACGAAGCCAGCGCGACGCTGTGCCGCGCCGACTCGATGGCAGCGAGCATGGCCGGGTAGGCCTGCTCGCCATCGACGAGCGGCTCGATGCGGTTGCCGCTGGTCAGCGACTGGCCGGTGGCACGTCCCACCAGGTGCGCCAGGCCGGCAAACGGCGCCGATACGGCCTGGGGCATCGTAGGCGCGAGGTCCTGCCGAACAGCAGGATCTGCCCCCGGAAACAGCCGCCGCGCCCGCCGCTGGTAACGGTTGATGCCGAACAGCCCATACAGCAGCGAACCGCCCAGCGGCAACAGCGCGATCAGCAGCACCCACAGCGTGGCCGATCGAGGGTCACGCTTGTAGATGACCGCGTGCCCCGCTGTGGGGATAGCGACCGCCAGCGACACGAGGGTGGCTGCCCATGTCAGCCCGTTGGGGTCGGACACGACAGCCTCCCCATGACTCAAGATTCGCCGCCCGCTGACTTCTTCTTGCGCGCAGGCTTGCTCGCGTCGCTCGGCGGCGTCTCGGCCACGTTCGCGGCATCGGGCTTCTCAGGCTCGGCCGGCCTCGCGGGTGGCTCCTGGCGCTCGAAGACCACCCGTTCGGCCTTGTCGTCCCAGCGGGCGCTGGCGTGATCGGCCTTGCCGATACCGCCACCCAGCATCTCGCGCGCCAGAGCAGTTTCCAGCTCGCTGCGGATCAGCCGCTTGAGCTCACGCGCGCCGAACTCGGGCTTGTAGCCTTCCTCCGCGAAGTGATCGATCAAGGTCTGATCGAAGGTCAGCGTCACGCCCTGGCTGGCGGCGTTGCGGGCCACACGATCGAGCTGCAGGCCGACGATATGGCGGATCTCCTCCTTGCCCAGCGCATGGAAGACGATGATCTCGTCGATGCGGTTGAGGAACTCGGGGCGGAAGTGTCCGCGCAGCACGTCCATCACCTCGCCCTTGGTCTTCTCGTATTCCTCGCCGGCGGCGCCACGGGCCTTCAGCCGACGCTGGATGATGTCCGAGCCCAAGTTCGAGGTGGCGATGATGATGGTATTGGTGAAATCCACCACCCGGCCCTTGCCGTCGGTGAGCCGCCCGTCGTCGAACACCTGCAGCAGGATGTTGTAGACGTCGGGGTGAGCCTTCTCGATCTCGTCCAGCAGCAACACGCTGTAGGGTTTGCGCCGCACCTTCTCGGTGAGCTGGCCACCCTCGTCGTAGCCGACGTAACCCGGAGGCGCCCCCACCAGGCGTGCCACGGTATGGCGTTCCCCGTACTCGGACATGTCGATGCGCAGCAGCGCACCTTCATCGCCATAGATGGACTCGGCCAGCGCCTTGGCGAGCTCGGTCTTGCCCACGCCGGTCGGCCCGAGGAACAGAAAAGTCGCCACCGGCTTGCTGCCTTCGCGCAGGCCCGCGCGCGACAACCGCACGGCATCGGCCACCGCGCGCACCGCTTCGTCCTGGCCCACGAGGCGCTCGTGCAGCCGCTGCTCCAGATGCAGCAGCTTCTCGCGTTCTTCCACCGTCAGCTCGTTGACCGGAATGCCGGTCAGGCGCGAGACGATCTGCGCGACATGCTCGGCTTTGACTTCGGCACTGCCCGAGGCGCGCTCGCGTTCCCATTCCTCGACAAGCTTCTTGAGTTCGGCCTCTTTGGCCTCGATGTGCTTGCCCAGCTCGGCGGCCTTGTCGTACTGCTTGCGCGAGGCCACATAGTCCTGCTCACGCCGCAGCTGGTGCAGTTCGGACTCCAGCTCTTGCACCGCCACCGGGCGGGCCGTGGCCGACAGCTTCACGCGTGCGGCCGCCTGGTCGAGCAGGTCGATGGCCTTGTCAGGCAAAAAGCGCGCGGTGATGTAGCGGTCCGACAACTCGGCGGCGGCGATGATCGCATCCTCGGTGATGCTGACCTTGTGGTGCGCCTCGAAGGTGTCGCGCAGGCCGCGCAGGATCATCATGGTCTGCGCTACCGTCGGCTCGGGCACCATCACCGGCTGGAAGCGACGCTCCAGTGCGGCGTCCTTCTCGATGTACTTCTGGTACTCGTTGAGCGTCGTGGCGCCGATCAGGTTCAGTTCGCCGCGCGCCATCATCGGCTTGAACACGTTGGCCACGTCCAGCCCGCCTTCGCCGCCACCCTGGCCTGCACCGACGATGGTGTGCACCTCGTCGATGAAGAGAATCAGCTCGCCCTGGTGCTCGGTCACTTCCTTGAGCACCTTCTGCACGCGCTCCTCGAACTCGCCCCGGTACTTGGCGCCAGCCACCATGGCATTGATGTTGAGTTCCACCAGGCGCTTGTCGCGCAGCGTCTCAGGCACTTCGCCGGCCACCATGCGCTGCGCCAACCCTTCGACGATGGCGGTCTTGCCGACGCCGGGCTCGCCGATCAGCACAGGGTTGTTCTTCTTGCGCCGGGCCAGCACTTCGATGGTCGTCTCGATCTCCTGCGCGCGACCGATGACCGGATCGAGCTTGCCCTCGCGCGCCATCTTGGTGAGGTCGCGCGAATACTTGTCGAGTTCCGGCGTGTTGGTCGGCGTCTCGGCGCGGCCATCCTCGGCCCCTTTGCCGACCACCTTGCTTACCTGCTGGCGCAGCGCTTGCGGCGTGAGGCCGTAACGGCGCAGCAGGTTGGCCGCCAAACCTTCGCCTTCCTCGGCGAGCCCGATCAGGAAATGCTCCGGCCCGACATAAGAGTGGCCGAGTTCGTTGGAGGCCACGAAAGCACGGCTGAGCGCGTCCTTGACCCGGGGCGACACGCCGATCTCGCCCTCGAACGGCTTATCGCCGCGCTTGGCTTCGGATTCGATCTGGCGCTTAAGGTCATCGACCTTGATCTTGAACTGCCCCAGGATGGTCTTGACCACGTCGCTGTCGGATAGCGCCAGCAGCAGGTGTTCGGTATCGACTTCGGCGCGCCCGAACTCTGCAGCGTGTCGGGCGGCCTCCTGCAATAGGGCCTCGGACTGTTCGCTGATACGGCTGGCGAGCCCACTGCCGCGACGGCGCGCGGTGCCCGTACCGGCCGGGGCGGGTTCGCCGAACGAGGCATCGACGACCTCGTCGGTATCGGCCGCCATGGACGGTGCGTCGTCACCGATGCGGAAGAAGTCGCTGCCAAGGAAGTCTTCGAACAGCCCGCTGCGCGAGCCGAACAAGGCTTCCAGCGGTGAGACGGTGCGCTTTTGCTGGCGCACCAGTTGGCGATAGTGATCGTCACACAACAGCATGGTGCTGTGGCGACCATTGAGATTGGCTTCCACCCGCACCGTGGCGGGCTGGCCGCAGACTTGGCATTGTTTTCTGGCCATGCTGATGCTCCTGTAAAGATTGATCTGACGAGGCACCGCCGATCACGGTGCCTCATCTCTTTGTGGTTTTTGAAAAAAGCGCGCTGCCCCGCGTCAGCCGTTGATCGGGATCGAGCGCCCCTGCTTGGGCGTACTGGCCTCGCGCTTTTCCATCGTGATCGTGAGCACACCGTTCTTGAAAGCGGCCTTGATCGTGTCCTGGTTGGCATCGGCCGGCAGGTTCAGAGCGCGCTGAAAGCTGCCGTAGGAGCGCTCCACCCGGTGGAAACCGCCGTCTTTCGTTTCCTGCTCCTGACGCTTTTCACCGCGCACCAGCAGCACGTCGTTGTCGAGCGTGATCTGGATGTCTTTTTCCTCGACGCCGGGTACTTCCAGGGCGATCTTGTACTGCTTGTCGGTCTCCTGGATGTCCAGCGCCGGCTTCAGCATGCCCGGCCAGTCCGACGGCCAGCGTGGCATGGCCAGCGTCGGGAAACCGAAGCCTCGAAACGCGTCGTCGAACAGGCGGTCGATATCGCGATGCAATTGCAGGATGGGACTGACGGGCCCACCCGCCACCGGCAGGTCATTGCGCTGCACCGGCAGCGAGGCCGTGCTCTGTTGTTCTTCCTGCTCCTTCTTGAACCAGTTCCAGGGAGCCAATTTCTTGAAATCAAAGTCCATGTCACACCTCCAGAAGAAAAATTGAAGACTCTCGCTCACTCCGTTTGCCTGCGGCGACGGACAGCGCGCCCAGGCGACACGGGATGTTTCGCTGACTTTGGCTGCTCATCTGTATCACCTCCTTCTTTCTGCCTGCTTGGGTCTGATCATTGATCCATCGATCGATTTCACTTTGACGAAACCGCCATGTCCCGCCCACCTTGAAGGCCGGAATTTCCCCGTGCGCGGCGAGCCGGTAGAGCGTCCGCTTGCCGACTTTCAAGTAGGCAGCCAACTCGTCGAGTGTGCAGATCGCCTGCTGGCGCGCTGTCATACCACCCCCACAAGTTCCGTCGTAACGCGGCCTCGCCTGAGGAAATTCTTGCAAGACTTTGCAAGATATTGCGCCTAACATGCCGAAATTCAAGAGTCAACATCCAGCGACCTGCTGGGCGATTGATGTGACTCAAATTTCCAGAGAGGGTGTGCTGGGGCAGTCCGATCCGGCGATAGGTAAAGGTTTGATCGGGAGCCTACAAGTGCTGGCGCATAGGAATTTCAAACGGTCTGGTCTGTGAAAAGCCTGGAAAGCCCGACTCAGCCCTGGGTGGGCAGCCGATGCCTGCCTGGATGGCTTGGAACTGGCGCCTGGGCCGTTGCCTTGTCTGGATTCGGCCCGCCCTGACGGCTCGCCTCGCGCTCGTTGGGCCTTGATCTCGGGGTTGACCCTGTGTTTTCCGCCATCCAGTCCGCACGCGGGCGCAGCGCCACCGGCCACTGGCGCCAGGCTGCGCAGCCCTTTGTGATGTGTACGGTGTCCGGGACGGTCGACGCGGCTCAGGCGGCTTCAGTCTTGCCGCGCCTCGCGCGCTCGGCCTCTGGGCGGCGGCTGCGGATCCAGTCCCAGGTGGGTCAGGATCTTCTCGATCACCGGTCGCTCCAGGATGGCCGCGATGATCTTGAGCTCCCCGGCGCCGCAGTTGGGGCAGTGCTGCATGTCGATGTCGAACACGCGCTTGAGTAGCCGCGCCCAAGCAATTCGGTGCGGTCGGTCCGGCCGGTCCGGGTTAGTCTCGGTCTGGACCACGCATTCGCTGGCGGCAACGGCTGCGGTGGCCCGTTCCTCCACCTCGGGCCCTTGCGGCACCACCAGGGACCGCAGCTTGGCGTTGGGCGCCAGCACGCCGTGGAACCTGATGAGATGCAGACGCGGCCGGGGAACCAGCGCCGCAAGCCGCCGCATGAACTCCAGCGGGCTCAAGACCCGATGCGTCGTGCCGTCGCGCCACGGTGTCTTCAGCTTCAGCTCGACCTGCCCGGCGGCATTGACCTGCACCCGTTCGTCGGAAAGCGCCGGGCGGGTGATGTAGCGGCACAGCTGTTCCAGCCGCTTGCGGTCATGGGCTTCGACCCGCACCGCGGCGTGCAGGCTGAATCCGTCGATGTCGGCGCACAGCGGCTGGCGGGCCGAGTCCTCGCGCGGCATCGCGCCTCTCAGGGTCAGCACCTTCTGCCCGGCGCGCGGCCCGAAGGCGATTCGGTAGGTGATGGCCGCGGCCTGCAGCGGCCGCAGCGTGCGCGCCTCCTCGCCGTCGGCATCCGGCTCGGCCAGGTAGGTCTGGCCCATGTCTTCGACCAGCACGCCCCGGCGCGTGAGCATCTTCATCAGCCGGGCGATGACGGTCTGCAGCAGCGCGTGCAATTCGTCGTCGGTGGGCGCATCCGCCTCAATGAAGGCCGGCGAACCATCGGCGTCGCAGCAGTACACCCCGTCCAGTACCAGACAGTGCAGGTGGATGTTGAGGTTGGCGGCCGAGCCAAAGCGCTGGATCAGCGTGACGGCGCCGCCGTGACCTTCGTCAGCCTTGAGCCCCGCCTGCCGCAGCAGATGTCGCGTGACCACGCGCTGCACCACCTGCAGCACCGGCGTGACCAGTTCCGGCTGCGCGGCCAGCAGCACGCGCAGCGGGATCGGCAGCGACAGCACCCATTGCCGCACCGGCACGTGCGGGATGACGTGGTCGACCAGGTGCGCAGCGGTCTGCGACATGCGCCGGGCGCCGCAAGAGGGGCAGAATCCCCGGCGCTTGCAGCTGAAGGCCAGCAGCTTGTCGTGGCCGCACTCGCCGCAGCGTGCTGTTCTCGTTCGGCTTCATGCCGCTGTTCTTCGCCGGCTTCCTGTTCACCGCCGCGCCGAAGTGGCTCGGCCTGCCGCCGGTGCCGGCGCGGGGCCTGCTGCGTCCGGTGGCGACTGTCGCTTCGGGCTGGCTGTTGTTCGCGGCCGGTGCGCACATGCACGTGCTGCTGGCCGCGGCCGGGCTGCTCGTCGCCGCGCTCGGTTGGCATGCGCTGGTGCGCCGGTTGGCCGCGCTGGTGGCGCTGGGCACGAAGCCCGACCGCACCCACCTGCGCCTGATCGCCGCGGCCTCGCGGCTGGGCGTGCTGGCGCAACTGGGCTCGGCCGTGATGCTCGCCGCCGGCCGCGAGGACATCGCCCGCGCGGCGCTGCAGCTCGGCCTGTGGGGCTTCGTGGCGCCGGTCTTCGTGGTCGCCGTGCACCGCCTGCTGCCGGTGTTCGACGACGACGTGGCCCCCGCGCTTGCGGCCAGGCAGCCGCGCTGGCTGCTCGCCACGCTGGTGGCGCTGTGCCTCGCCCAGTGGCCCTTCGCGCTGGCCGACCTGTGGTGGTGGCCGCAGCCGCCGGCCTGGCAGCTCGCGCAGATGGCGCTCGACGGCGCCGCGGCGATCGGCGTGCTCGCGCTCGCGGCGCGCTGGCTCCTGCTGCAGGGCCTGCGCTTCCGGCTGGTGGTGATGCTGCAGCTGGCTGTGGCCTGGCTCGGCGTGGCCTTCGCTCTGGCGGCGGCGTCGCAGGCGCTGCTGTGGGCCAGCGAGGGCACGCGCTCGCTGGGCCTGGCGGCGCAGCATGCCTTCTCGATGGGCTTCCTCGGCAGCGCGATGATGGCCATGGTCACCCGCGTGTCCAGCGGCCTGGCCGGGCGCACGGTGGCGGCCGACGGCCTCGCCTGGGCGCTCTTCGGCGTGCTGCAGCTGGCCGTGCTGCTGCGCATCGCCGCGGCCGTCTGGCCGGCGGTGGAGCCGGTGCTGCTGCCAGCCACTGCAGCCGCCTGGTGCGCCGCGGTGGCCGCCTGGGCGTTGCGCCAGGCGGCCTGGAGCGGCCGTGCGCGCCGCACGCGGGCGGCGGCGGAGGGGGCGTCAATCTGATCAGGTGTCAAGTTTTCTGACCGCGCACCGAAAAGGTGAGCAGTGCCTGGTGCGCCGGCCGCGAGAGCGGGCGCAACCGTCACCGTCATCACCGGTCACTCGGGAAAACTTCACATGACAGCGATCCTTGCCACGGGCGGCGGCGCCGCCTCTTCCGCACGACCTGCCGGCGCCGACTCCGGCTTCTTCGCCTATCACGGCATCTGGGCCCCGGGGGTGCGCCTGTTCCGCGCGCTGCGCTTCAGTGCCAAGGCAGTGATCATCTCGCTGGCCTTCGTGGTGCCGCTGCTCGGCCTGATCGGCTGGCAGCTGATGCACCAGGCCGATCTGTCGCTGCAGGCGCGCCAGGATTCGACCCGCCAGCACGTCGAGATCGCCCACGGCATCGTCGTCTGGGCGCACGCGCAGGAGACGAGCGGCAGGATGGACCGCGCCCAGGCCCAGCAGCTCGCGCGTGGTGCGATCGCCGCGCTGCGCTACGAGGGCAACGAGTACTTCTGGATCAACGACATGCATCCGCGCGTCGTGATGCACCCGATCAAGCCGGAACTCGACGGCAAGGACGTCTCCGACATGAAGGACCCGAACGGCCTGCCGCTGTTCAAGGCCTTCGTCGCCAAGGTGCGCGAGAGCGGCAAGGGCTTCGTCGCCTACCAGTGGCCCAAGCCGGGCAGCAGTGCACCGGTGGACAAGATCTCCTACGTGCAGGGCTTCGAGCCCTGGGGCTGGGTGATCGGCTCGGGCATCTACATCGGCGACCTGCGCGAGGCCACGATGCGCCAGCTGACGATGGACGCCGCCATCGTCGTGGCGGCGCTGCTGCTGGCCGGCTACCTGTTCCTGAGCTTCTACCGCGTGATGGACGGCGGCCTGAAGGAGACGCGCCGCCACCTGCGCGCGATGACTTCCGGCGACCTCACCACCTCGCCTTCGCCCTGGGGCAACGACGAGGCCGCGCAGCTGATGCTCGAGCTGCGCGCGATGCAGGATTCGCTGCGCCAGATGGTGCAGCGCGTGCGCCGCTCCAGCGACGAGATCGTGCACTCCAGCAGCGAGATCGCCAGCGGCGCGATGGACCTCTCGGCGCGCACCGAGCAGGCCGCCGCCAACCTGGAGGAATCGGCCGCCTCGATGGAAGAGATCTCCTCGACGGTCAAGAGCAGCTCCGACAACACCACCGAGGCTGCCCGCGTGGCCGGGCACAACGCCGAGCTGGCCGGCGAGGGCGGCCGCGTGATGCGTGACGTGGTGCAGACCATGGACAGCATCCGCGAGTCGTCGGCGCGCATCGCCGACATCATCGGCACGATCGACGGCATCGCCTTCCAGACCAACATCCTGGCGCTCAATGCGGCGGTGGAAGCCGCGCGTGCCGGCGAGCAGGGCCGCGGCTTCGCGGTGGTGGCCGGCGAGGTGCGCACGCTGGCGCAGCGTTCGGCCGGCGCGGCGCGCGAGATCCGTGACCTGATCGGCCGCAGCGTCGAGCAGGTCGAGGCGGGCACCGGCACCGTGCACCGCGCGGGCACGACGATGGAGGAGATCGTCGCCGCCTCGCAGCGCGTCAGCCAGCTGCTGGCCGAGGTGGCCAACGGCGCGCGCGAGCAGAGCCTGGGCATCGCGCAGATCGGCGCGGCCGTGCAGGAGCTCGACCGCATGACGCAGCAGAACGCTGCACTGGTCGAGCAGACCGCCGCCGCCTCCGGCGCGATGAAGAGCCAGGCCGAGTCGCTGGCCACCGAGGTGGCGCGCTTCCGCCTGCCCGAAGGCGTGCGGCTGGCCGAGCCGGTGCAGCAGGACCGCGTCGACGACTTCGACTTCGATCAGGCCATCGACGCGCATCGCCAGTGGAAGGTCAGGCTGCGCAAGGCCATCGCCGAACACGCCCAGCTCGACGCCGAGACGATCTGCCGCGACGACCGTTGTCCGCTGGGCCAGTGGCTGCACGGCGCCGGCGGCCGGCGCTGGGGCAGCCGCCCGACCTTCACCGAGCTGCTGGGCAAGCACGCCGAGTTCCATGCCGCCGCCGGCGCGGTGGCGCGCAAGATCAACGCCGGCGCCTACGGCGATGCCGAGAGGCTGATCGGCTCCGGCTCCGCGTTCGCCAGCGTCTCCAGCGAGGTGAGCACCTTGCTCACGCGCGCCAAGCGCGGGCTCTGAGTCCGCTCGGCGGTTATCGGCCCTCCGCCAGGAGGGCTTTGCCCTGTGTCAATCCGCCGCGGATGGGGCACCATGCGGGCTGTCTTTTCATCCAGGTCAAAGGTGCGCGGGGGCCGCAGGGCTACCGTGCGCCCTCGCACCGGAGACAGCACCCATGCAAGAGACCCGCCAAGGCGCCGACGCGCCGCACACCCAGCACAACCTGCCCGCCCAGCCGATCAGCGAAGAGGTGCTGATCGAGAAGTACGCCAAGGGCGACGAGCGCAGCATCGCCGCCGTGCACGCCCGCGTGGCGCGCGCCCTGGCCCAGGCCGAGCCCGTCGAGCAGCGCAAGCAGTGGGAAGAACGTTTTGCCGCCGCGCTCGACGCCGGCTTCGTGCCCGCCGGGCGCATCCAGTCGGCCGCCGGCACCGAGCTCTCGGCCACGCTGATCAACTGCTTCGTGCAGCCGGTGGGCGATTCGATCGCCCACGTCGACGACGGCCATCCCGGCATCTACACCGCGCTGACCGAGGCCGCCGAGACCATGCGCCGCGGCGGCGGCGTGGGCTACGACTTCTCGCGCATCCGCCCGCGCGGCGCCTGGGTGGGCAGCACGCAGAGCTCGGCTTCCGGCCCGGTGAGCTACATGCGCGTGTTCGACCGCAGCTGCGAGACGGTGGAGAGCGCCGGCGCGCGCCGCGGCGCGCAGATGGGCGTGCTGCGCTGCGACCACCCCGACGTGGAGGAGTTCATCCACGCCAAGGACGGCGGCGACCTGAAGAACTTCAACATCTCGGTGGGCGTGACCGACGCCTTCATGGACGCCGTGCAGGCCGATGCCGACTTCGAGCTGGTGCACCGCGCCGAGCCCGGCGTGGCGCAGAAGGCGGCCGGGGCCTACCAGAAGGCCGAGCCCGGCGGCCATGGCCTGTGGGTCTACCGCAAGATCCGCGCGCGCGACCTGTGGGAACAGATCATGCGCTCCACCTACGACCACGCCGAGCCTGGCGTGCTCTTCCTCGACCACATCAACCGCGACAACAACCTGTCGTACTGCGAGACGATCGCCAGCACCAACCCCTGCGCGGAACAGCCGCTGCCGCCCTACGGCTGCTGCTGCCTCGGCTCGATCGACCTGACGCGCTTCGTGCGGGATCCCTTCGAGCCGAACGCCGCGTTCGACGAGGCGGCTTTCGCCAAGGTGGCCAAGGTCGCCACGCGCATGCTCGACAACGTGCTCGACGTGACCGTCTGGCCCTTGCCGCAGCAGCAGCAGGAAGCGCGCAACAAGCGCCGCGTGGGGCTGGGCTTCACCGGCCTGGGCGACGCGCTGGTGATGTTGAACCTGCGCTACGACACCCCCGAGGCGCGCGCGATGGCGCGGCGCATCAGCGAGGTGATGCGCGACGCCGCCTACGAGGCCTCGAGCGACCTGGCGCGCGAGCGCGGCTCGTTCCCGCTGTTCAATGCCGACCTGTACCTCAGCGGCAGCACCTTCGCCTCGCGCCTGCCGCAGCCGCTGAAGGACCGCATCCGTGCCCACGGCCTGCGCAATTCGCACCTGCTGTCGATCGCGCCCACCGGCACCATCAGCCTCGCGTTCGCCGACAACGCCAGCAACGGCATCGAACCCGCCTTCAGCTGGACGTACAACCGCAAGAAGCGCATGCCCGACGGCAGCTTCAAGGAATATGCGGTGGAAGACCACGCCTGGCGCCTGTACCGCCACCTCAAGGGCGAGAAGGCGCCGCTGACGAACGCCTTCGTCACCGCGCTGGAGATGAGCGCCAAGGCGCACGAGGCGATGGTGGCCGCGGTGGCGCCGTGCATCGACACCGGCGCATAGGAATTTCAAACGGTCTGGTCTGTGAAAAGCCTGGAAAGCCCGACTCAGCCCTGGGTGGGCAGCCGATGCCTGCCTGGATGGCTTGGAACTGGCGCCTGAGCCGTTGCCTTGTCTGGATTCGGCCCGCCCTGACGGCTCGCCTCGCGCTCGTTGGGCCTTGATCTCGGGGTTGACCCTGTGTTTTCCGCCATCCAGTCCGCACGCGGGCGCAGCGCCACCGGCCACTGGCGCCAGGCTGCGCAGCCCTTTGTGATGTGTACGGTGTCCGGGACGGTCGACGCGGCTCAGGCGGCTTCAGTCTTGCCGCGCCTCGCGCGCTCGGCCTCTGGGCGGCGGCTGCGGATCCAGTCCCAGGTGGGTCAGGATCTTCTCGATCACCGGTCGCTCCAGGATGGCCGCGATGATCTTGAGCTCCCCGGCGCCGCAGTTGGGGCAGTGCTGCATGTCGATGTCGAACACGCGCTTGAGTAGCCGCGCCCAAGCAATTCGGTGCGGTCGGTCCGGCCGGTCCGGGTTAGTCTCGGTCTGGACCACGCATTCGCTGGCGGCAACGGCTGCGGTGGCCCGTTCCTCCACCTCGGGCCCTTGCGGCACCACCAGGGACCGCAGCTTGGCGTTGGGCGCCAGCACGCCGTGGAACCTGATGAGATGCAGACGCGGCCGGGGAACCAGCGCCGCAAGCCGCTGCATGAACTCCAGCGGGCTCAAGACCAGATGCGTCGTGCCGTCGCGCCACGGTGTCTTCAGCTTCAGCTCGACCTGCCCGGCGGCATTGACCTGCACCCGTTCGTCGGAAAGCGCCGGGCGGGTGATGTAGCGGCACAGCTGTTCCAGCCGCTTGCGGTCATGGGCTTCGACCCGCACCGCGGCGTGCAGGCTGAATCCGTCGATGTCGGCGCACAGCGGCTGGCGGGCCGAGTCCTCGCGCGGCATCGCGCCTCTCAGGGTCAGCACCTTCTGCCCGGCGCGCGGCCCGAAGGCGATTCGGTAGGTGATGGCCGCGGCCTGCAGCGGCCGCAGCGTGCGCGCCTCCTCGCCGTCGGCATCCGGCTCGGCCAGGTAGGTCTGGCCCATGTCTTCGACCAGCACGCCCCGGCGCGTGAGCATCTTCATCAGCCGGGCGATGACGGTCTGCAGCAGCGCGTGCAATTCGTCGTCGGTGGGCGCATCCGCCTCAGCGCATCATCACCGTGGGCACGAGGCCGACTCCCACGCCGCGCAGCATCGCGTCGATCAGCATCAGGCTGTTGTCCGCGCGGAAGCTGCCATGCACCTCCACCGTGTGGCTGGCGCCCCCGGGGCCGCTGAACTGCCAGCGCGTGGCGTCGGCGCCGAGCGTGTAGGCCAGGCCGTTGTGCGTCGCCAGCGCCGAGGGGTGATCGGGCTTGCCGTGGCGCCGCCAGTAATCCGGGGCCGCTGCCACCGCGCGCTGCAGCACCATCAGCGGCACGGCCACGAGCGACGAGTCCTCGAGCTGCGCCTGCCCCCGCAGCGCCACGTCCACCCCGTCGCGCACGAGGTCCACAGGGCGGTCCGACAGCCTCAGCTCCAGCTCGATGCCCGGGTGGGCCGACTGGAACGCGTGGAGATGGTCCTTCATGAAGGACAGCGTCAGCGAGACCGGTACCGCCAGCACCAGCCGGCCGCTGAGCTCGCCGTGCGCAGCACGCAGGGCGCCGAGCGTGCGCTCGGTGTCGTCGAGCACGCGCCGGCAGTAGGCGTAGAAGCGTTCGCCGGCTTCGGTGAGCTGCATGCGCCGCGTGGTGCGCGCGAGCAGGCGGCTGCCGGTCCACTCCTCCAGCTGCTGGATGGTCTTGGTGACCATCGATGGCGAGTGATCGAGATCGCGCGCCGCGGCGGCGAAGCCGCCGGTCTCGACGACGCGGCAGAAGCATTGAAAGGCCTGGTGACGGTCCATTCCGGCATCTCCACAGAAGAGGTTCGACGCTGCCGCAGCGGCCGCGCCGCCGCAAGCCCGCGTCGGGATCAGGGTCGGCAGTCTTGACCTTCACACGATGTCAAGGTCAAGAGTCCACCCTGCCACGATTCATTCCATGGAGGCCCTCTTCCCGGCAGGACCGTCACGCCGGCGTCGCCAGATCGGCCACGGCGCGGCCGGCGAGTGCCGCGAGCAGGTTGTCGGCCGCGCGCTGCTCGATGGCCAGGCGCACCTCGCGCACCGCCGAGCCGAGATGCGGCGTGAACACCGTTCGGGGATGCCGCAGCAGCGCCTCGGGAATGGCGCTCGGGCGATCGGGCAGGTTCCAGTCTTCCATCTCGAAGACATCGGCGGCATAGGCGCCGAGGAGATCGCTCTGCAAGGCGGCGAGCACGGCGCGCTCGTCGACGACCGAACCGCGGCCGACGTTGACCAGCAGCTGGCCCGGGCGCGCAGCGGCGAGCGCCATTTCGTCGATCAGGTGGCGCGATGCCTCGGTGAGTGGCACGGCCAGCAGCACGTAGTGCGCGCGCTGCAAGGCATCGCGCAGGCCGACCGCACGCGTGCGCGCATCGCGGTGCTGCGGGTCCACGCCGAGGATCTCCGCGCAACCGAAGCCCTGCAGCCGGTCGACGATGGCACGCCCGACCGCGCCGAGGCCCACTACCGCCACGGTGGACCCATGCAGGCCGGTGCCGTAGAGCGCCGGGCGCCAGCCGGCATAGCCGGCCCGCACGCGCCGATCGCCCTCGAGCACATGCCGCCCCGCGGCGATCGCCAGGCCGATGGCCAGCTCGGCGGTGGGCTCGGTGAGCAGATCCGGCACGAAGCTCACTTGCACGCCGGCACGCTCGCAGGCAGCGAGGTCGAAGTTGTCGAAGCCCTTCAATGCACAGGCCACCGTGCGCAGGCGCGGCGCCTGGGCCAGTACCGCCGCGTCGATGCGGTCGGTCATGAAGGCCATCCAGGCATCGGCCTCACGCAGGTGGCCGGCCAGCTGCTCGGCGCTCCACGGCTCGGGGCCCGGGTTCATCACCACCTCGCCGGCGGTCTGCAGGCGCATCAGCACCTCGGCATGGATGGGCTGGCTGATGACGATGCGGTGCACGCGATCGCTCCTTGTCACTTCAATCGGCGGCGCAGCGCCGCACCCAGCCCGTCGACGACGAGCACGCAGGCCAGTACCGACAGCAGGATGGCCGAGACCTCGTCGTACTTGATCAGCCGCAGCGCTGCCATCAGCTCGAAGCCGATGCCCCCCGCACCGACGATGCCGAGCACGGCCGAGGCGCGGAAGTGGTACTCCCAGCGGTAGATGGTGATGTCGGCCAGCTGCGGCAGCACCTGCGGCAGCACCGCATGCGTGATCACCTGCAGGCGGCTGGCGCCCGCGGCCGTGGCGGCCTCCAGCGGCTTGGCGTCGACGTGCTCGATCGCCTCGGCATAGAACTTGGCCACCATGCCGGTGGAGTGCAGCGCCAGCGCCAGCACGCCGGGCAGCGCGCCGAAGCCGACCGCCGCCACGAAGATGATGCCGAGGATGATCTCGGGCACCGAGCGGAAGGCCGCCATCATCGTGCGCGCGACCCGCAGCACGGCCGGATGCGGTGTGGTGTTGGGCGAGGCCAGCAACGCCAGCGGCAGCGAGACGATCACCGTCAGCGCGGTCCCGGCGACCGACATCGCCAGCGTGTCCAGCAGCGGCTTGAGCCAGCTCTGCCAGCGCGCGAAGTTGGGCGGCACCATCTCCGAGCCGAGTTGCATCAGCGCCGGCAGGCCATCGGCAAAACGCTCCGCATCGAAGAAGCCGGTGGCGGCCAGCGCCAGCACCGAGGCGGCGAGCAGCAGCGCCGCACCGGCCAGCGTGCGGCGGCGGCGCCGGCCGTCCTCGGCCAGCAGCGCCTGCATCGTGGCACTGGCACCCGTCACTTCATGCTCCCGAGATCAAGCTTGAGCACGCTGGCGGTGTCGCGCAGCACGTCGTAGGCCTCGTCGGTGGTCGGCGCGAAGGCCTCGACGCGGAAGGCCTTGAGCACCTCCTTGTCCTTCATCGTCAGGAAGGCGTCGCGGATGCGCCGCTTCAACTCCGGCGCGAGGTTGCCCTGCATGACGATCGGATAGTTCGGGATCGGCGCCGAGAGATCGAGCTCGACGACCCGGCTGGCGTCGATGGTGCCGCGCTTGACCAGGTTGTCGAGGATGGGCTTGGAGAGTGCGCCGGCCGGCACCTGCCCGGCCTGCACCGCGCGGGCCACCGCGTCGTGGGTGCCGAGGTGCACCACGCGGTAGTCGCGCTCGCCGTCGAGCTTCGCCTTCTTCAGCAGGTGCGCGCGCGGCGCGAGGTGGCTGGAGGTCGACGCCTGGTCGCCGAAGCCGAAGGCCTTGCCGCGGATGTCGTCGAGCGACTTGACCGGGCCGCCGGCGGTGGCGATCAGCACCGACTGATAGGTGGGCGACCCGCGCTCGACCCCCACCGCGAAGGGCTCGATGGCCGGCGCCTTGGACTTCGCCAGCACGTAGGAGAACGGGCCGAAGTAGGCCACCTCGATGCGGCCGAAGCGCATCGCCTCGATCATCGACGAGTAGTCGGTGGTGACCACCAGCTCGATGTCCTTCTTCAGCGTCTGCTCGAGATAGACCTTCAGCGGCTGCGCGTTCTGGATCAGGCTCGAAGCGTTCTCGTCGGGCAGCAGCGCGACACGCAACCGCGCCGGGTCGCGGCCCTGGGCCTGTGCGAACTCCGGCAGGGTGGTGACGAGCGCGCTCAGAGCGACAGCGGCAAGGGCGAGACGGCGGCGGAACATGGCAACTCCTGGTTGGATACCTCGGGGGCGGCGCGCTGCGGTGCAGGCGCGCCATAGAGCTCGGCCTCGCGCTGCGCGGTGAGCGCCTCGGGCGGGCCATCGAAGACGACACGGCCGCCGCGCAGGCCGACGATGCGATCGGCATAACGGCGTGCCAGGCCCACCTGGTGCAGGCTGACCACGGCGGTGAGCCGATCGCCCTTGCAGATCCGGTGCAGCAGGCTCATCACGCTCTCGGCGGTGGCCGGGTCGAGACTGGCCACCGGTTCGTCGGCCAGCAGCAGCGTGGGCGACTGCACCAGCGCACGCGCGATGCCCACGCGCTGCTGCTGACCGCCGGAGAGCGTGTCCGCACGCGCCAGCGCCTTGTCGAGCAGGCCGACACGATCCAGCCCTTCCAGCGCGCGGATCTGGTCGCTGCGGCTCCACGGCCACAGCGTGCGCAGCGGGTGGTGCTGCGCGAGGCAGCCCATCAGCACGTTGGCCAGCACGGTCTGGCGGCCGATCAGATGGTGCTGCTGGAAGACCATGCCGCAGCGACGGCGGTGTTCACGCAGATGACGCGACGTCAGCACGCCGCCGGGCACGTTGTTCGCACGCACCTCGCCCGCGGTCGGGCGCACAAGCCCGTTCAGACAGCGCAGCAGCGTGGACTTGCCCGCGCCCGAGGCGCCGAGCAGCACGAGGAACTCGCCCGGGGCCACGTCGAGCCGGGTCGGCGCGAGCGCCTGCACGCCGCCGGGGTAGGCCACGCGCACGTCGCGCAGTTGCATCAGCCAGTCGGCATGCGATGAAGGAAGCGGCGTCATGGGCCCGGAGTCTGTGCAGCTTCTGTGTCATCACGGTGACGTTTTCGTCCGAACAATGCGGGGTCTTCATCGACGCCATCTATGGATCGCCCATGACCGGCACCAGCCTCCTGGCCGCGCTGAGGGCCTTCGACGCCACCGCCCGCGCCGGCAGCATGACCGCTGCCGCGCGTACGCTCGGGCTGCAGCAGCCCACGCTGTCGGCCCACATCCAGCGGCTCGAGCAGAGCCACGGCGTCGAGCTGTTCCGGCGCCGCGGCCGGCGCCTCGAACTCACCGACTTCGGCCGAACCCTGCTGGAGCACACGCGGCGCGTCTTCAGCGCCGAGGAGGATGCCCACGCCTTGCTGCTGGCCGCGCAGAACCGATATGCCGGCCGGCTGGTCATCCACGCAATCGGACCCTACAACCTCGTGCCGATCCTGCGTGTCTTCGCACGGCGGCATCCGCAGGTGAACCTCGTCGTGCGGGTCGGCGATTCACGGTCGATCGCCTCACGCATCCTCGATCATCAGGGCGATGTCGGCCTGGTGCTCAACCCGGTGGACGACCCGGCGCTGGAGTGCGTCGAGCACCGCCGGCAAGCGCTGGTGGTCTTCGCGGCGGCCGATCATCCGCTGGCCCGGCGCGCCGCCCTGACGATGGCCGATCTGCAGCATCAGCGCTTCGTGATCCGCGAGGAAGGCTCGACGACACGCCGGGTGTTCGAAGACGCGATGCGGCGCCGCGGCCTGGGTTTCCAGGTGGCCATCGAGATGGGCAGCCGCGAGGCGGTGCGCGAGGCCGTGGCCCAGAGCATGGGCCTGGGCGTGGTGGCCGAGCCGGCCTACGTGCCGGACGCCCGGCTGGTGCGCCTGCCGGTGCAGGACAGCGACATGGCCACGCACGTGCACCTGGTGTGCCGGCGCGAACGGCGGCCCTCGCCGCTGGTGGCCACCTTCTTTGACATCGCCGCCGAGTTTCGTGCCGCGTCGAGTTGACCTGCGCGCCAGGCGGGACGGCGCCTTGCCAAAGGTCGATCGACCCGCTGCAGCACCTCGCACTGACATCAAGTCGCTAGACTGGCCGCCGACACACCCTGGATGCAGTCAACTCGCCCGATGCCAGAGCCATCCGAACACCCGGCCCCCGGCGGAGTTGGCCCCGCCCCGGACAGCACAGCGGCAACCGGGCGTGCGCTGGCGCATAGGAATTTCAAACGGTCTGGTCTGTGAAAAGCCTGGAAAGCCCGACTCAGCCCTGGGTGGGCAGCCGATGCCTGCCTGGATGGCTTGGAACTGGCGCCTGAGCCGTTGCCTTGTCTGGATTCGGCCCGCCCTGACGGCTCGCCTCGCGCTCGTTGGGCCTTGATCTCGGGGTTGACCCTGTGTTTTCCGCCATCCAGTCCGCACGCGGGCGCAGCGCCACCGGCCACTGGCGCCAGGCTGCGCAGCCCTTTGTGATGTGTACGGTGTCCGGGACGGTCGACGCGGCTCAGGCGGCTTCAGTCTTGCCGCGCCTCGCGCGCTCGGCCTCTGGGCGGCGGCTGCGGATCCAGTCCCAGGTGGGTCAGGATCTTCTCGATCACCGGTCGCTCCAGGATGGCCGCGATGATCTTGAGCTCCCCGGCGCCGCAGTTGGGGCAGTGCTGCATGTCGATGTCGAACACGCGCTTGAGTAGCCGCGCCCAAGCAATTCGGTGCGGTCGGTCCGGCCGGTCCGGGTTAGTCTCGGTCTGGACCACGCATTCGCTGGCGGCAACGGCTGCGGTGGCCCGTTCCTCCACCTCGGGCCCTTGCGGCACCACCAGGGACCGCAGCTTGGCGTTGGGCGCCAGCACGCCGTGGAACCTGATGAGATGCAGACGCGGCCGGGGAACCAGCGCCGCAAGCCGCCGCATGAACTCCAGCGGGCTCAAGACCCGATGCGTCGTGCCGTCGCGCCACGGTGTCTTCAGCTTCAGCTCGACCTGCCCGGCGGCATTGACCTGCACCCGTTCGTCGGAAAGCGCCGGGCGGGTGATGTAGCGGCACAGCTGTTCCAGCCGCTTGCGGTCATGGGCTTCGACCCGCACCGCGGCGTGCAGGCTGAATCCGTCGATGTCGGCGCACAGCGGCTGGCGGGCCGAGTCCTCGCGCGGCATCGCGCCTCTCAGGGTCAGCACCTTCTGCCCGGCGCGCGGCCCGAAGGCGATTCGGTAGGTGATGGCCGCGGCCTGCAGCGGCCGCAGCGTGCGCGCCTCCTCGCCGTCGGCATCCGGCTCGGCCAGGTAGGTCTGGCCCATGTCTTCGACCAGCACGCCCCGGCGCGTGAGCATCTTCATCAGCCGGGCGATGACGGTCTGCAGCAGCGCGTGCAATTCGTCGTCGGTGGGCGCATCCGCCTCAATGAAGGCCGGCGAACCATCGGCGTCGCAGCAGTACACCCCGTCCAGTACCAGACAGTGCAGGTGGATGTTGAGGTTGGCGGCCGAGCCAAAGCGCTGGATCAGCGTGACGGCGCCGCCGTGACCTTCGTCAGCCTTGAGCCCCGCCTGCCGCAGCAGATGTCGCGTGACCACGCGCTGCACCACCTGCAGCACCGGCGTGACCAGTTCCGGCTGCGCGGCCAGCAGCACGCGCAGCGGGATCGGCAGCGACAGCACCCATTGCCGCACCGGCACGTGCGGGATGACGTGGTCGACCAGGTGCGCAGCGGTCTGCGACATGCGCCGGGCGCCGCAAGAGGGGCAGAATCCCCGGCGCTTGCAGCTGAAGGCCAGCAGCTTGTCGTGGCCGCACTCGCCGCAGCGTAGCCGCAGGAATCCATGCGCCAGGATGCCGCACTCGAGGAAGGCGTCGAACTCGTCCTTGATGAACCGCGGCAACTCGGCGTCCGTGCTGGCCTCGGTGTGGGCGATGAAGCTGGCCGCATGCTGCTGGACCAGGCGGTACAGCGTGGTCTGCTCCGGTCGGTGGCGTTCGTAGTGGAGCCGGCTGGCCAAGCCGGGTAAGGAACCGGGCTGGCGGGCGGCGTGCACGGCATGCAGAGGACTCGATGGGGACCTCTACCGTCCCAGCATCGCCCTGCACTCGCCATCGCCCTTCGGTCGGGCTTGTGGGTGCAAGAAGATGGCCCTCCACCGGGTGCAGCCGGTTGGGGTGGGCCAGCCCCGGCGGGAGTCCGTCGTTCACCTTAGTGCCGATATCCCCGTGCTTTTGAGGTCGTTCCTGGCCGACGCCATCGTCACATCGCTTCAGGATCCACGCTCCCCCAGGAGCGACGCATGTGGGAGATCTACGCCTACCAGAACGCCGACAGCCTGTTCGGCATCTTCAACGCTGCGGCAGCCATCCACGGCTCCGGCGACTACATGGCGGCCGTCGCCGCCGTGGCCTTCTGCGGGTTCATCGCGGCCCTGGTGGCCTACGCCTTCGCGCCCGAGAAGCTGCAGGGCTGGAAGTGGCTGGCCACGGTGCTGCTGGTGTTCTCCGTACTCATCGTGCCGCGGGTGACCGTGGGCGTCGTCGACAAGACCGGCGGATCCGCCGTCAAGGTGGTGGCCAACGTCCCGTTCGGCGTGGCCTTCCTCGGCAGCGTCACCAGCACGGTCGGGCACACGCTCACGGGCCTGTTCGAGACGGCCTTCCAGGTCATTCCGGGCGTCGGCGCCCTGCCGAGCGAACTGAGCTACGAGAAGAACGGCCTGATGTTCGGCAACCGCCTCATCCGGGAGACAGGCGGCGTCGCCTTCCAGGATCCGAACTTCCGCACGGACCTGGTCAACTTCATCCACAACTGCACGATGTACGACCTGATCGACGGCACGGTCGATCCGGGCACGTTCTCGAGCTCGGACGACGTGTGGGCGCTGATGGCATCGCCCAACCCGGCCCGTTTCACGACCTTGACCAGCGCCGGCGGCTCGATCACCGTCGACACCTGCCCGAACGCCTACACGAACCTCAACGGCCGGCTTCCCGCGCAACTGACCCGCATCCAGGGCAAGCTCGCCTTCCAGCTGAATCCGACACTGCCGGCGGCGGCCGCCAATGCCGCCATTGCCGGGCAAATCCAGCAGGCCTACCTGAAGAACAGCATCGCGACCGCGGCCGCGACGGCGGCCGACCTGATCCGCCAGAACGCGGTGCTGAATGCGATCAACGACACCAGCAACATCATCGGTCAGAAGGTGAACGACCCTGCGGCCATGGTGCTGGCCGTCGGGCGGGCTCAGTCCGTGGCGCAGCAGAACGCGGCCTGGCTGAATGCAGGCAAGGTGGCCGAGCAGGCGCTGCCGGTGTTCCGCAACGTGATCGAGGCCATCACCTACGCGCTGTTCCCCCTTCTCGTCCTGCTGATGCTGCTGACCAGCGGGCGCGAGACCATGCTGGCCTTCAAGGGCTACGCCGCGGTGCTGATCTGGATCCAGCTTTGGCCGCCGTTGTATGCCGTGCTCAACTACATGGCATCGATCTACGCCGCCTACGACCTGGCGGCGGCGGCTGACCTGGGCAGCGGCGCCAAGGCCCTGTCGCTGCAGACGGCATCGACGATCTACTCCCGGGCGATCTCCGGCGAGGCCGTTATCGGCTACCTCGCCATCAGCATCCCGTTCATCGCCTGGGCCGCGCTCAAGCGGATGGAGACCTTTGGCACCGCGCTGGTGGGCGGTCTCTCGGGCCTGCAGTCGATGGTGGCCGGCGCCACGGCGGGTGCCGCCGCCGGCAACCTGAGCATGGGCAATGTCTCGATGGACCAGATCCGGCTCGCGCCGAACCGGACGTCCGCGTTCATGAGCAACTGGCAGAACGACATCAGTGGCAACACCTTTTCGTCGAACACGCTGACCGGCCGGACTGCCGTGAGCCTGCTGCGCAACCAGGGCTACGCGTCCCGGGTCGTCTCGATGCGCGTGAGCGAACAGGACGTGCAGGACGCCAGCCGCCAGGTCGACGCAGCCCGAAGCGAAGCGGTCGCCGCCAGCACCGAACGCTCGGCGGTGCTGTCCGAGGCATTCACCAAGGGCTTGGCAAAGCTGAAGTCATCGCGAAGCAGCACGGGGTCGACATCCAGCAGCTTCGAGCAGTTGGGGCAAACCATCGATCGGCTGGATCAGATCTCCCGAAGCGTTTCCGAGTCCACTGGGCTGACACAGTCTCAGGTTGCTCGCATTGCGCTTGGCGTTACAGGTCACGCCGGATTCAATGCGCGGTTCGTTGGCGCCCAACTGAACGCGAGTGCAGACAAGACCTACCTGTCCGGACTGAGTGCAGACGAGCGGAAGGTGCTTGGTGCGCTCACGTCCGAGCAGGCCTCGGAGTTCAAGCAGTTCGGCGATCGTGTGTCGCGCGACAGTTCCGTCGCGAGCCTTGTAGCCACCGATGCTCGCGAAGCACGCGAACTGTCGTCGAGGATCGCCACCACAACCGCGCGCTCCGCCCGCGCAGATGCTTCCCTTGCCGATCGCACCGCGTTCTCTGAGCGGCTTGCCGTGGCCAGGGAGAGAGGCGATTCGATTTCAATCGACATTGCGCAGGATCCCTACAACCTGGCGATGTTCACTCGGTACGCTGAGCAGTACGGTGGTACCAGCGCGTCCGCTCAACAACTGCTGAGCGCTGAACTTGCCCGACAGGCGCTGGCTCCAACCCGAAACTTCAGCGACGGCACTGGCATGCCGTCATCCTTCGACGACGTCCGCCATCTGTACACGACCAACAGCGGTGACCCTCGCATCACGCCGGACATTGACGCTACATATCGAAGAGCGACGGGCACGGTTCGTCAGGCTCCTCTTCCAGTTTCTCCACCGGCACAACCTGCGCCCGAACCAAGCGACGCTCGCCAGCAGATTCAGACGTCGTCGGACGATCTCCGTGGCCGAACTGCTGCTCGACGGCAAGAGTTCGATGACGAGCGGAGCCCCGGGCGCGCCGACGACGGCACGATTTCCCCACGGCAGTCGCTGTTCAAAGGCACCGCAAGGCAAGTGGCCCGGGACGCGGCCGAGACCTTCCAAGATGCCAAAGACGCGGTGAAGGGGATCATCAAGCGGTAGTCAATCGGGCCCGCGAGATGGCGGGTCCCCCTCAGGCGGCTTCATGAAGGGTGGGTGTCCCTTGTCGCGCCAATAGTTGGCCGCGAGGTCCTCGGAAGTCACGCCGGAACCTGGAATGGGATTGCCTGTGAGCGATCGAGACACCTGCCCCCGCCCAATCTTGAGCAGCGCACCCCCCACTGCAGCCCCTACGAGGGCGCCGACCGCCGCGAGGACAAGCCGCGTGGCCAAAGCTTCGTCCTGCCCTATCGCCCACCCGGCCAGGGCACCCGCAAGGACAAGCACCAAGAAGGCCAGCATTCGCATTTGAAGTGAGGTCAACTCAAGCTCACGGAAAACAGTGTCCTAGCCTTTGAGCTTCACGCTGTTGCAGCCTGTGTCCGAAACGACCTTTGAGGGCCAACACCTGAGCCGTCTCTGGTCGGTCCGGAGGAAGCCTACACAAACATCAGACTTCCGTGGTGCTCTCCCGCGTGGGCTCGCAGGGCACAGCGGGACGCTGCCCCGGAGTGCGGCAGTTCTTCAAGGAGTCCAGGTAGTCGGCCCAGGCACTCATCATGTCGCGCCGCTGTTCGATGAACTCCGCCCTGTCGTAGGCAGCTCCCAGCGGGCCGGACTTCCCATGTGCCAGCTGGGCCTCGATCACGTCCGGCGCCACGTTGAGCCGCTCCACCATCACGGTACGGGCCATCGCCCGGAATCCATGGGGAGTCATCGTCTCGTTGTCGAAGCCTAGCCGGCGCAGGGCAACCCGGACCGTGTTCTCGCTCATCGGCCGCTTGGCACTGATCAGGGACGGAAACACGTATCGCCCTCGGCCGGTCAGCGGCATCAGGTCCTTCAGAGCGTCTACAGCCTGGGTGGCGAGCGGAACCAGATGCGGCCTTCCGTTGATCTTCTCCAGCTTCGTCCGCTTCATCTTGGCGGAGGGAATCGCCCACATCTTTGCCTCGAGATCCAGCTCGGCCCACTCCATCTGCCGGATGTTCCCTGGCCGCTGGAAGAGCAGCGCCGACAGAAGCAGTGCCGCCCGGGTAACGGGGTGACCGTGGTAGCCGTCGATCGCGCGCATCAAGTCGCCGACCTGATCCGGTTCGACGATCGCCGAGACGTGTCTGGTCAGCACCGGCTTCAATGCGCCGCGCAGATCCGAAGCGGGGCTGCGCTCACAACGTCCGGTGGCAACGCCGTATCGAAACACCTGCCCGCAGGCCTCCAGCAGAGAGTGAGGCAGTTCGCGCGTGCCACGTGCCTCGACGCGCCGCAGCGTCTGCAGCAGCATCGGTGCGCCTATCTGGGAGAGCGGAAGCTTGCCCAGCCAGGGGAAGATGTCCTTCTCGAGGCGCTCCATCCAGCGCTTGGCGTAGTGATCGCTCCAGCCGACCTTCTTGGTCGCGTGGAACTCACGCGCGGTCACCTCGAAGCTGGCGTTGGCGTCGAACCGGGAACTGAGGCGCTCCACCTGCCGCGTGAGCACCGGATCTGCGCCGGACTGATGTTGCTTGCGCGCATCATCACGTGCGACCCTGGCCTCCTTCAGACCCAGATCTGGATAGGCCCCGAGGGCAAGGCGCTTCTCCTTCCCGTCGAAGCGGTACTTCCAGAACCAGCGCTTGGACCCAGAGGGCGAGACCTCCAGGTACAGACCGCCGGAATCGGCCAGGCGCACGCGGGGCCTACCCGCGTCGCAACTCGCGTTCTTGCACTGCTTGTCGGTGAGCATGGGGGAACAAAACGTCAAATGGCTGCGAACACGCCATTTGTTCCCCCAGATGTTCCCCCAACTTCGCTGCGCTGCCGTGGGACGACAGGAGCCTTCCTGACTCAAGCGACTGTCTAAGTCGTTGTTTTAGCGGGAAGTTCGGTCCGGCATGGGACCCGATGAAACGCTGGGATGGGGTGGCTGATGGGACTCGAACCCACGACGACCAGAATCACAATCTGGGACTCTACCAACTGAGCTACAGCCACCGCAGAGCCGATGAGTATAGCCCACCTTCGTGGGCTTTCAAGCATTATTTCGCTTCGGTGCCCGCTGCGGCGACGGGTGCCACGCCGTTGCCCTTGAACTCCACGTGGAAGCGGTTGCGCAGCGCCTTCATGTAGGCGTTGGCTTCGGCCGTGCCCCAGGCCTGGGCATAGCGCGGCAGCAGCTGTTGCATCTCGGGCGACTTGGCATCGGGCGGGCTCACCTGGGTGACGCGGGCCACCACGTAGCCTTCACCCGGCACGTCCACGCCCAGCGTAGCGGGCAGCTGGCTGGCGTCGGCGCGCATCACCGCGTCGAGCACCGGACGCTGCAGGCCCTGCGGTTGCGCGCGCGACACCTCGATGGCGGCCGGCAGGCCGTCTGCCTTGGCATCGGCCTTCAGCTGCGCCAGGCGGGCTTCGCCGTCCTTGCGGGCCAGGGCCATCGCCTGCTCGTCGACCACACGGTCGCGCACCTGCGACTTGACCTCGGCCAGCGGCTGCACGCGCGCCGGCGTGTACTCCACCACGCGGGCGGCAGCCAGCTGGTTGGCGCCTACCTCCACCGCTTCGGTGTTGCGCTTGTTCTGCGTGGCGTCGGTGGAGAACACGGCTTCCAGCAGCTTGGGCGACGCCAGCGGGCCGGTGGCACCGGGCACCGGGGTGCGCTGCACCACGGCCGTCTGCTTGACCAGCTTGAGCTTGTCGATCACCGGCTGCAGCGTGTCGGCCTGCTCATAGACGGTGTTGCTGAACTGCTCGGCCGCCTCGGCATAGCGGCGCTGGGCCAGCTGCTTGCGCACCTCGGCCTCGATCTCGGGCTTCACCGCCTCGAAAGGCTTCTTGTCGCCGCCGCGCACCGCGTCCAGCTTGATGATGTGGAAGCCGAAGTCGCTTTCCACCACGTTGCTGATCTCGCCCGGCTTCATCGCGTAGGCCGCGTCCTCGAAGGGCTTGACCATCGCGCCGCGGCCGAAGAAGTCGAGGTCGCCACCGCGCTCGGCCGAGCCCGGGTCGTCGGAGTTCTTCTTGGCCACTTCGGCGAAGCTGCCGGGGTTCTTGCGCAGCTCGGCCAGCAGCGCTTCGGCCTTGGCCTTGGCCTTCTGGCGATCGGCGGCCGGCGCGTCCTTGTCGGCCTTGACCAGGATGTGGCTGGCGCGGCGCTCTTCGGCGGCGGTGTAGCGGGCGGCGTTCTCGTCGTAGTACTTGCGCAGCTCTTCGTCGCTGACCGTCACGTCCTTGGCCAGGCTGTCCAGCGTCAGCACCACGTACTCGATGCGGGCCTGCTCAGGCGCGCGGAACAGGTCGCTGTGCGACTTGTGGAAGGCTTCCAGGTCGGCATCGGTGGGCTGCACCTTGGCCACGTAGTCACGCGTCAGGAAGCGCTGCAGCTGCACCTGGCGGCGCTGCAGCAGCGTCTCCAGCGACTGGCGGGCCACGCCGTCGGGCGCGAAGGCGCTGGCCTCCACCCCGCCGACCACCTGCTTGAGCGCCGCATCCTGGCGCACGCTGGCCTCGAAGGCGGCGGGCGACATGCCCTGGGCGGCCAGCAGCGCCTTGTAGGCGTCGACGTCGAAGCTGCCATCGGGGCGGCGCAGGGCGGCCAGCTGCGGCACCGCCAGCAGCTCGCGCTGCAGGCGCTCGTCGGTCACGGCCAGGTGCTGCTTGTTGATGGCGGCGAACAGCACGCGCTCACGCACCATCTGCTCCAGCGTCTCATGCTTGGCTTCGGGCGTGTCCAGCAGCTTGGGGTCGATGCCCGGCATCTGCTGGCGCAGGCGCTCGGCCTGGCGCTGGTGCGCCGCGTCCCACTCGGCCTGGGTGATGGTCTGGCCATCGACCTTGGCGACGGTGGCGTTGCCGCCTTCCATGAACTGCTCATAGCCCTGGCAGCTCGCGACCACGAAGGCCGGGAAGATCAGCACCACCAGGATGCCCTGCAGCAGGCGGGTGTTATTGCGAACGAACTCGAACATGCGGGAACGGCTTTCGGTGCAGAGATGTCATGCCTGGATGGCACAAAGGCGGACCCCGAGGCCCGCCTTTGTTGATGTGCCGGCGGCCCGGAGCCGCCTATTGTCGCTGGTGGGTGCTGACGGGTTCGAACCGCCGACCTACGCCTTGTAAGGGCGCCGCTCTACCGGCTGAGCTAAGCACCCAGTGACTGGTGGATCAGAGAGAGTCCCGCAGGCCCTTGCCGGGGCGGAACTTCGGAACCTTGGCTGCCTTGATTTTAATGGTGGCGCCGGTGCGCGGGTTGCGGCCGCTGCGCGCGGCACGCTTGGTGACCGAGAAGGTGCCGAAACCGACGAGCGACACACTGCCGCCCTTCTTGAGCGTGGACTTCACACCGCCGATCACGGCCTCGAGCGCGCGGCCGGCCGCCGCCTTCGAAATGTCGGCCTGCTGGGCGATGTGATCGATCAGTTCACTCTTGTTCACGAAGGGATCCCTCTACGCTGTTAGACGTGCCGTAAAACGAATGGGGCGGCTGACGCGCCTGGAGCCTGCGAAGCTCTGGAGAGTCTCGAGAGACCGGTGAAAACCGGGTCGAGCCTGGCCAAACGATTACAGCCGTCGGCGGCGTGCAGTGTCAAGCGCGAGGCGCGGATTCTAAGCAGATCCCGGCCCGGGTTTTCGAGCCGCTCAAGCCAGGGTTGACGAGGCGTCTCGAGGGACCCTGACCACCAGCGCCACACCCACTGCCGTCAATGCCAGCCCGGCCAGCACCAACGGGCCCAGCGCCTCGCGGAACAGCAGCCAGCCCATCACCGCGGTGCACGGCGGCACCAGGTACAACAAGCTGGTCACACGTGTTGCAGCCCCTTGCTGGATGAGCAGATACAGCAGCGAGCTGCCACCGAGCGTGAGCACCAGCACCGACCAGGCCAGGGCGCCGATCAGCTCCGGGTGCCAGTGCACCGGCTGCGTGTCGATGAGCCACGAAGCCGGCAGCGTGACCGCGAACGCCGCCAGCAGCTGCACGAAGTTGGCGGTGCGCACATCGCACGGCGCCACATGCCGCTTTTGATACAAGGTGCCGGCGGTGATGCCCAGCAACGCGCCCACGGCCAGCAGCAGGTTCAGCGCGCCCAGCTCGCCCTGGCCCAGCTTGCGCCACACCACCAGCAGCAGCCCCGTCAGGCCCAGCGCCAGGCCGGCCCACTGCAGCGGCGTCACCCGCTTTTCCTGCCCGGTGGCCGAGACCCACACCGCGGTGAGCACCGGCTGCAGGCCTGCGATGAGGGCCACCGTGCCGGCCGAGGCGCCGGCCCGCACCGACGACCACACGCCGCCCAGGTAGATGGCATGCATCAGCACGCCGGTGACGGCCAGGTGCGCCCACTGCGCACGCCCTTGCGGCCAGGCCGGGCGCGTGAGGCCGATCCACACCAGGAAGGCCAGCACCGACAAGCCGTAGCGCCAGCTCAGCAGCGCCAGCGCGGGCGCATGGGGCATGCCGTAACGGGCGACGATGAAGCCGGTGCTCCAGATCAGCACGAAGACCGGCGGCATGGCCGCCACCAATGCCTGCTGGCGGCGCAGGTGTGCGGCGTCCGTCACCGCACGTTGGCGCGGATGTCGGGGAGCGCTTTCTGCAGGTAGTACACCATCGACCAGATCGTCAGCACCGCGGCTGCCCAGATCAGGCCCCTGCCCCAGATGCGCGTGTCGATCACGCCCAGCAGCGGCCCGTCATACAGCAGGAAGGGGATGGCCACCATCTGCACCGTGGTCTTGAGCTTGCCCAGCATGTGCACCGCCACGCTGCGGCGCGCGCCGATCTCGGCCATCCACTCACGCAGCGCCGAAATGGCGATCTCGCGGCCGATGATGATGAGTGCCACCATGGCATCGGCCCGGTGCAGCCACACCAGGATGATGAGCGCGGCGCAGACCAGGAACTTGTCGGCCACCGGGTCGAGGAAGGCGCCGAACTTCGAGGTCATGTTGAGCCGGCGCGCCAAGTAGCCGTCCAGCCAGTCGGTCAGGGCCACCACGATGAACAGCACGGTCGCAATCAGGTTGCGCATGCCGGCGTCCACGGGCAGGTAGAAGATGCCGACGATCAACGGAATCGCGACGATGCGCGCCCAGGTCAGCAGAGTCGGCAGGTTGAAAAACATGGCCGATGCTACCTTGCAAGCTCACACAGCAAGATCCCGGCGCCGCCGGGCCGCCCCAAGGCGACGGGCTCCCCCTCGGGGGGGCGCGAGCGCCAGCGAGCCTGGGGGCTCCATCTATTCATCTAGGAGGCGCGGCTTGAACTTGCGCGCGTCGTTGAAGAGAAACACCTCGCTGTACACCCAGGGCTTGGGCAGGTGGCGCACGTCGCCGAAGGGCGCGGCGCGCTGCACGGCGGCGATGGCGATGTCGATGGTGTCCACCGCCTGCCCCGGCCGGCGGGCCACCTTGATGTGGCGCACGCTGCCATCGGCGTTCAGCTCGATCTCCAGCACCGGGATGGCCAGCAGCGGCTGCTGCACCTCGGTCATGTAGACCAGGTCGGGGTTGGCTTCGGCCAGCCGCTGGGCGGCATGCAGCTTGTACTCGGCCCAGTCGCGGGCCTGCTTGCGCGCAACGGCGGGTTGGCTGCTCAGCTCGGGCGAGCGGGTGGGCGCGGTGACGATGCCCCCGCCCCCACTGCCAGGGCGGCCCAGCGGCACGCTGGTGCCACAACCGGCCACCAGCAGGGCCGCCGCCAAGGCCGCCAGGGCTGCGCCCAGACCGCGCCCACGTGGCACGGTGTCAATGCAATGCACGGTAGATCTCCTCCGCAAGTTGTCGGGATATGCCTTCCACGCCGCACAGTTCGTCGACGCTGGCATTGGCAACGCCGCGCGCGCCACCAAAGCGCTGCAGCAGGCGTGCACGTTTCTTCGGGCCCACGCCCGGTATCTCTTCGAGCTTGCTGCCGCCGGTGCGCACGCTGGCGCGCTTGGCCCGCATGCCGGTGATGGCGAAGCGGTGCGCCTCGTCGCGGATCTGGGCCACCAGCATCAGCGCGGCCGAGTCGTGGCCCAGGTACACCTTGGGCCGGCCGTCGGCAAACACCAGCTCTTCCAGGCCCACCTTGCGGCCCTCGCCCTTTTCCACGCCGACGATCAGCGACAGGTCCAGGCCCAGCGCCTCGAACACCTCGCGCGCCATCGACACTTGGCCCTTGCCGCCGTCCACCAGCACCAGGTCGGGCATGCGCAGTCTGGGGCTGGGTTCGGCACTGGCTTCGGCGTTCCCTTCGCCCTCCGGCGGCACGCCTTCTTCGGCCTGTGCGGCCAGGGCCTCGGCCACCTTGCCGTAGCGCCGCGTCAGCACCTGGCGCATGGCCGCGTAGTCGTCACCCCCGGTGATGCCGGTGATGTTGTAGCGCCGGTACTGCGCGTTCTGCATCTGGTGGTTCTCGAACACCACGCAGCTGGCCTGGGTGGATTCACCCGCGGTGTGGCTGATGTCGAAGCACTCGATGCGTAGCGTGTCCAGCGATTCCACGTCCAGCTGCAGCGCCTCGGCCAGCGCCCGGGTGCGGGCGCGCTGCGAGCCCTCTTCGGCCAGCAGCCGCGCCAGCGCGATCTGCGCGCCCTTGTCGGCCATCTCCAGCCAGATGCGGCGCTGCTCGCGCGGCTGGTGCTGCGCATTGACGCGGCTGCCACTCTGCGCGCTCAAGGTGTCGAGCAGGGCCTTGTCCACCGGGTGGCTCAGCACCAGCAGGAAGGGCACGGCATTGCCCAGATAGTGCTGGGCGATGAAGGCTTCCAGCACCTGCACTTCCACCGGCTGAGCCGCCTGCGGCGGGCCGGCATCCACATCGCCGGCTTCGGCCTCGGCCACCGCGGCGGCGTCCTCCACATGGGCCGGGAAGTAGGCACGGTCGCCCAGGTGGCGGCCACCGCGCATCATGGCCAGGTTGACGCAGGCACGGCCGCCCTGCACCCGCACGGCCAGGATGTCCACGTCCTTGTCGGACGTGGTCAGGCTGCTGGTCTCCACCGATTGCTGGTGCAGCACCCGCGACAGCGCGCTGATCTGGTTGCGCAGGTCGGCCGCCTTCTCGAATTCCAGCGCCTCGGCATGGGCCATCATGCGGCCCTGCAGGTCGTCCATCACCTCCTGCGTCTCACCCAGCAGAAAGCGCTCGGCATGGCTCACGTCGCGCGCATAGTCGTCGGGCGAGATGAAGCCCACGCAGGGCCCGCTGCAGCGGTGGATCTGGTACAGCAGGCAGGGCCGGCTGCGGTTGGCGAACACCGTGTCTTCGCAGGTGCGCAGGCGGAACACCTTCTGGATCAGCTGGATCGATTCCTTCACCGCCCAGGCGCCCGGGTAGGGCCCGAAGTAGCGGTGCTTGCGGTCCACCGAGCCGCGGTAGTAGGCCACCCGCGGGTAGCGAACCGACGCCGATTCCGCAGTGCTGGCCGAGGCGCGGGTGCCGGTGATCTTGAGGTAGGGGTAGCTCTTGTCGTCCCTGAACAAGATGTTGAACCGCGGGTTCAACGTCTTGATCAGGTTGTTTTCCAGCAGCAGCGCCTCGGCCTCGGTGCGCACCACCGTGGTTTCCATGCGGGCGATGCGGCCCACCATGTGGCCGATGCGGCTGCCGCCATGGTCCTTCTGGAAGTAGCTGGCGACGCGCTTCTTCAGGCTGCGCGCCTTGCCCACGTAGAGCACGGTGCCGTTGCTGTCGAAGTAGCGATACACGCCGGGCAGCGCCGGCAGCGCGGCCACCTCGGCCAGCAGCCGCTCGCGCACGGCGGCGGCCTGCGCGGCGGTATCGGGGGCTGGGTCCGGCACGGCGGCCTCGGCGGGAACGGGGGACGGCTCGATCATCGGGTGGGGGATTGTGCCGCTTCGATAATCCCCGCATGACCGCGCCCCGTCCGGACCCCGCCATCGATGTTTTCTGCCGCGTGATCGACAACTACGGCGACGTGGGCGTGAGCTGGCGCCTGGCCACCGGGCTGGCCGCGCGCGGGGCGCGGGTGCGGCTTTTCATCGACGATGCCGGCCCGCTGCAGTGGATGGCGCCGCATGGCGCCGCTGGCGTGCAGGTGCTGCCCTTCGACGCGCCGGCCGAAGCCCAGGCCGACGTGGTGGTGGAGACCTTCGGCTGCGACCCGCCGCCCGCCTACGTGCAGCGCATGGCCGAGCGCGCCCGCCCGCCGGTGTGGATCAATCTCGAGTACCTGAGCGCCGAGGCGTATGTGGAACGCAGCCACGGCCTGCCCTCACCCCAGCGCAACGGGCTGATGAAGTGGTTCTTCTACCCCGGCTTCACGCCGCGCACCGGCGGCCTGTTGCGTGAGCCGGACCTGGCCGCGGCGCAGGCCGCCTTCGACCGCGATGCCTGGCTGGCCGGCCTGGGGCTGCAGCGCCGGCCGGGTGAGCGGGTGGTCAGCCTGTTCGCCTATGCCGGCGCGCCTTTCGGCGAACTGCTGCGGCGGCTGGACGACGCGCCCACGCTGGTGCTGGTGTGCGCCGGCTCCTCGCAGGCGGCCGCGCTGGCGCAGGCACCGGCCGCGCTGCGCCAGCTCCGGCTGCACGCCCTGCCCTGGCTGAGCCAGCCCGACTTTGACCGGTTGTTGTGGAACTGCGACCTCAACTTCGCCCGTGGCGAAGACTCCATCGTGCGGGCCATGTGGGCCGGCGCCCCTTTCGTGTGGCACATCTACCCGCAGCACGACGATGCCCACGTGGCCAAGCTGCAAGCGCTGCTGCAGCGCATGGCGGCGGTGGACGGCACGGTGGCCGAGCCGCTGCAGGCCCTGTGGATGGCCTGGAACGGCCTGGGCCCCTGGCCCGACGCCTGGCCACCGGCGCCCGCCTGGCGCACCGCCAGCCAGGCCTGGCGCCGGGCCCTGCTGCCACAGCCCGACCTGGTGACCCAGCTGCTGCAATTTTGCGCGGCCATGGCCGGCAGGCTAGAATAGCGGGCTCTGCGTGGCACTGCGGCAGCCTGTAACACCGGCTGGCCGCGGCCGCCCGCGCGACACGGCGTCGCGATCTGCCGCAAAACCGATACGCAATGCTTCGCAAGCTGCAGAAGTGCCATCGCCGCCCCGCACAGCGGGCCGGCGCAGCGCCCCGGCGGCAAGCGACGCCCACCGAACCAAGAGAGCCGCTATGAAACTCGCACAGGAAATCCGCGCAGGCAACGTCATCATGCAGGGCAAGGACCCCATGGTGGTGCTGCGTACCGAATACAGCCGCGGTGGCCGCGGCGCCGCCACGGTGCGCATCAAGATGAAGAACCTGCTGAACGGCGGCGGGGCCGAAGTCGTCTTCAAGGCCGACGACAAGATGGACCAGATCATCCTGGACAAGAAGGAGTGCACCTACACGTACTTCGCTGACCCGATGTACGTGTTCATGGACTCCGAGTACAACCAGTTCGAGGTGGAAGCCGAGAACATGGGCGACGCCATCAGCTACCTCGAAGACAACATGCCCGTGGAAGTGGTGTTCTACGACGGCAAGGCCATCTCGGTCGAACTGCCCACCACCGTGGTGCGCGAGATCGAGACCGAGCCGGCCGTCAAGGGCGACACCTCGGGCAAGGTGATGAAGCCCGCCAAGATCGTCGGCACCGGCTTCGAGATCTCGGTCCCGCTGTTCGTGGAAAGCGGCGACAAGATCGAAATCGACACCCGCACGCACGAGTACCGCAAGCGCGTCTGAACGCAATGCACGCAGTGGCCACGGCCAGCCTGCAACATCAAGGGCACCTCGGTGCCCTTTTTTCATGGGGCCGGCCATGACGCACGACGACGCCCGGCGCCTGCTGCAGGCAGCCGGCCTGCCCGAGCGCTGGGCCGGGCGGGAGCGCTTCGTGCTGCTGGCGGTGGGCGGCCATGCCGACGCGCTGCTGGCCGCTTTGCGCCAGGCCTGGGAAGGCGATGCACAGCGCTGCCGGCGGCTGCAGGTGGTGCTGCTGCTGACCGAGGCCCAGCCGGTGACGGCGGCCGATGCGCCGAGCGTGCCGGGCCAGCAACGGCTGCCGGCACCGCCGCTGGCCGATGGCAGCGCGATGACCCTCGACCTGCTGCGCCCGCCCAGCCTGCAGGTCGGCCGTGGCGCGCACGAGGGCTTGCGCGAAGGCCTGCGCGCCCTGCGGCTGCAGGCCGACGCGCTGCTGCTGGCCGGCAACGGATGGGACGAGCACCTGCTGCGCAGGCTGGGCAGCCTGGCCGCACCGCAGGCCACCTTGGCTGCCTTCACACCGCAAGGGCTGCCTGCCGGCCTGCAGGCCGCGGGCTTTCGGCTGCAGGCTGGCACGCCGCCGCAGCCGCAGGCCCGCACGACGGCTTGGCTGCAGGCCGACTTCGCGCCCCGCTTTGTGCCGCGACCTGAAGCCGCCACGGGCCCCGCCGCCCCGCCCGGCGACGAGGTGCTGGTGCTGGGCGCCGGCCTGGCCGGCGCCACCTGTGCGCAGGCGCTGGCCCGCGCCGGCCTGCGCGTGACGGTGCTGGAACGCCATGCGCTGCCGGCGCAGCAGGCCTCGGGCAACCCGGGCGGCCTGTTCCACGGCATCGTCAATGCACAAGACGGGCTGCATGCCCGCTTCAACCGCGCGGCCGCGTTGCTGGCCGCACGCAGCTACCGATCGTTGATCGAGTCCACCATCGTGCCGGGCGCCATCGACGGCCTGCTGCGGCTGCAGGCCGACGGCATGGGCGCTGCCGCAATGCAGGCGCAGGCCGATGCACTGGGCCTGCCCACCGACTACGTGCAGGCGGTGGACGCCGCCACCGCCGCCGCGCTGGCCGGCCTGCCGCTGCAGGTGCCCGCCTGGTTCTACCCGGCGGGCGGCTGGCTGAACCCGCGGGCGGTGGTGGCACAGTGCCTGGCGCAGCCCGGCATCACGCTGCGCACCGGCGTGGCCGTGGCCCGCCTGCAGCAGGCCGAAGACGGCCGCTGGCAGGCGCTGGATGGCGAAGGCCAGGTGCTGGCGCAGGCGAGTCAGGTGGTGCTGTGCGCGGCCCACGACACCTTGGCCCTGCTGCCACCGGCCTGCACCGCCGACTGGAAGCTCGGCCGACAACGTGGCCAGCTCACCGTGCTGCCGGCCGGCACGACCGGCCTGCGGCGGCCGCTGCGCCCGGTGGCGGGCGGCGGTTATGTGCTGCCGCTGGCCGATGGCGCGGTGCTGTGCGGCGCCACCGCGCAGCCGGGCGACGACCATGCCGGCCTGCGCGCGCAAGACCAGACGGCCAACCTGGCGCGTTATGCCGCGCTCACCGGCGCCGAGCCACCGCCCGCCGACACGCCCCTGCCCGGCCGCACGGCCTTCCGGCTGCTGGCCGACGACCGGCTGCCGCTCGTGGGCCCTGTGCCGCAGCCCAGCGCACGGCATGAGCAGCCGCGCCGCATCGCCCGCCTGCCGGGGCTGCTGGTGTGCACCGCGCTGGGCTCGCGCGGCATCACCTGGGCGCCGCTGGCGGCCGAGCTGCTGACGGCCTGGGTGACCGGCGGGCCGCCGCCACTGGAAGCGGACCTGGTGGACGCGCTGGACCCGGCGCGCTTCGTGGCGCGGCGGGCCCGCAAATCAACAGGCTGAACCTTTCCCCTCAGCGCAGCGCCAGATGCTGGTCGAGGAAGGCTTCCATCTCGCGGAAGAAGGTCAGCCGGTGCGCCTGCCGGCTCAGGTGGTGGTCGCCGCCGTCCAGCTCCACATAGCGCACGGTCTTGCCGGCGCTGCGCAGGGCATCGGCCATCTGCTGGCTCTGCTCCACCGGCACCGAGCGGTCGACCGTGCCGTGCACCAGCAGCACGGGCGCGCGGATGCGGGCCGCCTGCAGCGCGGGTGACGTGGCGCGCAGCTGCTCACGGTCGCCCCAGAAGCGGCCGATCATGGCCTCGGCGGCCTCACGGCCACCGACGAAGTCGGACTGCGTGAGGATCAGGTCGGGCAGGTTGGACACCCCCGCGAAGCTGATCGCGCAGCGGTACAGCTCGGGCGTTTTCACCGCGCCCATCAGCGCCGCATAGCCGCCGTAGCTGGCGCCGACGATGCACACGCGCCCGCCGTCGGCCACGCGCTGGGCCACCGCCCACTGCAGCGCATCGGTCAGGTCGTCCTGCATCTCCAGGCCCCAGCGCTTGAGGCCGGCCGCCGCGAATGCGCTGCCGTAACCATCGGAACCGCGGAAATTGACCTGCAGCACCGCCAGGCCCCGGCTGGCGAGGAACTCGGTCCAGGTGTCGAAGTCGACGTCGTCCCGCGACTGCGGACCGCCGTGCGGCAGCAGCACCAGCGGCAGCGGCGCGCCGCCATCGCCCAGCCGCCGCCCGGCGGGCAGCGTGACGAACAGGTTCAGCGGCAGCCCGTCCCGCGCCTTCACCGCCACCTGCTGTTTGCCCGCCAGCCCGGCCGGCGCCAGCTCGGGGTAGGTGTCGGCCACCAGGGCGATGGTGCCGGCCTCGCGGTCACCATAGAAGTACTGGCCCGGCTGCCGGTTGCCGCTGGAATACATCAGGAAGTGCTTGCCGTCCTGCGCGATGTTGAAGAGCCGGTTGGCGCGGCCGGGCAGCGCCTGGTTCAGGCCCTTCTGCAAGGCCTGCCAGGGCGGCGACCACAGGAAGCTGTCGCCACCGTCGCCGCCGCTCGCGTCGCCGCCCACCTCACCACCGGCCACGCCCAGCACTTCACCGGTGCCGGGTGCCCGCAGCAGGCCGCCGTCGACGTCGTGCACCGGGTGCGACACCATCAGCTGGCGCGGCAGCGCGGGGTCGTCCAGCCGCACGCCGAAGACGGCGCGTCGGCCCTGGTGCAGCGCACTGACGTACAGCAGTTGCGGGTCGAGGTCGAAGCCCATCGGCCACACGGCCGCATCGTCGCGCGCCGATTTGAAGCGCCACAGCGTGCGCCAGGCGCCGCCGTCCGGCCCCACGGCACGCACTTCCCAGCCTTGCAGCTCGTCGTAGAACAGGCCGGCACGCACCCGGTGCTGTGCATCGGCGATCCAGCGGCGCGCGCCCTTGGCCGGTGCCAGCACCGTGGTGCGGCCACCGGTTTCCACGTTCAGCTTGACCACGCCGGTGGCATCGCGCTCGGCCTCGGGCTGCTCCAGCAGCACATGGCGCCCGTCGCCCGGCAACCAGTCGACCACCCGGTCCTGCAGCTGCGCCGTACGCCGCCCCAGCGTGGCGCTGTTGGGGTTGCGTTCAGAGCGGTTGAGGTCGAGCAGGCCGCCACCATCGGCCTTGACCGAGACCAGCCGCGTTTCCACGGTGCCGGTGAAGTAGCGCTGGCCCGGGAAGCGCAGGCTCACCACCAGGCGATCGTTGCCCACCCAGCGGGCCCAGTTGAAGTGCTGGCGCGTGTTGTCGGTGCTGAGCACCGGCACCAGGCGGCCACCGGCCACCGGGCGCGTGGCCACCACGGTGGTGTCGCCCTGGTTGTAGAGCACGGCGATGCGCTGCCCGTCGGGCGACAGGCTCATGCCGCTGAGCAGCGGCAGGGCCGCGTAGTGCTCCACCGGCGGCCGCACAACCGCCGTCGGTGGGGTGGCCGGTTCAGGCGTGGATTCAGGCTTAGGCTGGGCCAGCAGGGCCGCCGGCAGGCCGACCCCCAGCATCAGCAGCCACAGGGTCTTGTACAGCATCACGGCCTTCCGGCAAGGGTGGTTCAGAACTGCATCGTGCGCACGCCGTCGGCGGTGCCCAGCAGGCACACGCTGGCCTTGTGGCGCGCGAAGATGCCCACGCTGACCACGCCGGGCCACTGGTTGACTTCGGTTTCCATGGCCAGCGGGTCGGTGATGGCCAGGCCGCGCACGTCCAGCAGCGGATGGCCGTTGTCGGTGATCACGCCCGGGCGCAGCGTGGCCTGGCCACCCAGCGCCGCAAAGCGCCGCGTGACCTGGGCACTGGCCGAGGCGATGATTTCCACCGGCAGCGGAAACGCGCCCAGCGTGCGCACCAGCTTCGACGCATCGGCGATGCAGATGAAGCGGTCGGCCAGGTCGGCCACCATCTTCTCGCGCGTGAGCGCGGCGCCGCCGCCCTTGATCATGTGGCCGCGGTGGTCGATCTCGTCGGCACCGTCCACGTACACCGGCAGGCGCTCCACGGTGTTGGCATCGAACACCGGGATGCCGTGGGCGCGCAGCCGCTCGGTGCTTTGCTCCGAGCTGGACACCGCGCCCGCGATCTGGCCCTTGATGGCGGCCAGCGCGTCGATGAACTTGTTGACCGTGGAGCCGGTGCCCACGCCCACGATGCTGCCGGGCACCACGTGCGCCAGCGCCGCCTGGCCGACGAGGGCCTTCAATTCGTCTTGGTTCATGCGCCGATTATCCAAGCCGCGACAGCCCCCTGCCGCGCGCAACGGACAATAGTGACCATGATCCTTCCCTACGCCCTTCCCCGCGCGGTGCTCTTCGGCATGGACGCCGAGCGCGCGCATGAGCTGACGCTCGGCACCCTGGCCCGCCTGCAGAACACCCCCGCCCAATGCCTGTGGGCCCAGGCCCGCGTGGCCGACCCGGTCACCGTGGCCGGCCTGCGCTTTCCCAACCGCATCGGCCTGGCCGCCGGCCTGGACAAGAACGGCCGCTGCATCGACGGCCTGGGCGCGATGGGCTTCGGCTTCATCGAGGTGGGCACAGTCACGCCCAAGGGCCAGCCGGGCAACCCGCAGCCGCGCATGTTCCGGCTGCCGCAGGCCGAGGCGCTGATCAACCGCCTGGGCTTCAACAACGAAGGCCTGGACGCCTTCATCCGCAACGTGCGGCAGGCGCACAGCTTCCGTGCCGCCGGCGGTGTGCTGGGCCTGAACATCGGCAAGAACGCCAGCACGCCCATCGAGCGGGCTGCCGACGACTATCTGGCGTGCCTGGAAGGCGTGTTCGCCCATGCCGACTACGTGACGGTGAACATCAGCAGCCCCAACACGCAGAACCTGCGCTCGCTGCAAAGCGACGAGGCGCTGGACGCGCTGCTGAGCGTGCTGCAGGAACGCAAGCAGGCGCTGGAAGCGGCGCAGGCCGACCGCAGCCGCAAGGTGCCGATGTTCGTGAAGATCGCGCCCGACCTGGACGACACCCAGGTGCGGCTGATCGCGGGCACCCTGCGCCGCACCGGGGTGGACGGCGTGATCGCCACCAACACCACCATCGCCCGCGACGCGGTGCAGGGCCTGCCCCATGCGCAGGAAACCGGCGGCCTGTCGGGCCGGCCGGTGTTCGAGGCCAGCAACCGCGTGATCGCGGCGCTGCGGGCCGAGCTGGGCAGCGGCTACCCCATCATCGGCGCCGGCGGCGTGATGAGCGGCGCCGACGCCCGCGCCAAGCTGGCGGCCGGGGCCGACCTGGTGCAGGTGTACACCGGCCTGATCTACCGCGGGCCGGCGCTGGTGCGCGAAGCGGCGCTGGCGATGCGCGGGCCCATCGGCGCGGCTTGATCCAGATCAGCCCGGGGCATGGCCGGGCTGCCTACAGTGGCAGCACCATGCCCAAGACCGTCGACATCATCCGCCAGGAGCATGCCGCGCTCGCGGCCATGCTGCGATCCATCCTGCTGCTGCTGTCGCAGTCGCGGCGCGAGCACACGCTGCCCGACTTCGGCGCCCTGCGGGCCATGCTGTTCTACGTGGACGAGTTTCCCGAGCAGCGCCACCACCGCAAGGAATCGGAGCTGCTGTTTCCCAAGCTGCGTGCCCGCACGCCGCTGTCGCGCGACCTGCTGGACGAGCTGGACCACCAGCATGCCCGCAGCGAACGTGCGGTGCGCGACGTGGAGCATGCGCTGCTGGGCTTCGAGATGATGGGCGAGGCCCGCCGCGGCCCCTTCGAGCGCGCGGTGCAGTGGTACGTGGACCACTACCGCGCCCACATGGCACTGGAAGAGCAGCAGATGCTGCCGCTGGCCGAACGGGTGCTGACCGCGGCCGACTGGGCCGAGCTGGACGAAGCCTTCAGCGAGAACCGCGACCCCTTCGCCGGCCACGAGCCCTCGCCCGACTATGCGGCGCTGTACACCCGCATCGTCAACCTGGTGCCGGCGCCGATCGGGCTGGGGCCACCGATGGCTGCGGGCGGCTGAGCGGCGCTGAAAACGGCTTGTCGTTCAGGCCTGCGTCACCGCCCGCAGCATCTCGCTCAGGTCCGCTTCATCGCCAAAGGCGCCGGAGCGGGAGTGGCAGACCACGCCCGACCAGCGGCCGCCCACCAGCTGCGCGCAGCCCCAGCCCGCACGCCGAGCGGGCTGCGTTTGCAGGTGTTGCACGCCGGTGGCGCGGCAGATGGCCAGCAAGGTGTCGCCGCCGATGACCAGCAGTGTGCTGGGCGGCGCGATGCGCTGCACCAGCGTGGCCAGCTGGGCCTGCAGCAGCTCAGCGGCTTGAGCGGGTGTCAGGCTTTGCAGGGGCGACAGCTCCAGCAGCGCCTGGCCGAAAGGGGCGGCCAGGCGCTGGCAGGCGCTTGAAAACTCGGCCTCGTCGCCTTCGCGCACCCGCACCGCATCGGGCCGTTGCCCGCGCAGGTGCGCCCACTGGCGCCGCACCACGGCATGGTGGCTGGCGCCGAGCATCAAGACGCCTGTGCTTGACAGCTTCGCGGCCGGCTCGGCCCGCGCGGCAGGCAGGCTGCCCCGATGCGCCGCCAGCGCCTGCGCCAGCCCGGCGCTGCCGCACCACAGGCGCCGCCGGGGCGGTGTACCAGCGGCGACCAGGCCCTCAGCCACCAGGCGCTGCAGATCGGCATCGGTGCGCACGTCGGGCACGTGCAGGCGCGGCCCTGTGTCGTCTCCGCCCAGGCCCACCGCCGCGAAGGAAGCGGGTATCGCATCGACCACGGTGGTCGGCTGCCCGCCCGTCATCACCAGGTGCCGGCCGCCCACCGTGATGCGCCCTTGCGCGGGGTAGGCCGGCGCAAAGACCAGCTCGTCAAAGCCGCCTGCCCGCGCCAGGTAGGCGCATTCGGCGAAGGTGTTGCCCCGCAGCAGGCTGTCCACCTTCTTGAAGGCCATGTCGCCCCCCCCGAACCAGTCGACCAGACCGGCCAGCTGCGCCGGCAGTTCCGTCGGCGGCACGTCGCGGGTGGGCGTGGCCACGGCCACCACGTCGGCCGCTGCGCCCACAGGCACGCGCCCCAGCCCCACCGGCACGCTGCCGTCAAAGGCGGCTGCGCTGTCCAACGCGCCGGTCAGGTCGTCGGCCAGCAGGCGGACGCCATGCGTCATGGCTTCACACGCAGCAGATCCACGCCCAGCGTGCGCACCTGCTCCACATCGGCCTCGCTGATGGCATCGTCAGTCAGCACCTGGTCGAAGGTGCGCAGCGGCAGCACACGCATCAAGGCCGCAGCGCGGAACTTGGAGGCATCGACCAGCAGGCGCCGCACCCGCGCCGATTGCGCGAATGCGCGCTTGACGGCGGCCACCTCGGCCGAGGTTTCGCTCAACATGCCGGCGTTGACGGCATGTGCGCCGCACAGCAGCACGTCGGCGCTGATGGCCGCCGCGCCCTCGATGACCGAGGGCCCCAGCACGGTGGTGAAGCCCGGCCGCAGCTGGCCGCCCAGCACATGCACCTGGATGCCGGGCGCCGCGCCCAGCACCTGCGCGATGGCCAGGTCGTTGGTGACCGCGGTCAACGGGATGTTGCGGGCCACCACCGCACGCGCGGCTTCCAGCACCGTGGTGCCGCTGTCGAAGATCACGCTCTGGTGCGGCTCCAGCGCCGCGGCGGCGGCCATGCCGATGGCGCGCTTTTCCGCCGGCGACAGCTCGGTGGCGGCATGCGCGTCGGGCTCGAAGGCGCTGTAGCCCTGCTGCTTGAGCAGCGCGCCGCCGTGCGTGCGCTCCACCACGCCGTCGGCCGCCAGGCCGTCCAGGTCGCGGCGCAGCGTGGACTGAGAGACGGCCAGCGCCTGCTCCAGCTGCGGCAACGTGACGGCGCCGTGCGAGCGCAGGAACTCGACGATGCGCTGGCGGCGCTGGGCAGGCAGCAGGCCACCCTGAAGGACTTCGAGGCTGGTGGTTTTCGATGTCATGCGCTTGATTCTGAAAGATTGTGGCGAGTTTACCGCCAAGGGTTTGCACTAACTTGGAAGATCTTGAAAGCTTTTGAGCGAATGCGCATACTTTCAGCCATCGGTGGCGGATCTTCTGCCACAGCCCGTCACAAGGAACCTGCATGACCATGAACCCTGGCGTTGCCCGCATCGCCATCACGATGGGAGATCCGGCCGGCATCGGCCCCGAGATCATCGTCAAGGCCGCCCATGCCATGCGCGATCGCATCGAGTCCGGTCGCCTGGCGCTGCAGGTGGTGGGAAGCGCCCGTGCGTTGGAAGAAGCCGAAGCGCAGCTGGATCTGCCCCGCCTGGCCACGCCGCTGTACGAAGCCATCGATGTCGGCCCCGTGACCGATCGGCTGGAGGTGGGCAAGGTCGGCGCCGCCGGTGGCGAGTGGGCCTTTCGCGCGGTGGAACGGGCGGTGCGCCTGGCCCAGGGCGGCCAGGCCGATGCCATCGTCACCGCGCCGCTGTCCAAGGAGGCGCTGCACATGGCCGGCCATCCGTTCGAGGGCCATACCGAGCTGCTGGCCCACCTGACCGGCCAGCGCGACGCGGTGATGATGCTGGCGCACGACGCGATGCGGGTGTCGCACGTCACCACGCACTGCGCGCTGTCCGAAGTGCCCAAGCGGGTGACGCCGCAGCGCCTGCAGCGGGTGTTCGAGGTCACGCTGGCGGCGCTGCGTTCGCTGGGCATTGCGCAGCCGCGCATCGCGGTGGCGGGCCTGAACCCGCATGCCGGCGAAGGCGGCATCCTGGGCAGCGAAGACGATGCGGTGGTGCGCCCGGCCATCGAGCGCTTCGCGGCACAAACCGGCGTGGACATCAGCGGCCCGATCCCGGGCGACACGGTGTTCATCAAGCTGCGCGCCGGCCAGTACGACGCGGTGGTGGCCATGTTCCACGACCAGGGTCACATCCCGGTGAAGCTGCTGGGCTTCAACGTCGACCCGGCCACCGGCAAGTGGCAGGCGATCAGCGGCGTCAACATCACGCTGGGGCTGCCCATCCTGCGCACCTCGGTCGACCACGGCACCGCCTTCGACATCGCTGGCAAGGGCATCGCCAATGCCGACAGCCTGGTCGACGCGGTGGACTACGCGCTGCGCCTGATCCAGGGGCGGGCCGCGCAATGAATGCCACGCCGTACCCCGCCGGCCGCCTGCACCCGCGTGAGGGCGTGCCGGGCGTGATGGAAGCCGACCTGCCGCCACCGCGCGTGCAATGCCATGCCGCCAACCTGATGACGCTGGGCGACGGCGCGCTGGGCTGCGTGTGGTTCAGCGGCACGCAGGAAGGCGTGGCCGACATCTCGGTGTGGTTCTCGCGCCTGGCGCCCGACAGCGACACCTGGAGCGAGCCGGTACAACTGTCGCAAGACCCCACACGCTCGGAGCAGAACCCCATCCTGTTTCCGGCGCCCGACGGCCGGCTGTGGCTGATCCACACCGCGCAGCGCGCCGGCAACCAGGACACCGCCCTGGTGCGCTGCCGCATCTCGGAGGATCACGGCCGCACCTGGGGGCCGACGCGCGACCTGTTCACCCAGGCCGGCATCTTCGTGCGCCAGCCGGTGGTGGTGCTCGACAACGGCGACTGGCTGCTGCCCATCTTCCACTGCCCCACCGAGCCGGGGCAGAAGTGGGCCGGCCACGACGACACCAGCGCGGTGATGATCTCGCCCGACCACGGCGCCAGCTGGCACGAAGTGCCGGTGCCCGAAAGCACCGGCTGCGTGCACATGAGCATCGTGCCTGGCCGCCGGCCGGGCGAATTGATCGGCTTTTTCCGCAGCCGCTGGGCCGACCATGTGTACCGCAGCGTGTCCACCGACCGCGGCCGCCACTGGACGGCGCCGCAGCCCACCGAGCTGCCGAACAACAACTCGTCCATACAAGTCGCGCGGCTGGCCAGCGGTGCGCTGGCCATCGTCTTCAACCAGAGCAGCGCCGCCGACGCCACCGAACGCCGTGCCTCGCTGTACGACGAGATCGACGATGGCGACGGCCGCACCGAGGCCGTGGCCCGCGGCCGCAGTGCCTTCTGGGGCGCACCGCGCGCGCCGATGACGGTGGCGCTGTCCGACGACGACGGCCTGACCTGGCCGCACCGCCAGCACCTGGAAACCGGCGATGGCTACTGCATGAGCAACAACTCGCAGCAGCAGCTCAACCGCGAGTACTCCTACCCCTCGATCCACCAGAGCGCCGACGGTGCCCTGCAGATCGCCTACACGGTGTTCCGCCAGCGCATCCGCCACCTGCGGCTGACGGAAGCCTGGGTGCGCCAGGCACCCGCCCAGCCCCACGCCTGAACAACAACGGAGACATGTCCATGAACCGCAAGACCTTCCTGGCTGCCGCCATCGGCGCCGCGCTGTCCATCGCCGCCGGTGCCGCGCTCGCCCAACCCTACCCGGCCAAGCCGATCACGCTGGTGATCCCCTTCCCGCCCGGCGGCACGCTGGACACCGTGGGCCGCGCGCTGGCGCAAAAGCTCGGCCAGCAGATGGGCCAGACCATCGTGGTGGACAACAAGCCGGGTGGCGCCGGCACCATCGGCGCGATGGCGGTCAAGCAGGCCAAGGCCGACGGCTACACGCTGCTGTTTTCGCCCTCCACCCATACCACCACGCCGATGACGATGAAGGCGGCGCCGTACGACGTGGTCAAGGACTTCACGCCCATCGCGCTGGTGGCCAAGGCGCCGCTGGCCATCGCCTTGAACAAGAACCTGCCGATCACCGACGTGAAGTCTCTGCTGGCGTATGGCAAGGCCAACCCCGGCAAGCTGAGCTTTGCGATCGGCTCCACAGGCTCGGCCGGCCACCTGTCCACCGAGTTGCTGCGCCGCGCCGGCGGCATCGAGTACCTGATCGTGCCGTACAAGGGCTCCGCACCGGCCTACCAGGACCTGGTCGGCGGCCAGATCGACGGCTTCGTCGACCCGATCCTGGGCTCGTCTTCCTTTGCCAAGGCCGGTCAGCTGAAGGTCATCGCCGTCACCTCCAAGAGCCGCCTGCCCAGCCTGCCCGACGTGCCGGCCGTGGCCGAGACCATCCCCGGCTACGAGTTCTACAGCTGGTACGGCCTGTGGGCGCCGGCCGGGCTGCCGGCCGAGCTGGCCGACAAGCTCAATGCCGAGGTGAACAAGGCCCTGGCCACCGACATGCGCGAGCGGCTGGAGTCGCAAGGCCTGCTGCTCACCCCCGGCACCATCGCCGACTTCGTCGCCTTCCAGAGGGAAGACATGGCGCGCTCGGCCAAGATCATCAACGACGCGCACATCCGCGCCGAGTGACCGACACACCCCCATGAGGAAGCAGCCATGAATCCCCTGGCCCACCGCATACCCCTGGTGCTGCCGCCGGTCGAGTTCGGCACCGGCGCCCTGGCCAGCCTAGCCGCCTTCGCCCGCGAGCGCGGCGCCCGCCGGCCGATGGTGGTGGCCGACGCCTTCAACGCCCAGCGGGTGGACCTGCTCGGCCTGCCCGGCGAAGTGATCCTGTTCGGCGAGGTGGTGCCCGAGCCCGACGTGCCCAACCTGGACAAGGCGCTGGCCATGGCCCGTGAAGCGAAGCCCGACCTCATCGTCGGCTTCGGCGGCGGCAGCGCGATGGACGTGGCCAAGCTGGTGGCGGTGCTCACGCTGGGCTCGCAGACGGTGCACGAGGTGGTCGGCCCCGACAAGGTGCTGGGACCGCGGTTGCCGCTGGTGCAGGTGCCCACCACCGCGGGCACCGGCAGCGAAGTGGGCATGCGGGCGCTCGTGAGCGACCCCGCCACCCGCAACAAGCTGGCCGTGCAAAGCCGGCTGATGCTGGCCGACCTGGCCATCGTCGACCCCGCGCTGACGATGAGCGTGCCCGCCTCGCCCACCGCCGCCGCCGGCATCGACGCGATGACCCACTGCGTGGAGGCGCTGACCAACCGCAAGGCGCATCCGGCCATCGACCTGTACGCGCTGGAAGGCATCCGCCTGGTGGGCCAGCACCTGCCGGCCGCGGTGCGCGACGGCAGCGATGCACAGGCCCGCGCGGGCCTGGCGCTGGCCGCGCTGTACGGGGGCATCTGCCTGGGGCCGGTGAACACCACGGCGGGCCATGCAGTGGCCTATCCGCTGGGCACGCGCCACCACATCGCCCACGGCCTGTCGTGCGCGGTGATCTTTCCGCACACGCTGGCTTTCAACGCCCCCGTGGTACCCGAACGCACGCAGGCCGTGCTGCGCGCCATGGGCCTGGGCGACGACCTTCGCGAAGCCGCGATCGTCGACCGGGCCAGCCAGTGGTGCGCGCAGCAGGGGGTGGAGATGCGCATGTCGCGCCTGGGCATTCCCGAGCACGACCTGGACACCATGGCCGACGAGGCCTTCAACATCCGCCGACTGCTGGACAACAACCCGCGCGAGATCAGCCGCGACCAGATTCGCGCGATCTACCAAGCCGCCTTCTGAGGACCACCGACATGGCCAACGACCTTCATCCGCGCGGCGTCTTCTGCGCTGCCCTCACCCCGGTCGATGCCGACTTGCGGCCCGACCATGCACGCTTCGTCGAACATTGCCGCCGGCTGGTGGCCGATGGCTGCACCGGCGTGGCCATCCTGGGCACCACCGGCGAAGCCAATTCGTTTTCCACCGGCGAGCGCAAGGCCCTGCTGGAAGCTGCGATCGAAGGTGGCCTCAAGCCCCAGCAACTGCTGCCCGGCACCGGCGTCACCGCCCTGACCGAGACGGTGGAGCTGACGCGCCACGCCTTGTCGATGGGCGTGGACACGGTGGTGATGCTGCCGCCCTTCTACTACAAGGACGTGAGCGAAGAAGGCCTCTTCGCCGCCTATGCCGAGACCATCGAGCGCGTGGGCGACGCGCGGCTGCGCGTGGTGCTGTACCACATCCCGCAGGTGTCGGCCCTGCCCATCCCCTTCGGGCTGATCGAGCGACTGCGGGCGCGCTACCCGGACACCGTGGTCGGCATCAAGGACTCGGCCGGCAAGCTGGACAACATGACTGCGATGGTCGATCGCTTCCCGGGCTTTGCGGTGCTGTCGGGCGCCGACCCGCTGATGCTGCCGCTGCTGCGCGCGGGCGGTGCCGGCGCCATCACCGCCACCACCAACCTGGTGGCCGCCGATCTGGCCTTCGTCTACCGCCACCATGCCGACCCGGCACGTGCGGCCGAAGTCGAGGCCGCCCAGGCGCGCGTGGTGGCCATGCGCACGCTGGCTTCCATCTACGCGCAGATGGCGTCGCTGAAGACGCTGCTGGCTGCCCGCACCGGGCACGACGGCTGGCGCCGGCTGCGGCCGCCGCTGCTGGCGCTGGATGCTGCTTCGGCGCAAGACCTGCTGCAGCGCCACCAAGCGCTGCTGGCCAGTCAGCGCGGCCAGTGAGGTGAGCATGCGCCCGACGGCCGTCGTCACCGGCGCCAGCTCCGGCATCGGCCTGGCGATCGTGCAGCGCCTGCTGGCCGATGGCTGGCAGGTCATGGGCCTGAGCCGGCGGCCGCCCGAGCTGCAGCACGCGTGCTACGAGCACCGGCCCGTGGACCTGCTGGACCGGCCCGCACTGGCACAGGCGCTGGAAGGCCTGCGCTGCGATGCGCTGGTGCATGCGGCGGGCGTGCTCAAGACCGGCCGCCTGGGTGAGCTGCAAGCGGCCGATGGCAGCGCCATGTGGCAGCTGCACGTGGCCGCCGCCGAAACGCTGGCCCAGGCCCTGGTCGGCCACATGCCCGAGGGCGGCCGCATCGTGCTGATCGGCAGCCGCACCGCCACCGGATCGCCCGGCCGCAGCCAATATGCGGCCAGCAAGGCCGCCCTGGTGGCCATGGCCCGCTCCTGGGCCGCCGAACTGGTGCCGCGGCGCATCACCGTCAACGTGGTGGCCCCCGCCGCCACGCAAACCCCGATGCTGGCCGACCCCGCCCGTGCGGGCGTGCAGCCCAAGCTGCCCCCAATGGGCCGCTTCATCCAGCCGACCGAAGTGGCCGCCACCACGGCCTTCCTGCTGTCGGAAGGCGCCGCGTCCATCACCGGCCAGCAGATCGTGGTCTGCGGGGGGGCGTCGTTGTAAGGGCCGGAACCTTGGGTTCCAATGCGTGGCGTTGCCCATCAACGCCGACCCCATGCTCACGATCCAACCAGCGCGATTTCCCGACGAACGAGACGACGTCGTCGCCATCTTCCAGGAGTACGTGCGAAGCCCGTCGGTCAGCCTGGACTTCCAGGACTACCAGCAGGAGTTCGCCACACTGCCCGGCGCTTACGCATCACCGGAAGGCTGCTTGCTGTTGGCGCGTGAAGGCGCTGCCGTGCTGGGCTGCGCTGCCATGCGACGGATCGATGCGACGACCTGCGAAATGAAGCGGGTGTATGTGCGGCCGGCGGCGCGCGGCAAGCAGCTTGGCCGCCGGCTGGTCGAAGCGATCCTCGCCGAAGCGAGGACGGCGGGCTACGCGCGCATCTGCCTCGACGTGCTACCCGAATTCGTGGCTGCGCAGCAGCTGTATGCCTCGCTGGGGTTCAGGTCCGCGGAGGCTGTCAGCTTCAACCCGGTTCCGGGCACCCGTTTCTTGGCGCTGGCGCTGCAGCAGCCAGAAGACGAACTGCTGGAAGCCATGGCCGAGATCCAGCGGGGAGACACCGTTCCGCTGGACGAGCTGTTGACTTCTTTGCCCCGGTAAGAGGCCCTGCGGCCCCACCGGGTCATGGGCTCACTGCAAGGGCACACCCGTCTTCTGCTGCAGTTCCTCGCGCGTCACGCCCGGGGCGATCTCCACGACCTTCAGGCCTTGCGGGGTCACGTCCATCACGGCCAGGTCGGTGATGATGCGGTTGACCACGCCCACACCCGTCAGCGGCAGGGTGCACTGGGGCAGGATCTTGAGGTCGGTGGTGCCGTCCTTCTTGCGGGCCACGTGCTCCATCAGCACGATGACGCGCGGCACGCCGGCCACCAGGTCCATCGCGCCGCCCATGCCCTTGACCATCTTGCCGGGGATCATCCAGTTGGCCAGATCGCCCTTCTCGCTCACCTGCATCGCGCCCAGGATCGAGAGGTTGATCTTGCCGCCGCGGATCATCGCGAAGCTGTCGTGGCTGCCGAAGATGCTGGAGCCCGGGATGGTGGTCACGGTCTGCTTGCCGGCGTTGATCAGGTCGGCGTCCACCTGGTCCTCGGTCGGGAACGGGCCGATGCCCAGCATGCCGTTCTCGCTTTGCAGCCACACCTCGATGCCGGGCGGCTGGTGGTTGGCCACCAGCGTGGGCAGGCCGATGCCCAGGTTCACATAGAAGCCGTCCTGCAGTTCGGCCGCGGCCTTGGCGGCCATCTCGTCATGCGTCCAGGCCATGGTCAGGCTCCCTTCTTCTCAGTGATGGTGCGCTTTTCGATGCGCTTCTCGGGCGTGGCATTGACCACGATGCGGTGCACGTAAATGCCGGGCAGGTGGATGTCGTCGGGATCGATGTCGCCGGTTTCCACCAGATGCTCCACTTCCACCACGGTGAACTTGCCGGCCATCGCGCAGGCCGGGTTGAAGTTGCGCGCGGTGCGGCGGAACACCAGGTTACCGCTCTTGTCGGCCTTGTAGGCCTTGACCAGCGCCACGTCGGGGTTGAGCGCGCGCTCCATCACGTAGACATGGCCGTCGAACTCGCGGGTTTCCTTGCCTTCGGCCACCAGGGTGCCCACGCCGGTGCGCGTGAAGAAGGCGGGGATGCCGGCGCCACCGGCGCGCAGCTTCTCGGCCAGCGTGCCCTGCGGCGTAAATTCGAGCTGCAGCTCGCCGGCCAGGTACTGGCGCTCGAACTCCTTGTTCTCGCCCACGTAGCTGGAGATCATCTTCTTGATCTGCCGCGTCTCCAGCAGCTTGCCGAGGCCGAAGCCGTCGACGCCCGCGTTGTTCGAGATCACGGTCAGGTCCTGCACGCCGCTGGCCTGCAGCGCATCGATCAGCGCCTCGGGGATGCCGCAGAGGCCAAAGCCCCCGACTGCCATCAACTGGCCACTCTTGACCACCCCATCGAGTGCCGCTGCGGCACTAGGGAAAACCTTGTTCATCTGCAAGCTCCTGGAACGGGACGCGCGAGCGTACTACGTATAGGATTAAGTAACAGATACGCAGAATCGCCTAAGGAGGAGCATGGACAAGAAGCCGCGGCCTGTCACGGCCATGGACATCGGCGGCCTGCAGGCAGCACTGGCCGAGTTGTTCGCGCCCTGGGTGCGTGAGCTCGACCTGCGCGTCACCGCCTGCGAGCCTGGCAGCGTGACGCTGCAGCTGCCCGTCACGCCCCACCACGTGCATGGCGGCGGCGTGCTGTGCGGCCAGACGCTGATGGCCGCCGCCGACACCGCCATGGTGCTGGCCGTGATGACGAAGCTGGGCGGCTTCCAGCCCATGACCACGGTGCAGCTGCAGACCAGCTTCCTGCGCGCGGTGCCGGGCGACGCCGGACATGCGCAGGTGGTGGCGCGGGTGCTGAAGATGGGCCGCAGCCTGGTGTTCGGCAGCATCGACATCCACACGCCCGACGGCCAGCTGGCGGCGCAGGCCGCCACCACCTACGCACTGCTGTAGACCATGAGCGCGATCGCCGAACTGCCGCTGGACTACCGCACCGCGTTCGACCAGGCACCGGTGGGCCTGGTGATGTCGCGCCACCGGCTCATCGTGGACTGCAACCGCCAGGTGCTGGAGATCTTCGGCGCCACGCGGGACGACCTGGTCGGCCATTCCTTCGAGCGGCTTTACCCCACGCACGACGAGTTCGAGCGCACCGGCGCCCGCATCATCGCCAGCCTGGGCCCCGGCGGCCGCTATGCCGACGAGCGGGTGATGAAGCGCCTGGGCGGCAGCGCGGCCGGCGAGCTGTTCTGGTGCCATGTGTCGGGCCGCGCGCTGGACCCCAGCCGCCCGCATGCGGCGGGCATCTGGTCGTTCGAAGACCTCTCGGCCCAGCGCCGCGTGGGCTGTGAGCTCACCGCGCGCGAACGCGAGATCTCCGCCCTGCTGATCGATGGCCTGACCAGCAAGCTGATCGGCAAGAAGCTGGGCATCAGCCCCCGCACGGTGGACGTGTACCGTGCGCGCCTGATGCGCAAGTACTCGGCCGCGACCACGCCCGAACTCGTGCACAAAATGCTGCGCGCCTGAGCGCTTCAGACCATACCCTTCACACGATGATCACCGTCCACCACCTCGAAAACTCCCGTTCGCAGCGCGTGCTGTGGCTGCTGGAAGAAATGGGCCTGCCCTACGAGCTGCGCCGTTATGCGCGCGACAAGCAGACCATGCTGGCCCCGCCCGAGCTGCGCCAGGTGCATCCGCTGGGCAAGTCGCCCGTCATCACCGATGGCGAGATCACCATGGCCGAGTCGGGCGCCATCATCGAGTACCTGACCCAGGCCTACGAACAGGGCGCGGCGCTGGTGCCCCCGCGCGGCAGCGCCGAGTGGCGGCGCTACGTGTACTGGCTGCACTTCGCCGAAGGCTCGCTGATGCCGCCGCTGCTGCTCAAGCTCATCTTCAACAAGGTGCGCTCGGCGCCGATGCCGTTCTTCGTCAAGCCCATCGCCCGCGGCATCGCCGACAAGGTGTCGGCCTCCTTCGTCGACCCCAATCTGCAGCGGCTGCTGGCCTTCATGGAAGGCGAACTGGCCGGCCGGCCCTGGTTCGCGGGTGAGCAGTTCACCGCCGCCGACGTGCAGATGAGCTTTCCGCTGGAAGCCGCAGCCTCGCGCGGCGGGCTGGACAGCCGCTACCCCAACCTCACCACCTGGCTGGCGCGTGTGCATGCGCGGCCGGCGTACAAGCAGGCGCTGGACAAGGGCGGGCCGTACAGCATCCCCGGCTGAAACCTGCTCAGCCCCGCTGAGCCACCCGGTTCAGCAGGCCGACCAATTGCGCGCGCTCGGCCGCTGACAGGTCGGCGGCGATGCGCTCCTCGTACTCGGCCATGCGCAGCCGCAACTGCTCCATCGTGGTCCGGCCGGTGGCCGTCAAGGCCAGCAGGTAGCGGCGCCGGTCGCCGGCCACGTCCAGCCGGCACACCAGGCCGGCGGCTTCCAGCGCGTCCACCATCTTCAGTGCACTCGGCCCGGCGATGTCCAGGCTGCGCGCCAGCTTGGTCTGGTTCATGTCGGGGTCGGTGGCAATCAGCGACAACGCCGTCACCCGCGCCGGCGTCAGGCCCAGGTCGCCCAGCATGTCGAAGAACAGCGTGTACATGCGCACCTGCGCCAGGCGCAGCGCGTAGCCCAGCGAGCCGGTCTGCAGGTCGAAGCGGGCCAGCCCGTCTTCTTCCGGCGCGGCGGCTCGCGGTCGCCGGCTCCCCCGCGGGGCGGCAGACACCTTCTTGCTTGCAGCGGGCATGCGACCGACTTTTGCCATCTGAAATTCAGTATAGCTAGTGCTTACCCAGGCTCAGCACCGGGGCCCGCGTGCGTCAGTCGCACACACCGACGGACACAAAGCGTTAACACCTAGTGTCAGATCACACCACCGCCCATTAGATTAATCGCACCAATCATTAGCCAATGCAATTGTTTGCATAGGAGACAAACGTGCCGCGCTCGATCTCGACCCTCACGCCCCTGGCCCTGGCCTCGCTGCTGGCCGCCTTCAGCCCGTTGGCGGGTGCACAAAGCAGCACCGTCACCATCTACGGCTCGCTCGACGCCTACGTGGCACGGCAGGACGGTTCGGGCGCGTCGGCGCGCCACGTCCTCAACAGCGGCTTCAACCCCAACAGCCTGGGTTTTGCCGGCCGTGAAGACCTGGGCGGCGGCCTGACGGCCGGCTTCACGCTCGAAGGCCAGCCCATGCTGGACACCGGCACCATGGGCCAGGGCGGCAAGTTCTTCGGTCGCCAGTCCAACCTGTGGCTGGAAGCCGCGGGCTATGGCCGCCTGACGGCCGGCCGCATCCACCTGCCCGGCCGTTCCTTCGCCATCAAGTACAGCGCCACCGGCTGGCTGGCGGTCGACCCGCTGGGCAACATGGCGTTGTCGGTGGGCAGCATGTTCGGCCCGCTGATGAACAGCGACAGCGTGGGCAGCCGCGTCAGCAATGCGCTGATGTACTCGTCACCGCGCTGGAACGGCTTCAGCTTCCAGCTGCTGCAGTCGGCCGGCGAAGGCGGGCCCTTCGCCGCCGGCCAGGCCAAGCTCACGCAGGTGGGCGCGGGCTACTCGGGCAACGGGCTGGACATCGACTTCGTCTACGCCCGGGTGCCGGCCCTGGCCGGCAACCAGCTGCCGCAGACTGACTATGCGGTGGGTGCCCAGTACGCGCTGGGCGGCGGATTCAAGCTGATGGCGTCGTACTTCTCGCACGAAGGCCTGTCGGTGGCCGCACCGGGCGGCACCACCGCCATCGCCAACTCCAAGGGCACCGACAAGACGGCGCTGGTGGGCATCACCTACACCAGCGGCGTGCACACCATCGGCGCCAGCTACGGCAACACCCAGGTGGCCGACGCGCACCGCGGCCGCCGCCCCGGCAACGTGACGGCGCCGTTCTCCACCGTGCTGGACGACGTCTCCGGTTTCTCGCTGGCCTACACCTATGCGCTCAGCAAGCGCACGCAGCTGTTCGCGGCCTACGGCAGCCTGAACAACGATGGCGTGGGCCAGGCTTCGTTCACGGTGGACCTGCGGCCCAGCCGTGGCGGCACCTCCACGCTGCTGGCCAGCGGCGTGCGGCACTCCTTCTGACGGGTCGAAGCCGGTGGGCGGTTCAGCCCACCGCCAGCGCCCGCAGCCAGTCGGGCAGCGGGATGGACCGCTCGGTGCTCACGTCGGTCCACACCAGCTTGCCGCCGCCGGTGGCGTAGGGCTGGCCAGGCTCGTCGGTGCGCTCCAGCGTCAGAAAGGTCTCGACGCTGCTGCGGCCGGCGCGGCCCAGGTAGTGGCGGGCCACCACGTCGGCCGGAAAGCGCAGCTGCCGCAGGAAGTTGCAGAAGGCATTGACCAGCACCGGGCCAGTGCCGTCGGCATACAGGTCGGCGCCGCCGCGGGCCTGGTGCAGCCAGTCCAGCCGCACCGTCTCGAAGTACCGGAAGTACATCGCGTTGTTCACGTGGCCGGCGGCGTCCATGTCGCCCCAGCGCACCGGGATGACCAGCGTGTGCACCAGGCGCTTGTTCTCGGGCAGGTCGAACCTCATGACGGGTCGATGCCCAGTTCGGCGGCCATGCGCTGCACCAGCGTGCGCAGCGCGGCCACCTCGGCCTGCAGCGCCGCGAAGTCTTCGGCGCTCACCGCCGGCGCGGCGGCGGCCGGCAGCGGTGGCAGCGGCCCGGTGCCCACGGCCACGGCGGGCACGTTGGCCTCGCCGCACAGCAGGTGGGCCCAGCGCGGCTCGCGCCCGCCGGGCGCACGCGGCAGCTTGATGACACGCGGCGGCGTCTTGCCGGCCAGCTCATCGAGAAAGGCTTCCACCGACGAGGTATCGGCAAAACGGTGCAGCCGCTCGCTGTTGGCGCGCAGCTCGGCGGCGGTCTGCGGGCCGCGCAGGGCCAGCACCGTCAACAGCGCGGCGGCGGCGCCGGGCACACCCAAGCCGCGCGGCATGTTGTGCTCGTAACGGGTCACGCGGGTGCCGCTCACCTCGTTGACCAGGTGCTGCTCGCGCAGGCCTTCGAGTGCCTGCAGCACCTCGGGCTCGGTCAGGCTCATCACCGGGTCGCGCGCGGTCTTCTGGTTGCAGCCGGCCACCAGCGCATTGAGCGACATCGGGTAGGTGTCGGGCACCGTGGCCTGCTTTTCCACCAGCACGGCCAGCACCCGGGCCTCGGCCAGCGTCAGGTCGCGTTGGCTCATCGCAGCGTCACACCCCGAAGCCGTCGTCGGCGGCGATCACCGCGCCGTTGATGAAGTGGCTCTCGTTGGCGCACAACATCATCAGCGCGGTGTCCAGGTCCTGCGGCTGGCCCACGCGCTTGCGCGGCAGCATCGAGATCAGCTTCTGACCCGATTCGCTGCTCCAGTGCTTGTGGTTGATCTCGGTGTCGATGTAGCCCGGGCACAGCGCGTTCACGTTGATGCCGTAGCGGCCCCACTCCAGCGCCATCGCCTTGGTCATGTGCACCACGGCGGCCTTGCTCATCGCATACACACCGATCTTGCCCAGCACCTTCAAACCGGCCATCGAAGCCACGTTGACGATGCGCCCGCCGGTGTAGGTACCGGGCGCCGAGCCGCTGGCGCGGGCGATCATGCGCTTGGCCACTTCCTGCGCCACGAAGAACGAGCCACGCGTGTTGGTGTTCATCACGTAGTCGTAGTCCTCGGGCGTCACGTCGGTCAGCTTCTGCGTGGTGCTGACGCCGGAGTTGTTGACGAGGATGTCGATCGCGCCCACCTCGGTCTCGGCATGGGCCACGCCGGCACGGATGCTGGTGGGGTCGGTCACGTCCATGCCCACCACGTGGGCGTCGCCACCGGCGCCTTCGATCTCGGCGCGCAGCGTCTTCAACCGGTCGACGCGGCGGGCGCTCAGCACCACGGCGGCACCGGCTTCGGCCAGCACCTTGGCGAAGTGGCAGCCCAGGCCGCTGGACGCGCCGGTGACCAGGGCGACACGGCCCGACAGATCGATCTTGTAACTCATGACTGAGGGCTCCTCGGACGAGGCTTCTTCATTCGGATCGGATGACGATAGCACGCAGCCAACGGGCTCCGAAGGGCTGTCGCGGGGCGGACGGCCCGTGCGAAGACCGCCACTTAGAATCCTGGGCTGAACAGAAGTCACGAACCCCGAGACAAGGAACGTCGGATGACCCCGCAGGAGATTCTTGAGCAATACGGCCCGCGCGAGGCCATGGAGTACGACGTGGTGATCGCGGGCGGCGGCCCGGCCGGCATGGCCACGGCCATCCGGCTCAAGCAGCTGGCGGCCGAGAAGGGCCAGGAAGTCTCGGTGGTGGTGCTCGAAAAGGGCAGCGAACCCGGCGCCCACATCCTGTCGGGCGCGGTGATGGACCCGATCGCGCTGAACGAGCTGCTGCCCAACTGGAAAGAGCTGGGCGCGCCGCTGAACCAGCCCGTCACCGGCGACGAAGTGCTGTTCATGAACGAAACCGGCGCCACCCGCACGCCGGACTGGCTGGTGCCCGACTGCTTCCACAACGAAGGCAACTACGTCATCAGCCTGGGCGCCGTCACCAAGTGGCTGGCCGAGCAGGCCGAGGGCCTGGGCGTGGAGATCTTCCCCGGCTTCACCGCCGCCGAAGTGCTCTACAACGACGACGGCTCGGTCAAGGGCGTGGCCACCGGCAACCAGGGCATCGGCAAGGACGGTGAACCCACCGAAGCCTTCCAGCTGGGCATGGAGCTGCACGGCAAGTACACCGTGTTCGCCGAAGGTTCGCGTGGCCACCTGGGCAAGCAGCTGATCGCCCGCTTCAAGCTGGACGAAGGCAAGGACCCGCAGAGCTACGCGCTGGGCGTCAAGGAGCTGTGGGAGATTCCGGCCGACAAGGCCAAGCCCGGCCTGGTGGTGCACACCGCCGGCTGGCCGATGGAAGCCGACACCTATGGCGGCGGATTCCTCTACCACCTGGAAGGCAACAAGGTCACGCTGGGCTTCGTCACCGGGCTGGACTACAAGAACCCCTACCTCAGCCCCTTTGAAGAGATGCAGCGCTGGAAGACGCACCCCAGCATCCGCGCGCACATCGAAGGCGGCAAGCGCATCGGCTACGGCGCCCGCGCCATCACGGCCGGCGGCATCCTGAGCCTGCCCAAGACCGTGTTCCCGGGCGGCGCACTGGTGGGCTGCGACGCCGGCTACCTGAATGCCGCGCGCATCAAGGGCAGCCATGCCGCCATCAAGACCGGCATGCTGTGCGCCGAGGCCGCCTTCGAGGCCGTGACCGCCGGCCGCCAGCACGACGAGCTGGCCGCCTACCCGGCCGCCTTCGAGCAGAGCTGGCTCAAGCAGGAGCTGGAGAAGTCGCGCAACTTCAAGCAGTGGTTCAAGAAGGGCGTCTACGTCGGCTCGATCATGACCGGCATCGAGCAGTGGCTGCTGCCCAAGCTGGGCATGCAAAGCCCGCCCTGGACCATCCACCGCACCGAAGCCGACCACACCCGGCTGCTGCCGGCGGCCCAATGCCAGCCCATCGCCTATCCCAAGCCCGATGGCAAGCTGACCTTCGACCGCCTGTCGTCGGTGTTCATCAGCAACACCAACCACGAAGAGAACCAGCCGGCGCACCTGACGCTCAAGGACGCCAGCGTGCCGGTGGCCATCAACCTGGCCCAGTACGCCGGCCCCGAAAGCCGCTACTGCCCGGCCGGCGTGTACGAGTTCGTGAAGAACGCCGACAACAGCGACCGCCTGCAGATCAATGCGCAGAACTGCGTGCACTGCAAGACCTGCGACATCAAGGACCCCACGCAGAACATCGTGTGGGTGACGCCGGAAGGCGGCGGCGGACCCAACTACGCCGGCATGTAAGGCCGCCGGCCGCACCGTGACCGAAGACGAAGCGCGCCGCATCACGCTGCTGCGCGCCTTCGAGGCGCCGCTGACGCCGCCCTGGACCGAGGCCGACGCCGCCGCGGCCAGCGCGGAAGCCGCCCGCACCGTGGGCGAGGCGGCGGCGCCGGCGCGTTACCTGAGCACCCGCGCCAATGCGGGGCTGCAAATGCTGCTGCCGCGCGAGCCGGCCGCCGCGCGGCTGCTGCGGGCGAGCCGCGCCACGCGCTGGCCCGGCCTGCTGCTGGTGGCCGCCGCCGCGGCACTGGGCCTGGCCACGCCGGCCCTGGGCGAATCGCAACGGCTGAACCTGCTGGCCCCGCCGCTGCTGGGGCTGATCGGCTGGAACCTGCTGGTGTACGCGGTGCTGGCCGCCATGGCCCTGGCGCGCGGGCTGGGACGCGGCCGGGCGGCTGCTCCAACTGCCACTGCCGACAACACCGGCGCCGCACCGACCGGCGCGGGCTGGCTGCACCGCCTGCTGGCGGCACCCGGTTGGAGCCGAGCCGCCGCCGCGGCGGGTCTGGCACCGGCCGCAACCGACCCACCTGCCAACGCCTTGGCCCGCACCGCCCTGTCAAGCTTCACCCGGCGCTGGGCCGCACTGGCCGCGCCGCTGTGGTCGGCCCGCGCCGCGGCCTGGCTGCATGCGGCCGCCGCCGCGCTGGTGGTGGGCGTGCTGGCCTCGATGTACCTGCGCGGCCTGGCGCTGGAGTTCCGCGCCGGCTGGGACAGCACCTTCCTCTCGCCCGCCGCCGTGCACACCTTGCTGCAGGCCTGGCTGGGCCCGGCCTCGGCGCTCAGCGGCATCGCGCTCCCGGGCGTGGACGAGCTGGCGCGGCTGCGCTTCTCTCAAGGTCCGGGCGAAAACGCCGCCCGCTGGATCCACCTGCATGCGCTCACCGCTGCCGGCCTGGTGCTGCTGCCGCGGCTGCTGCTGGCCGCTGCGGCAGGCCTGCGCGCCCGCCGGCTGGCCGCGGACTTTCCGCTGCCCCTGGACGACGCCTACAGCCTGCGCCTGCTGCGCAGCCACCGCGGCCAGCCGCTGCCGCTGCGGGTGCAGCCCTTCGGCTACCGGGCGCCTGCCGCCTCGGTGGAAGGGCTGGAACGCGTGCTGCGCCACAGCTTCGGCGAGCAGGCGCAGCCGCAGTGGGCCCTGCCGCTGCAGGAAGCCGACGAGCTGGCCGGCCCGGCGCCCGCGCTGCTGCTGTTCACCCTGGCCGCCACGCCCGAACGTGAAACCCACGGCGCCGCCGCCGCGGCCTGGCCCGAGGCGCGGCTGCTGGTGGACACCGCCGGCTTCGCCCAGCGCTTCGGCGCCGACCGCACCCGCCAGCGCCGCGAAGCCTGGCTGAAGATGCTGGCCGGCCTGGGCCGCACGCCGGTGTTCATCGACCTGCAGCAGCCCGATCTGGCCGCCGCCGAGGCCGACCTGCAGTCCACTCGCGCGTCATGACTTCGGACCCCCAAGTCATTGGCCTCAGCTTGGTCAGCCACACCAACGTGGGCAAGACCACCCTGGCCCGCACGCTGCTGGGCCGCGACATCGGCGAGGTGCGCGACGAGGCCCATGTCACCGAGGTGGCCGAGCGCCATGCGATGGTGCAAAGCCCGGCCGGCGACCGGCTGGACCTGTGGGACACGCCCGGCTTCGGCGACAGCGTGCGCCTGGCGCGCCGGCTGGAGCAGGCGGGCAACCCGATCGGCTGGTTCCTGGCCGAGGTGTGGGACCGTTTCCGCCACAAGCCGTTCTGGTCGGCCCAGCGCGCGATGCGCAACGTGCTGGAACAGGCCGACGTGGTGCTGTACCTGGTCAACGCCGCCGAATCGCCCGACGACGCCGGCTACCTGGACGCCGAGCTGCGCGTGCTGGAACTGCTGGGCAAGCCGGTGGTGGTGCTGCTGAACCAGCTGGGCCCGCCGCAGCCGCGCGAGGTGGAAGCGGCGCAGCGCCAGGCCTGGGCGCAGCGGGTGAAACGGCCGGTGCTGGCGCTGGACGCCTTCGCCCGCTGCTGGGTGCAGGAAGGCCGGCTGCTGCAGGCGGTGGCCGACGCCCTGCCCGCCGCCCGCCAGCCCGCAATGGCCCGGCTGCAGGCCGCCTGGTTGCAGCGCAGCCAGGCGGTTTTGCACCAGGCGATGGCCGAGCTGGCGCGCCGCCTGGCCCGCGCCGCCGCCGACCGTGAAACCCTGCCCGACGGCGGCTGGACCGGCCGGCTGAAGGAGCTGGGCAGTTCGGTCGGACGCACGGTCGGCCGGGCCATCGGCCTTGAACCGGCCGATGCCGACGGCCCGCAGACACGTGCGATGGCGGCGCTGGCCGCACGCGTGGCCGACGACACCCGCCAGTCCACGGACCGGCTGATCGCGCTGCACGGCCTGGACGGCCGCGCCACCGACACCGTGCTGGCGCGGGTGGCCGAGCAGTTTGCGCTGCGCGCCCCGGTCGACGAAGGCCGCGCCGCGTTGTGGGGCGGCGCCCTGACCGGCGCGCTGGCCGGCCTCAAGGCCGACGTGCTGAGCGGCGGCCTGACGCTGGGCGGCGGCATGCTGGCCGGCGGGCTGCTGGGCGCGCTGGGCGCGGCCGGGCTGGCGCGCGGCTTCAACCTGATGCGCGGGGTGGAAGCGCCTAGCGTGGCCTGGTCGGACACCGCGCTGGACGAGATGGCGCACGGCGCGCTGCTGGGCTACCTGAACGTGGCCCACTTCGGCCGCGGCCGCGGCGGCTGGACGGCGACCGAACACCCGCCCTTCTGGAACGACGCGGTGGCCGCGGCCATAGCCCGCCACCGGCCGGCGCTGCACGCGGTGTGGGAGCAGCGCGCCGAAGGCGCCACAGCCGACGGGTTGCAAGCCGGCCTGGACGCCTGGCTGCGCACGGTCAGCGCCGATCTGCTGGGCAGCCTCTACCCCGACGATCGGGGCGCGCTGCAGCCGCCCTCGGCCGGCTGAGCGGGCAGGCCGGACGCTGTCAGGTCGCCAGGCTTCAGCCGAAGTTCAGCACCCAGTCCGCCCGCCCCCGCGTCGCCTCGATGCGCCGAGCATTCGGCTCATCGCTGCGCGCCACCCAGGCGCGCGCCGCTTCGGGCGAGCGGCCGAAGCGCTCGTGGCGGGCGATCAGGCGCTGCAGCCGGGTCGGCTCGTCGCCGTCCACGTACCAGGCTTCGGTGAGCAGCGGGCGCACGGCGGCCCAGGGGCCGTCGTCCATCAGCAGGTAGTTGCCCTCGGTGATCACCAGCGGCACCTCGGCCGGCACCGCGATGGCGCCGGCCACCGGCTCCTCGATCTCGCGGCGGAATTCAGGCGCGTACACCGTCTCGCCAGGCTGCGGGCGCGCCAGCCGGGCCAGCAGCGTGGCGTAACCGCCAGCGTCAAACGTGTCGGGCGCGCCCTTGCGGTCGGCGCGGCCCAGGCGCTCCAACTCGGCCTGCGCCAGGTGGAAGCCGTCCATCGGCACCACCACGGCACGCGCGCCCAGGGCGTGCGCAAGTGCTTGTGCCAGCGTGGATTTTCCGGCGCCGGGGGTGCCGACCAGACCCAGGATCACACGGCCGCCGGCGGCCAGCAGGCGCTCGACGCGGGCCAGCGCCTCGGCCGGAACGGGCACCGGCAACGTTGTTACCGGTAGGGGAAAAGCTGCAGCAAGCTTTGTCATCCGAATGCGGGGGTGGGTCGTTAGGGGGTCACGCGGCACGAATGCAAGCCGCGAGTTGACCCGCCATGATGATCCAGAAATCCGCTCATCCCGTGCCCGCCCACCACAGCCGCCGTGCCGAACGTTTCGAGCCGCCGGCCGACAAGGGCCAGAAGTACGAGCCTTTCCTGGTGCCCGCGATGGGCCGCGACCGCCGCAGCATGGCGCAGGAACTGCGCATGGACCAGCGCCGCTGATCCTCCTCGGGGCGGCGCACCGGCCGGGGCCGCCAGCGCCTCGGCTACACTGCCCGCCGCCAGGAGAGAGTTGCCGCGGCATACCACCGCGGCGGCCGCCGAAGGCGCAGGGGTCCACACCCCGAACGCTCAGGCAAAAGGACTGGCAAGACGCCCGACCCGGGCGTTCCTCACTGGAGAGAGGCGGGCCCCGAGCCCGCCCACCGAAGGGGCAAGCAGCGCCGCGCAACCGCCGGTGCCGCCAATCTCTCAGGTAAAGCGGACAGCGAGGGCATCCCCCCACCTTCATCGCCTTTGGCGGTAGGGTGGGCGATCGATGGCCCCTTCGCTTACACCCTGACCCGGGAGACATGGATGTCCGCCGACCTGCTCCAGACGCCCCTGCACGCGTTGCACCTTGAACTGGGCGCCAAGATGGTGCCCTTTGCCGGCTATGCCATGCCGGTCAACTACCCCGGCGGCATCATGGCCGAGCACCGGCAGTGCCGCGAATCGGCCGCGCTGTTCGACGTCTCGCACATGGGCCAGCTGCGCCTGCCCGATGCACCGGCCGCCGCCGCCGCGCTCGAGACCCTGGTGCCGGCCGACATCGTCGACCTGGCTGTGGGCAAGCAGCGCTACACCCAGTTCACCAATGCCTCCGGCGGCATCCTGGACGACCTGATGATCACCCGGCGCGAGGACGACCTCTTCGTCGTCGTCAATGCCGCCTGCAAGGCCGACGACCTGCGCCACCTGCAGACGCACATCGGCCACCGCTGCCAGATCGTGCCGCTGCCCGACCGCGCGCTGCTGGCGCTGCAGGGGCCGCAGGCCGTCACCGCGCTGCAGCGGCTGAACGCCGGCGTCGCCGCCCTCACCTTCATGACCGGCGGCCACTTCGTGCTGGCGGGCGTGGACTGCTTCGTCACCCGCTCGGGCTACACCGGCGAAGACGGCTTCGAGATCTCGGTGCCGGCCGAGGCCGCGGTGGACCTCGCGCGCCAGCTGCTGGCCCAGCCCGAGGTCAAGCCCGCCGGCCTGGGCGCGCGCGACACGCTGCGGCTGGAAGCGGGCCTGTGCCTGTACGGCCACGACATCGACACCACCACCTCGCCGGTGGAAGCCGGCCTCGCCTGGTCCATCCAGAAGGTGCGCCGCCCGGGCGGCGCCCGCGCCGGCCACTACCCTGGCGCCGCCACCATCGAGAAGCACCTGGCCGGCGCCGCGCCCAGCAAGCGCGTGGGCCTGGTGGGGCTGGAACGTGTGCCCGTGCGCGAAGGCGCGGTGCTGCACGATGCCCACGGCCACAAGCTGGGCCATGTGACCAGCGGCACGCTGGCGCCCACCGTCAACCAGCCGATCGCGATGGCCTACGTGGCCATCAACCACGCCCACCCGGGCAACGAGGTGTATGCCGACGTGCGCGGCAAGCGCCTGCCGATGCGGGTGTGCGCGATGCCCTTCGCCCCGCACCGCTACCAGCGCTGAACACGGCGCTGCCCGCTTTTCTCTTCTTCCCTCACCGCCCGAACCCAGGAGCGACTCCATGACCATCAAGTTCACCAACGACCACGAGTGGATCAACACCGCCGATGCCGGCGCCGCCGTGGTCGGCATCACGCCGCATGCGCAGGACGCGCTGGGCGACGTGGTGTTCGTCGACCTGCCCGAAGTGGGCAAGACCTTCAGCCAGGGCGACGTGGCCGGCGTGGTGGAGTCGGTCAAGGCCGCCGCCGACCTGTTCATGCCCGTCACCGGTGAGGTGGTGGAAGTGAACGAGGCGCTGCGCGCCGACCCGTCGCTGGCCAACTCCGACCCCACCGGCGCCGGCTGGTTCTTCAAGGTCAAGGTGGCCGACGCCAGCCAGTTCGATGCGCTGATGGACGAGCCGGCCTACCAGGACCTGCTCAAGACCCTCTGACCCTCGCCTGATAGAGCCCTTCCATGCTGATGTCCGCCCTCCAGCCGCTTGGCGACCTCGAGAACGAGGCCGAATTCACCGCCCGCCACATCGGGCCCGATGCCGCCGACGAGGCGCGCATGCTGTCGGTGATCGGGGCGGCATCGCGCCGCGCACTGATCGACGCGATCGTGCCGCGCGCCATCGCGCGGGGCGCGGCGATGAAGCTGCCCGCCCCGCTGACCGAAGCCCAGGCGCTGGCCGAGCTGAAGTCGGTGGCCGCGCGCAACCAGCTGCTCAAGAGCTTCATCGGCCAGGGTTACCACGGCACGCTCACGCCGCCGGTCATCCTGCGCAACATCCTCGAGAACCCGGCCTGGTACACCGCCTACACGCCCTACCAGGCCGAGATCTCGCAGGGCCGCATGGAAGCGCTGCTCAACTTCCAGACCATGGTCACCGACCTCACCGGCATGGCCATCGCCAATGCGTCGATGCTGGACGAGGCCACCGCCGCGGCCGAAGCCATGACGCTGGCGCTGCGGGTGGGCAAGAGCAAAAGCAGCACCTTCTTCGTGGCCGACGACGTACTGCCGCAGACGCTGGCGGTGGTGCGCACCCGCGCCGAGCCGCTGGGCATCACCGTGCAGGTGGGCCCGGCCGAAGAGGCCGGCAGCGCGCCCGCCTTTGCCGCGCTGCTGCAGTACCCGGGCGTGAGCGGCCGCGTGCGCGACCTGCGCCCGCTGATCGATGCGGTGCATGCCCAGGGCGGCCTGGCCATCGTCGCGGCCGACCTGCTGTCGCTGGCGCTGCTGCTGCCGCCGGGTGAACAGGGCGCCGACATCGTGGTGGGCAACACCCAGCGCTTCGGCATGCCGATGGGCGCGGGCGGCCCGCATGCCGCCTACATGGCCACGCGCGACGAGTTCAAGCGCTCGCTGCCCGGCCGCCTGGTAGGCGTGAGCGTGGATGCGCACGGCGCGCCCGCCTACCGCCTGGCGCTGCAGACGCGTGAGCAGCACATCCGCCGCGAGAAGGCCACCTCCAACATCTGCACCGCGCAGGTGCTGCCGGCCGTGGTGGCCAGCATGTACGCCGTGTACCACGGGCCCGAGGGCCTGAAGCGCATCGCCCGCCGCGTGGCCAGCTACACCGCGCTGCTGGCCGCCGAGTTGCAGCAGGCCGGCTTCACGCTGGCCACGGCCGAGGCCTTCGACACCCTGGAAGTGCTGACCGGCGAACGCACCGGCACGCTGCTGGCCGCGGCCGAGGCCGCCGGCATGAACCTGCGCCGCGCCAGCGCCAGCTCGCTGGGCATCACGCTGGACGAGACCACCACCCGCGCCGACCTGGCCGCGCTGCTGCGCGTGTTCACCGGCCGCGCCGATGCGCAGCCCGACTTCGCACGGCACGAAGGCGGCATCGCCGCGCTGATTCCGCCGCAGCTGCGGCGCGCCAGCGACTTCCTGTCGCACCCGGTGTTCAACACCCACCACAGCGAAACCGAGATGCTGCGCTACATCCGCAGCCTGTCGGACAAGGACCTGGCGCTGGACCGCACGATGATCCCGTTGGGCTCGTGCACGATGAAGCTGAACGCCACCAGCGAGATGATTCCCATCACCTGGCCCGAGTTCGCGCAGGTGCATCCCTATGCACCGGCCGAGCAGCAGCAGGGCTATGCGCTGCTGAACCAGCAGCTGTGCGACTGGCTGGTGCAGGCCACCGGCTATGCGGGCGTGAGCCTGCAGCCCAATGCCGGCTCGCAGGGTGAGTACGCCGGCCTGCTGGCCATCCGCGGCTGGCACCTGTCGCGTGGCGATGCGCAGCGCTCCGTCTGCCTGATCCCCGAATCCGCCCACGGCACCAACCCCGCCAGCGCGCAGATGGTGGGCATGCAGGTGGTGGGCGTGAAGTGCGACGCGCTGGGCAACGTCGACCTGGCCGACCTGCAGGCCAAGTGCGAGAAGCACAGCGCCCAGCTGGCGGCGGTGATGATCACCTACCCCTCCACCTACGGCGTGTTCGAGCCGCGGGTCAAGGAGCTGTGCGCACTGGTGCACCAGCACGGCGGCCGGGTGTACGTGGACGGCGCCAACATGAATGCGCTGGTGGGCGTGGCCGCGCCGGGTGAGTTCGGCGGCGACGTCAGCCACCTCAACCTGCACAAGACCTTCTGCATCCCGCACGGCGGCGGCGGCCCGGGCGTGGGCCCGGTGTGCGTGGCGGCCGATCTGGTGCCCTTCCTGCCTGGCGCAGGCGTGGGCCCGGTGTCGGCGGCGCCGCTGGGCAATGCCGCGGTGCTGCCCATCACCTGGATGTACATCCGCATGATGGGCAGCGAGGGGCTGACGGCGGCCACCGAGACGGCCATCCTCAGCGCCAACTACGTGGCGGCGCGGCTGGCCGACCACTACGACATCCACTTCAGCGGCGAGCTGCCCGGCATCAAGGGCGGCGGCGTGGCGCACGAGTGCATCCTGGACCTGCGGCCCTTGAAGGACAGCAGCGGCGTCAGTGCCGAGGACGTGGCCAAGCGGCTGATCGACTACGGCTTCCATGCGCCCACGCTCAGCTTTCCGGTGGCTGGCACGTTGATGGTGGAGCCCACCGAGAGCGAGCCGCTGAAGGAGCTGGACCGCTTCTGCGACGCGATGATCGCCATCCGCGAAGAGATCGCGAAGATCGAGCGAGGCGAGTGGCCGCGCGACGACCAGCCGCTGAAGCACGCGCCGCACACTGCCGAGGCGCTGCTGGCCGCCGACTGGCCGCATGCCTACAGCCGCGAGCAGGCCGCCTACCCGGTGCCGGCGCTGCGCAAGGCCAAGTACTGGTCGCCGGTGGGTCGGGTGGACAACGTCTACGGCGACCGCAACCTGTTCTGCAGTTGCGTGCCGATGTCGGAGTACGCCAGCGAGTGAGCCAAAACGGCGGCGCGCGCTTATCCTGCGCGCACCCCTGTTACAAGGCTTTGCCGCATGGCCGTCTCCGCGTTCGACCTTTTCAAGATCGGCATCGGGCCGAGCAGTTCGCACACCGTCGGCCCGATGCGGGCCGCCCGCCTGTTCACGCTGCGGTTGGTGCATGAAGGCCTGCTGCCGCGCACCGCGCGGGTGCAGGCGCAGCTCTACGGCTCGCTGGGCGCCACCGGCAAGGGCCACGGCAGCGACAAGGCAGTGCTGCTGGGCCTGGCCGGCCATGAACCCGACACCGTGGACGTGGACGCGGTGCCCGCGCTGCTCGCCGCCATCGCCAGCAGCGGGCGCATCGCGTTGCACGGCGCGCACGACATCGGCTTCCAGGCCGCGAAGGACCTGGTCTTCCACCGCCGGCAGAGCCTGCCCTTCCATGCCAACGGCATGCGCTTTTCCGCCTTCGACGCCAGCGGCGCCGAGTTGGCCGACAAGGTGTATTACTCGGTGGGTGGCGGCTTCATCGTCAGCGACGAAGTGGCCGCCGACGGCAGCCGGCAGAAGGTCATCGCCCCCGACACCACGGTGCTGCCGCTGCCTTTTGCCAGCGGCGCCGAGCTGCTGCAGGTGTGCGCGCGCGAGGGGCTGAGCATCGCGCAGGTGATGCGCCGCAATGAGCGCCACTGGCGCACCGACGCCGAGATCGACGCTGGCCTGCTGAAGATCTGGCAGGTGATGCAGGCCTGCGTGCAGCGCGGCTGCCGCGCCGAAGGCGTGCTGCCCGGCGGCTTCAAGGTGCGGCGCCGCGCAGCGGCACTGCATGCGGCGCTGACCAGCCACCCCGAGGCCGCGCTGCGCGACCCGCTGCAGGTGCTGGACTGGGTGAACCTGTATGCGCTGGCCGTGAACGAGGAGAACGCCGCCGGTGGTCGCGTGGTCACCGCGCCCACCAACGGCGCGGCCGGCATCGTGCCGGCGGTGCTGCACTACTACGCCCGCTTCGTGCATGGCGCCAGCGATGCCGGCGTCGTCGACTTCCTGCTCACCGCCGCGGCCATCGGCATCCTGTACAAGGAAAACGCCTCCATCAGCGGCGCCGAAGTCGGCTGCCAGGGCGAGGTGGGCGTGGCCTGCTCCATGGCCGCCGGCGCCTTGTGCGCGGTGATGGGCGGCACGCCCGAGCAGGCCGAGAACGCCGCCGAGATCGGCATGGAGCACCACCTGGGCCTGACCTGCGACCCGGTGGGCGGCCTGGTGCAGATCCCGTGCATCGAACGCAACGCCATCGCCTCCGTCAAGGCCATCAACGCAGCGCGCATGGCGCTGCGGGGCGACGGCACCCACCATGTATCGCTGGACAAGGTGATCAAGACCATGCGCGAGACCGGTGCCGACATGCAGACCAAATACAAGGAAACCGCCCGCGGCGGTCTGGCCGTCAACATCGTCGAATGCTGATGCGCCACGGCCGCGGTTGGATCATCGCGACGGCGTTGTCCACGCTGCTGGTGTGCAGCGCGGTGGCCACCGCCTACTCGCTGCAAGCCCGGCGGGCGGCGCAGTCGGCCGTCACCTCGCTGGCGCTCAAGCAGGCGGCCAACGACGTGCACGAGGCCTTCCACCACGTCACGCTGTCGGGCCACCCCGCCTCGCCCTGGAATCGCACGCAGGGCGAGGCACTGCTGCAGCGTGCCGCCGACACCTTGGACCAGCTGTCGCGCGACCAGGCCGGCGCACCCCGGCTGGACGGGCTGCGCAGTGCGCTCGACCGACTGCGTGAACTGCCCGCCATCGACGCCGGGCCCGGCGAGGCCGTGGTGCGCGCGCAGCTGACGCTGCACGACATCCACGAGCAGGTGCAAGCCATCGACGAAGCGTTGCAGGCCCACGACCGCGCCGAGACGCAGCGCCTGTCGCGGGTGTTCGATGCCACGCTGGTGCTGTCGGGTCTGCTGCTGCTGGGCCTGTGGAGCGCGATGCTGCGGGCCGAGCGCGCGCGCACGCGCGCAGGCGAGGCCCTGGAGGCCAGTGCAGAGCGTTGGCGCAGCACGTTGTCGGCGCTGGCCGAAGCGGTGATCACCGTCGATGCCGAGGGCCGTCTGGTGGACTGCAATGCGGCGGCGCTGCGGCTCCTGGGCGGCCGCACACCGCCGGGCCAGCCCTTCGATCCCGTCGGCCAGGTCTTGAGTGCGCACTGGCCGCTGCAGCACCCCGACGGGCGGCCGATGACGCAGGCCGAGGCCCCCAGCCGGCGTGTGCTGAGCACCGGCCAGCCGCAGCGCGACCTCATCGTGGGGGCCGACTATTCCGGCGACGGCCTGCGGCTGTACCGCGCCAATGCCGAGCCGCTGCTGGAAGGCCAGCAGATCACCGGCGTGGTGATCACGCTGGCCGACGTCACCGAGCAGCAGCTGGCCAGCCAGCAGCTGGCGATGCACAGCGACCGGCTGGAAGAGCTGGTGGATGCGCGCACGCGCGAGCTGCAGTCGGCGCTGGCCGCCCAGCGCGAGGCCGAGCGCTTCACGCAGGACATCCTGGATGCGCAGCCCACGCTGCTGGCCTACTGGGGCCGCGACCTGCGGCTGCGCTTTGCCAACCGCGCCTACCTGGACTGGTTCGGCCTCGACCGGGCGCAGTGCATCGGCGGCACCGTGCCCGAGGTGCTGGGCGAAGAGACGCTGCAGCGCCAGCTGGGCTCCATCCGCCGGGTATTGGACGGCGAGCCGGTGGAGATGGAACTCGACATGACCGACCCTGCCGGCCGTGTCGGGCACTTCTGGGTGCACCGGCTGCCCGAACGCCGCAACGGCCAGGTGGAAGGCTGGTTCTTCATCGCCACCAACATCACCGAGCTGGTGGAGGCCAAGCGCTTCACGCGGCTGGTGGCCGACAGCATCCCCGGCGTCATCGGCTACTGGCGCATGGACATGACCTGCGGCTTCGCCAACCAGGCCTACCGCGCCTGGTTCGGCCGCGGGCCGGACGAGGTGGTGGGCATGCGCGCGCAGGACCTGGTGAGCCGCGAGGCCTATGCCCAGGCCGAACCCTACATCCAGCGCGCGTTGCAGGGCGAGCGGCAGGACTACCAGCGCCAGATCGTGCGCGCCGACGGCGTGACGGTGGATGCGCTGCTGAGCTACATCCCGCACTGGGTGGACGGCGAGCAGCAGGGCTTCTTCGTCGCCATCACCGACATCACCGCGCTGAAGCAGGCGCAAACCCAGCTGGCCTGGCTGAACACCCAGCTGGAGGCCCGCGCCGCGCAGGCCGAATCGGCCACCAGCGCCAAGAGCGCCTTCCTGGCCAACATGAGCCACGAGATCCGCACGCCGATGAACGCCATCATCGGCCTGACGCACCTGATGTCGCGCGACACCCGCGACACGCTGCAGCGCGACCGGCTGCTCAAGATCGACGGCGCGGCCAAGCACCTGCTGCAGCTGATCAACGACATCCTCGACCTGTCGAAGATCGAGGCCGGCAAGATGGTGCTGGAGGACGTGGAGTTCTCGGTGGACGCGCTGGTGAGCGGCGCCTTCGACCTGGTGGGCGACCGCGCCCGCGAGAAGGGCCTGGAGCTGGTGCTGGACACCGACCACCTGCCCGCCCGGCTGCGTGGCGACCCCACGCGCCTGTCGCAGGCGCTGGTCAACCTGCTGGGCAATGCGGTGAAGTTCACCGACAGCGGCTGGGTGCGGCTGAAGGCCGAGCTGCTGTCCGAGGAGCGGCGGCGGCTGCAGGTGCGCTTTGAAGTGGCCGACACCGGCGAGGGCATCTCCCCGGCCGACCAGGGGCGCCTCTTCCATGCCTTCGAGCAGGCCGATGCCTCGGCCACCCGCCGCCATGCCGGCACCGGCCTGGGCCTGGCCATCACCCGCCACCTGGCCGAGCTGATGGGCGGTGAGGTGGGCGTGGACAGCCGCCCGGGCCAGGGCAGCCGCTTCTGGTTCACCGCCTGGCTGGGCCGCGCGGCCGAAGCCGGCGACCAGGCCGCGCCGCCGCCGCTGCGCCACCTGCGCGCACTGGTGGTGGACGACCTGCCCGAGGCGCGCCAGGCCATCGAAGACCGGCTGCGCGACTTCGGGCTGGAGGTGGAAGGCCTGGCCGACGGTGAAGCCGCACTGCGCCAGGTGCAGGCCCGCATGAAGGCCGGCAAGCCCTACGACGTGTTCCTGATCGACTGGCACATGGCGCCGCTGGACGGCATCGCCACGCTCAACCGCCTGCGCGAGATGCTGGACGACGGCATGCCACCCAGCATCCTGGTCACCGCCTTCGACGAGGCGCCGATGTGGCAGCAGGCGCGCGCCGCCCACTACGACGCGGTGCTGGTCAAGCCCATCACCGCTTCGGCGCTGCTGGATGCGCTGGCGCGTGTGCTGCGCCCGCGCGGCGAGATGCTGGCGATGGACGGCGGCAGCCCCAGCGAGCAGGAAGCGCTGCTGCGCCGCCACCATGCCGGCCAGCGCGTGCTGCTGGTGGAGGACAACGCCGTCAACCAGGAGGTGGCGCACGAGCTGCTGCGCGCCGCCGGCCTGGCGGTGGAAACCGCGGAGAACGGCGCGCGGGCCCTGGCCCTGGTGCGCCAGCGCGACTACGACGCCATCCTGATGGACATGCAGATGCCGGTGATGGATGGCCTGGAAGCCACCCGCGCCATCCGCGCCCAGCTGGGCCGCGGCCTGCCCATCATCGCGATGACGGCCAATGCCTTCGGCGAAGACCGTGTGGCCTGCCTGGAAGCCGGCATGAACGACCACCTGGCCAAGCCGGTGGACCCGGTGAAGCTGTACGCCACGCTGCTGCGCTGGCTGCCCCGGCGCTCGGCCGTGCCCGCGCTGGCCCGGCCGCCGGACCAGACACCGGGCAGCGCCAGCCCCGCCGAACGGCCGCTGGACGTGCGGCTGGCCGCCATCGAGGGCCTGGACATCGCCGCCGCGATGCGCCACATGGGCGACAACCTGCCCGGCCTGGCGCGTGTGCTGCGCCAGTTCGCCAACACCTACGAGGCAGGCCTGCCCCAGCTGCTGGTGGCCCCCGACCCGGCCGACCCCGCGGCGCAGGCCAGCGCCCGGCGCCAGGCCAGCCACTCGCTGCGCGGCGCCAGCGCCAGCATCGGCGCCAGCGACCTGGTGCCCCGGCTGCAGGCCTACGAGGCCGCGGTGGCGGCGCAGGAAGACGAAGCCACGCTGCTGCAACGCGGACAGGCCATCCACGCCGAGGTGCTGGCCCTGGTGGGCGCGATCCGGCGGGAGCTGGGTTAGCGAAGGCGGCCCACGCCGGGCCAGACTCCGAATGTCGATGGTCGGCTTTCTTCTTTCGGGCGGGCGCTCGCCCGCCCTAAGCTGGCCGCCGTTTCCATGGCACATCGGCACCGTACACGCATGCTCAAAACCCTGGCCTACGCCCTCCTCCTGATCGCCGTGCTGCTCAGCGTCGGCCTGGCCGCGGCCTGGCTTTACCTGCGCACGCCGGACCGCCCTGCGGCCGAGCTGGAACGCCGCTATGCGGGCGCCGACGATCACTTCATCGAGCTGCCGGGCGGCCTGCGCCTGCATTACCGCGACCAGGGCGACCGCTCGCGGCCGGTGCTGGTGCTGCTGCATGGCTATGGCGACTCGTACGCCACCTGGGAAGCCTGGGGCCAGGCGCTGCAGGACCGCTACCGCGTCATCAGCCTGGACCTGCCCGGCCACGGGCTGAGCGCAGCACCCGCGGACTACCTGCTGGACGCCGACGCGCTGGCCGCCCTGGTGGTGGATGTCGCCACCCGACTGGGGCTGCCGCCCTTCGTGCTGGCGGGCAACTCGATGGGCGGCGGCGTGGCCTGGAAGGTGGCGCTGCTGGCGCCCCGGCAGCTGCGTGCGCTGGTGCTGGTGGCCGCGGCGGGCTGGCCGGCCCACACGCAGGGGCAGAGCCCCTCGCTGGCTTTCCGGGTGCTGCAGCATCCGATCGGGCGCTGGGTGCTGGCACGCATCGACAACAAGCCCTTGATCGCCCAGGGCCTGAAGGCCCAGGTGCACGACAAGGGCCTGATCACCGAGGCGGTGGTGCAGCGCTGGGCCGACTACCAGCTGTACCCGGGCCATCGGACCATCCTGATGTCGGCGCCGCCGGGCAGCCATTCACAGGCCACGGCCGAGAAGCTGGCCGCCATCCGGCTGCCCACACTCGTGATGCACGGCGAGTACGACCCGCTGATCCCGGTGGAAAACAGCCGCAAGTTCGCCAGCGCCATCGCCGGTGCACGGCTGATCACCTACCCCCAGGTCGGCCATCTGCCGCAGCGCGAGATCCCGGCCCGGTCGGCCGCCGACCTGCGCGCCTTCATGGACACGCTGCGCTGAGCGTGACGCTGACGGTGCGCGGCTGGCCGGCGGCGGCCACGTTGAGGTCGTCCTGGGTGGCCGGGCGCTTGCCGAGCGTGAGCGACGTTGCCGCCTTAGCTGAGCTCGGGCAGGACTTGATCGTGGCCCGACAGATCGCCCAGCAGCACCGACTTGAAGTCCTTGAGCGTGGCGAAGTCCGGCGCCAGGCTCCAACCAGTCTTGGTGTGGTCCCGGTCGGCGGCATCACCGTAGCCCAACCGAAAGATGCCGATCAGCCCCCCCAGCCCCAGCAGCATCAAGGCCCCGCTGGCGGGCTCGGGCACCGGCGCCAGAAAGTTGGTGCCGCTGGCGCCGATGGTGTTGAGCCCGGCCACCGACGGCGTCAGGCTGTAGGCGGCCGAGTGGTAGAAGTCGGCCACACCGCTGCGCGTGGTGGTGGCCGAGCTGTCCACGCTGGCGCCCACGTTCAGGTACCCGGTGATGCCCAGATCGTGGCCGACCTGGGTGTTCAGCGTCAGCAGGTACAGGCCGGGGGCCTGGCTGGCAGCGTTCCAGCGCAGGCTCACCGTTTCGCGGGTGATCTTGTCTTCCAGCCGCACCTCGGCCACCCCGTGAACGCCGACGTGACCCCCCATCTCGAAGCTGGGGCTGCTGATGCTGCCGTTGATGCGCAGGCCCACGGTGTACTGCACCGGCGTGCCGTCCGTCAGGCCGCCCCCGGTGACGGCCACGGTGTCGGTGAAGCCGGCGTCCACCGTGGCGTTGCTGAAGCCGCTGGTGACCAGTTCGCCGCCAATGGTGCAGCAGTAGGGGTGGCTGGCCGCGGCATACGCCTTCAGCAGGCCGATGCGGCCCAGGAACTTCACCTCGGCCGTGCCGCCGTTGGAGGTGCTGATGCGGTCATCCATCACCTGCAGCTTGGCAGCCTCGGGGGAGTCGAACAGGGTGAGGTAGGTGGGCCGGCTGTGGTCCTCGCGGGGCGCGGGCGAGGTCATCACCGAGGTCACCGTGGTGGTGACCATCAGCGACGAGTTCTGCGCCCAGGGCTGGGTGGGGCCGAGCGCCAGGGCACCGATCAGCGCGCTTGCTGCGGCAAGCCGCGGAGCATGGGAGCGGTGCATGGTCAGCGCTCCTGGGCGGGGGCAGCCAGCGTGAGGGGGCTGCGCCGGCCGCCCAGCACGGCCAGCGCAGCCAGACCGCTGCACCACAGCAGGGTGGTCGCGGGTTCGGGCACCGGCGCCAGGAAGTCGGTGCCGCTGGCGCCGATGGTGTTGAGCCCGGCCACGGAAGGCGCCAGGTTGTAGCCGGCCGAATGGTAGAAATCCACCTCGGCATGGCGGCCGATCACCGCGCCGGCCTCGACATGGGTGTCGGCGAACAGCATGCCCTGGATGGACAGCGTGTGGCCCACCGCGGTGGCCAGCGTCAGCGTGTAGAGCCCGGTGGCCTGTTCCGCCGCGTCCCACTTCAGGCTCACCTCCTGGCCGCTGCTGCTGTCCCGCAGGCGGGCTTCGGCCATCGCCACCGCATACAGGTTGGCGCCGCTCTCGAAGCTGGGGTTGCTGACCGTGCCGCTGAGCCGCAGCACCAGCTGGTAGCTCACGGGCGTGCCCACGGCCAGACCGTCGCCGCCCACCAGCACCTCGTCGTAGAAGCTGCCCTGCACCGTGGCATTGGCGCCGCCCAGCAACACCGTGGTGCCTTCGATGCAGCAGCGGGCGTAGTTGGATTCGGCATAGGCCTTCAGCAGGCCGATGCGGCCCTGGAACCGCGCGGTGGCGTTGCCATGGTCCGCCGTGGCAAAGCTGTCCAGCCGCTGCAGCGTGGTGGCGCCGGGCTGGTTGAAGAAGTTCAGGTTCTGGGCGTCGGTGTCGGTGCCGCCCGGCGCGGGCAGAAAGCTCACGGTGCGTGCGTTGGACGTCGCGGTGAGCTGGTAGGTGGCGTGGGCCGACAGTGGCAGCAGCGCCGCCACCAGTGCCAGGGCGGCGGCGTGGCGGGACAGGGTCGGACGAATGGGCATGGGGGCTCCTCGGCAAGTGCAGGGTGACCGTCCTCTCGACGGCGGATCCATCAGCCCAGCCAACGAGGCCATCGACCGCATCTGGACAAGCCTGCCTCCCATGAACGTGGGGGTGGGCCACCATGACCCATGCGAACATGAAAACCATGCCGCCGCCCGCCCCCAACGACAGCGCCGACCGCACCGACGAGGCCGACGACCAGCCACCTGCCAGCTGGCAGGCCGCCTACCCCGAGCTGAAGAAAATCGCCCGCGCCCGCCTTCAGGCCGCCGGGACGGGCACGCCCGGGCTCAACACCACGGCCTTGGTGCACGAAAGCTTTCTGCGCCTGGCCGGCCGGATGGACACGCTGCACTTCGACAGCCGCGGCCACTTCTATGCCTATGCCGCGCGGGTGATGCGCTCCGTCATCGTCGACCTGGTGCGCCAGCAGGCCACCGACCGGCGCGGCGGTGGTGCCGCCCATGTGACGCTGGACACCGTGCTGGCCGACGGCCTGGCCGGCCCCGACGACGCGGAGGCGCTGCGCGTGGACGAGGCGCTGACCACCCTGGCCACGGTGGAGCCGCGCCTGGCCCAGGTGGTGGAGATGCGCTACTTCGCCGGCATGGCCGATGCCGAGATCGCCCAGGTGCTGAGCCTGACCGACCGCACCGTGCGCCGCGACTGGGACAAGGCGCGGCTGCTGCTGCGGTCGATGTTGAGCCAGCCCTGATGTCCGCTTCGGCCTCCCTGTCCCGTTGGCCGCTGCAGCGATGACCGCCCTGCCCTGCCCGCCCGAACATTGGCCCGCCTTTTCGCGCCGGCTGGATGCCCTGCTGGCGCTGCCCGCCGAACAGCGTGCCGACGCGCTGCAAGCGCTGCCCGCTGAAGAAGCCGTGCTGCGCCCCTGGCTGGCCGCCGTGCTGGCACAGCAGGCCGACGCACTGGCCGACCACTACCTGAGCACGCCGCGCTGGGCGCCCGCGGCCGACGAGGCACCGGTGCACCGGACGGGCCAGCGCATCGGCCCCTGGCAGCTGCTGCGCGAGCTGGGCCACGGCGGCATGGGCGTGGTGTGGCTGGCCGAGCGGGCCGATGGCGCCTATGCCCGCCAGGTGGCACTGAAGCTGCCCCATCTGCACCTGCTGGAAAACCTCAACGCCGCGGGCGTGCGGGCCCGCTTCGCCCGCGAGCGCGACATCCTGGCCGGGCTGGCGCACCCGCACATCGCGCGCTTCTACGACGCCGGTGTCACCGACGCTGCCGGCCCCGATGGCGAGGCCGCCGCCGGCCAGCCCTGGCTGGCGCTGGAGGCGGTGGAAGGCCTGCCCATCACCACCTGGTGCCAGCAACGCGCGCTGCCGCTGGACGCCCGGCTGGCGCTGTTCGACCAGGTGGCCGACGCCGTGGCCCATGCCCACGGCCGGCTGGTGGCCCACCGAGACCTCAAGCCCGCCAACGTGCTGGTGACGGCCGATGGGCAGGTCAAGCTGCTGGACTTCGGCATCGCCAAACTGCTGCAGGCCGGTGACGGCGGCGACCCCACCGCCAACGCCGACAGCACCGCCCTGACCCGCGCCCTGGGTGTGCTGGCCACGCCGCGCTACGCCGCGCCCGAGCAGCTGGCCGGTGGCCCGGTGAGCGTGGCCACCGACGTCTACGCGCTGGGGCTGATGCTGTTCGAGCTGCTGACCGACCAGCCGGCCTTTGGCGCCGACACCCCGGGCCGGCACCGCGAGACCACGCGCGACGAACCGCCGCAGCCCTCGCGCGTGGCTGCCACACCGGCGCTGCGCCGAGCGCTGGCCGGCGACCTGGACGCCATCGTCGCGCAGGCGCTGCAGCCGGCGCCCGAGGCGCGCTACCCCTCGGTGGCGGCGCTGGCCGACGACCTGCGCCGCCACCGCCGGCACCTGCCGCTGCGGGCGCGCCGGCTCAGCACGGGCCAGCGGCTGGCGCGCTATGTGCGCCGCCACCGGCTGCCAGTGGCGCTGGGCAGCGCGCTGGCGCTGGTGCTGGTGGTGGGCGTGGCCGGCGTGGCATGGCAGGCCCACGAGGCCCGCGCCCAGGCCCGCCGTGCCGAGGCGGTGAAGGACTTTCTGCTGGGTGTGTTCAGCGCCGCCGATCCGCGTGTGGCCGGCGGCAAGCCGGACGGCCAGACCACCGCCAAGACCCTGCTCGACCGCAGCGCCGCGCGCATCGACGCCCAGTTCGCCCATGACCCCGACCTGCGCATCGAGCTGCTGCGCACCGCCGCCGACATCTACCGCGAGCTGGGCGAAGACGCCGCCTACGAAGCCCTGCAGCAGCGCCAGCTGGCCGTGGTGCTGCAGCACCACGGCCCGCTGCACCCCAACGTGCTGGAAGGCCAGCTGGAAGCCGCCATGCGCGCCTACGGCCGCGGTGATCAGGACGAATGCCGCCGGCTACTGGCGGTGGCCGACGAGGGCCTGCGCCGCGCCGGCCGCGAGCGTGATCCGCTGCGCGCCCATTGGTGGACCACGCGCGGCATCTGCCTGCGCGACCAGCCCGACCAGGCCGACGCCCGGCTGCAGGCCCTGCAGCGCGGCGCCGCGCTGTCCGCCGAGGTGGAAGCCGGCGGCCGTGGCCACGTCACCGCCCTGGCCGAGCTGGCCACCGAGCACAGCACCCAGGGCCGGCAGGCCGAGGCCATCGCCACCAACCGCCAGGCCATCGCCATGGCCCAAGCCCTGCCGCAGCGCAACGAGGCCGAGCTGCAGACCCTGTACGGCAACCTGGGCCTGGCCCTGCAGCAAAGCGGCGATCTGGCCGCCGCCGCCGCGGCCTATGGCCAGGCCGCCGACATCGCCGAGCGCACCAGCGGCGCCGGCTTCCCGGTGGCCTGGCTGCCCCGCGCCAAGCATGCACGCACGCTGCACCTGGCCGGGCAGCGGGCCGAGGCGCAGCCGCTGTTCGAGCGCCTGCTGGCGCAGATCGGCGACCGCACCGACCTGCCCGATGCCAACGTGGTGCGCGAGGACGCCGGTGAACGCCTGGCCGCCGAGGGCCGCGCCGCGCAAGGGCTGCCCTTGCTGCTGCAGGCCCAGGCCGCCTACAGCCGCACCGCGCAGTACGACTTCGACCAGCGCCGGGTGCAGCGCCACATCGGCGACGCGCTGGCCCGCCTGGGCCGCCATGAAGAAGCGCTGGCCACGCTGCGCAGCGCCATGGCCGCCTTCGAGGCCGCCGACCCACCCGGCCGGCAGCCCACCGCGGCCTGCCGCGAGCGCCTGGGCCGGCTGCTGCTGGACATGGGCCGGCCCCAGGAAGCGCAGCAGCACCTGCAGCGCGTGGTCGACGAAGCCGCCGTCAAGACCTGGAGCCACGTGGCCCTGGCCCAGGCCGGCCTGGCCCGCGCCGCGCTGGCCCGTGGTGCGCTGCCCAAAGCCCAGGCCCTGAGCCAGCAGGCCCTGGCCACCTGGGACCGGCTGACCGGCTTTCGTGACGTGCGCATGCAGGCCTACTTGTGGCGCGTGCGCGCCGCGGTGCTGGCTGCGGCCGGCGACACCGCCGCCGCCCAGGCCCTGCGCGACCGCGCCCTGGCCGCCGCCCGCCGCACCGATGCACCGGACAGCCCGACGGTGTTGCAGCCGGGGGTGGTGGGGTTGTGAGGGTAGCTAGCGGTTGAGCGGGAACCGCGCGGGACAAACGTTTAAGGTCGCCAGCCAGGTACGGAGGTGTGGCGCTCGACCAATTGCTCTCATGGCGGTTCAATCAGGAATGCCAACAACTTCAAGAAGGAGAGCAGCACCGAAGACGTGGGCAGCCAGATCAAGGCCGCGGGTACCGTTGCGCTGACCGCGGGCCAGGACTTGAACGCCAAAGCGGCGACGCTTGAGAGTTCGATGGCCGGTGTCAGCCTCACGGCAGGTCGCGATCTAGCATTGCTGGCGGGCGAAGCGACCGACGTCATCGAGCAGATGAGCCAGAGGACCAAGCGTGGCTTCCTCAAGAAAAAGACCACCACCAGCTACAGCAAGAGCGAGGAGACGACCGCGCTCGGCACCGTAGTCTCAGGGCAAACACTGAACATCCAGGCTGGACGGGACCTCGGTATGTCGGCAGCACAGGCCGTGTCCGATCGGGGAACGAATCTGCAGGCCGGCGGCAACATCACGATCGACGGAGTGGCCGACCGCCTGGTCACCGAACAGTTCAGCAAGACCACCAAGTCGGGCCTGTTCGGCGGCGGTGGCCTGGGCATCACCATCGGCAAACAGTCCTTGGCACAAGCAGTCAAGACCAGCCAGGACCAGTATCACGGTTCCATAGTGGGCGCGGTGCAGGGGGACGTCAGCATCACCGCAGGCGGGGGCTATCGCCAGGTCGGCTCACAGGTTCAAGCCCCCGGTGGTGATGTGAGCATCCAGGCTAAGGCGGTCGACATCGTCGAGGCCCGTGAACTTGCGAGCCAGAACGCAGAGACGCAATTCAAGCGCAGTGGCCTGTCAGTATCGGTGACCAGCCCGGTCATCAGCGCGCTTCAAACAGCCCGCAGCCAGCTCAAGGCAGGCAGCCAAGCCAGCGATGCACGCATCAAGTCCTTGGCTGCAGCCAACATCGCCCTCAACGGCCAACAAGCCGTGGATGCTGTGCAGGCCGGCCGAGCGCTGGAGGGCGGCAACGCCGCTGACAAGGCCGGCGGCATAGGGGTCAGCATCAGCCTGGGCAGCACGCGCAGCCAGAGCCAACAGAACAGCCAGGCGGACAACGCCCATGGCAGCAGCGTGCGGGCAGGTGGCGATATCACCATCCAGGCGATCGGCGCGGGCCAGAACAGCGACCTCTCCGTTCGTGGCAGTGAGATCAGCGCTGCCGGCCATACGCTGCTGCGGGCCGAGGACCAGCTCAACCTGGTCGCCGCCCAAAACAGCACCCAGGAAAGCAGCCGCAGCAGGAACAGCAGCGGCAGCATCGGGGTGGGTATCAACCTGGGGTCGAACGGCGTCAGCGCAGGCGTGACCCTGAGCGCCAGCGCTGGCAAAGGCCAAGGCGCAGGCGACGCCACCAGCTACAGCAACAGCCAGATCAGCGGCAATCGTGTCACGTTGGAGAGCGGTGGCGACACCACCCTCCGGGGCGCCGTCGTCCAGGGCGAACGTGTCAGGGTCACAGCCGGTGGCAACCTCGGCATCGAAAGCCTGCAGGACCACAACCAGTACCGCGAGAAGAGTCAACAGGTCGGCGGCAGCGTGACCTTCGGCCCCTCGCCCGCTGGCAGCCTGAGTGCGGCCCAGACCAAGATCAACAGCGACTTCCTGAGCGTAGGCGAGCAGAGCGCGATCCGGGCGGGCGATGGAGGCTTTGATGTGCAGGTGGCGGGTAAGACCCAACTGACCGGCGCTCAGATCACCAGCACGCAGAAGGCTATCGACCAGGACCACAACCGCTACCAAGCCAAGCAGGGCACGACCACGACTGACCTGCAGAACAGCGCCAGCTACAGCGCGCAGAGTGCGAGCGTGAGCCTGGGCGCAGGCACTCAGCCCGGAAAGGGTCTGCAGCTCAGCGGCGCAGGCATCGGCACGGATGACGGCAGCGCCAGCTCGACGAGCACGGCTGGCCTCAGCGGGATGGCGGGCAATACTGCCGCTCGCACCCGGGACACGGAGTTGGGCCTCAAGCCCATCTTCGACAAAGACAAGGCGCGCCAGGAGGTCAACGCGCAAGTGGCCATCACCAGCGAGTTCGGTAGGCAGATCATCCCGGTGGCCGCCGAAACGGCCGACCAAAGGGCGATTGATCTGCGGCGCCAGGGGAACGAAGAGGAAGCAAAAAAATGGGATGAAGGCGGCGTTTATCGCAACGGCCTGTACACGGCACTGGGCGCGCTGACTGGCGGTGCCGGTGGAGCTTTGGGGGCCGCGGCAAGCGCCACAGTGATCCCGGTGGTGGGGGAGGAGATTGCCAAACTCAACTTGCCCGAAGAGGTGCGGCAAGTGGCAACGCAGCTCGTTGGCGTTGCGGTGGGTGCAGCGGCAGGCGGGAGCGCCGGTGTAAGTGCGGCATTGCCGCAAACGGGTTACAACTATGTCAGTCACAGTCCGTTTGCTCAGGTACGCCGAAGCGTCAGTCAGGAGAACGCCCGGCTCATGAACGAGTGTGAGGCGCGGTGTAACGAGCAGGACTTCAGGCGCATTGACCGCCAGATGAGTGCGCTGGAGGCGGCAGGCAATCTGGTCGCTATCAGCCAAGCGAGCCGGCTCAGCACCGACCAAGCTTTGCAACTGAGCGAGTTAGTGGCCTCGCTGCACCCCGTGTATGGCACCCCGATCGCGCTGTATCAGGCGATTAGCGGGCGTGGGGTGGTCACGCAGAACGACCTGAACTCTGTAGAGCGGTTCTTCAATGGCGTGGCTGCAGCGGTTCCGGCGGGTTCCGCGGCCTACAAAGTCCTGACTAGTGCGGCGGTGCAAACCCGAGTGATCGCCGCGCTAACGGCGAGTGCGGAGCAGGCTCTGGTCAAGTCCGGTGGTGCGCTCGACAGATCAGGTAATGCCCTGATCGACATGAGCAAGCTGAGCAATGAGCAGAAGGGCTTGATGGGTGATCTGTTTGGCCAGAATACAGTCAAGAAAATCGTGCCGGACGGGCAGAAGATCGCTCGCGTTCCAGGCGTGGGTGAGCAGGGGCTGGATGACTTGTACAAGGTCAGCCGCGCAGATGTTGAATACGTCAGCATCGAGTACAAGTTCGTTGGGCAAGACAACAAGGTCGGCTCCCAAGTCTTGAAAAACACCGCCGACGGCAAGCAAGGCAGTACCAGCTGGATTAGTGGGTCTGGGCGGATTGAAAGTGCGGTCGGAGAACAGGCCGCTCCCGCGATCTACAAAGCAATCGACGCTGGCCGATTTGAAAGCTGGGTCGTTACTGTTCGACCTGATGGCTCTACTGTTGTCGAAGTGCTAGACGCGCTGGGCAAGCGCAAGCCAATAGATACTTCAAATATAATAATTCCGAATTTTAACCTGTCTGGAGCCAAGCCATGATCCGAGCAGCAATGGGTGATCAAGCATATTGGGTGCAATGGGGCCAGTTTAGACTTGCTACCATCAGGGACGAAGAGGAGACGTTTAAAAGTCCAAGTGAAAATCCTGTCTATCGGCCTCAGTACGTACTCAACAATACGCTGCATCGCCTTCGATATATCGTAACTCTCTATTCATCGGGTGCGCCCATTCGAGAGCTCTCGCAGCACTTCTCCGGGCTGCTCGATGCCTGGGAGCTGTCGAACCGCCTGAGCGACGAGGTTTGCCGGGAGCACGGCTTGCAGAGTTGTCGGGATTGGGACTTCTCATTGAGCAACCTAAATCACTACAACTGGTGTTTCTGGCTGGTGGGTTTGGCTTTGTGCCTGGAGGTCCCCGAGGCGCAATGGCGGCGTTTGCTAGTGCTCTTAGCAGGAGAAGGTGAAGACGTGTTGCTGGATCGAGTGATCGCCAGCCGCAGCCCCGGGCGTCGTATCGGCCATACCCTTCTCCACGCAAAGCCCTACGGGCGCTTGCTCCAAGCGGTGCAGGCAAGTAAGGAGCAGCAAGCCGCGCTGCTGAAGGACTTCGTTGACTACTGGTATGCCGAACTCAAGCGCCCGCCGCCCCCGAACCGCAAAGCTCCGACAATCCAGCCCTTTTGGTACATCTGGGGTGACCCAGAAAGGCACCCGATCGAGAAAGGCAGCTACTTTGGGCGCTGGTGCATCGAAGCAGCGGCTGCGGTCAAGGCCTTCGGCTTGGATGACCACCTTTGTCTGGGACATGAGCACTACCCCGGCGACTTGCTGAGACCAGACGGCCCCAGCACTCATCCTGCGCGCGATGAACCCAATAGAAGCTGGCTGAGTCGGCTGTTCGCAAAAAATTGAACGGTTACGGGCGCACGGTATCCGTGATCAGCCCGGTGATGAGCGCCCGCGAGACGGCCAGCAGCCAGATCACGGCGGTCGGCCTGAGCCGCCACCTCTTCATTCGTGGCAGCGAGACCAGCGCTGCGGGCCATACGCTGTTGCGGGCCGAGGACCAGCTCAACCTGGTCGTCGCCCAGAACAGCACCCAGCAAAGCAGCCGCAGCAGCAAGTCGAACGGCGTCAGCGCAGGCGTGACCCTGAGCGCCAGCGCTGGCAAAGGCCAAGGCGCAGGCGACGCCACCAGCTACAGCAACAGCCAGATCAGCGGCAGTCGGGTCACGCTGGAGAGCGGTGGCGACACCACCCTCCGGGGCGCCGTCGTCCAGGGTGAACGTGTCAGGGTCGAAGCCGGCGGCAACCTCGGCATCGAAAGCCTGCAGGACCAGCACCAGTACCGTGAGAAGAGCAAACAGGTCGGCGGCAGCGTGACTATCGGCCCCTCGCCCGGTGGCAGCCTGAGCGCGGCTCAAACCAGGATCAACAGCGACTTCCTGAGCGTGGGCGAGCAGAGCGCGATCCGGGCGGGCGATGGAGGCTTTGATGTGCAGGTGGCGGGTAAGACCCAACTGACCGGCGCTCAGATCACCAGCACGCAGGCGGCTATCGACCAGGACAACAACCGCTACGAAGCCAAGCAGGGCACGACCACGACTGACTTGCAGAACTCAGCCCGCTATGAGGCCAAGAGCGTGAGCGTGGGGCTGGCGGTCGGCACGCCGAAACCCGGTGCGTCGCTCAGCGCGGGGCTTTCGGGCGTGGGCCTCGGCTCCGACACAGGCAGCGCCAGCAGCACCAGCACGGCGGGCATCAGCGGGATGGAAGGCAACACCGCCGCACGCACCGCAGACGCGGGGTCGGGCCTCAAGCCCATCTTCGACAAAGACAAGGCACGCCAGGAGGTCAACGCGCAGGTGGCCATCACCAGCGAGTTTGGCCAGCAGGCGAGCAAAGCGGCGGGGGACTACGCCAAGCAGCAGTACGACCAGGCCAAAGAGGCGGGCGACAAGCAAGGCATGGCAGCCTGGGAAGAAGGCGGCCAGAACCGGGTGGCACTGCATGTGCTGGTGGGCGGGCTCACGGGCGGGGTGCAGGGTGCTGTGGGCGCAGGCGCAGCCAGCGCGGCAGCGCCCAAGCTCGAAGAGCTGCAAGCGGGCCTGAAGACCGCGCTCAAAGAGGCTGGCCTGGGCGACAGCGCCGCCAACCTCATCTCCGGTCTGGCCGGCGGAGCCACAGCGGCCACGATCGGCGCCGCAGCCAGTGGCGGCAACACAGCCGGCGCGGTCACGGCCTTCAATGCCGATATCAACAATCGGCAGTTGCATCCGACGGAAAAGCAACGGATCCAACAACTGGCGGCCGACAAGGCGCGCACCACTTGCCGCGGCAACGGTGACTGCGAAAAGCAGGTCAGTTTGTATTGGACCGATATGCTGGAGCGCGCCGCCAAGGATCGAATCGAGACGCAAGATGCGATCAAGAACCAAGCGTATTACAACCAGATCATTGCCGCATCGGGCAAGCCTGGCAGTGAAGCCTCGCTAGGGATGGGCGAACGCTTTTTCAACGATTTGGGCGAGGCGCATCTCCTGCTCAGTGCCAACGCGGGAGCCCCGATTCTGGACGCACGTGGACGCCCGGTGCTGGGCACCGACGGAAAGCCCCAGACCTACTTCAGTGCCACACAGGCCCAGCGCGACAACCCTTATGGAAACATCTTCCCGGGTGGATCGCCCAACAATCAAGTGTCCGTTATTGCGGGCAAGGAACAACGAGATCAAGCGCGCCTAGAGAGACTGAATGTGCTGAGTGGGCAAGCCGTGCTTGACACCACGATTGAAGAAATCCTGTTTGGGTTGAGGTTGCCCATCAGAGGCGGCGAACAAGCGGTGCAGGGGGTTGCAAGGGCCTGGGAGAGCAGCAAGGTGCTAGCTGCAGGCGAGATACTCATGTCCAAGGGAGGAAACATCTCGGCTCAACAACTCACCCGAGTGGGCAACCCTGCAGGCTTAACGTCGAGTGAACTCAATATGCTAAAACAGATTGACTCTATGAACAGCGCCCAAGCCGGAACCGTTCGCGAGGTAGTGTCCGACAGCTACTTTCAGCGCAATGAATTCAAGGCGATGGACGGCAAATGCGGCTCAGACAATTGCCTTGATCGTGTTTATCTCAAAGGGGACAAGGTGATCGTCAATGAGGTCAAGCCGCTTAATGCAGATGGGGCGATCAGCCTGAACCCCGGTTATGCCAAAAAAAATCCTCCGACTCAAGGCTCGCTTGATTGGGTGACGAGTCGGGCGCGATTGCTTGAACAATCCGCTGACCCTGTCAAAGCTCAAACAGGCACTGCCATTCTAAAGGCAATCGACGATGGGAACCTGACCGTGGTTATCTCGGGCGTCAACCGAAACGGCATGGTCATCGTCAAGGTGAAACCATGAGCAAAATGCAAGAGACTGCAATGGAGGCCCTTTGTCGCGCGACTGAAGTTTTGGAGAAAAACACAATCGAACGCGTGACGGCGTATACAAGCAAATATTCCAAAATAAAACGAGGGGCAGTCTTATCCCACATTGCCGCCCTTCCAGAGATTCGCGGTTTAAAGGCGCATTTTATAGACAAGGACCCAAAAAGCCTGAAACAAAACTTTTATGTTGCCTGCAAACTCCATATGGCCAGCCTCAGAGAAGCTGAGCCCGTTTACGACCCCTTCTCCACATACACCCCCTTCCTATATGGACTGCTCAGCGACAGTCCAGAAATCCACGACTGGCTGACCCATGCCGCGCTCAAAGACAGGGAATATGTGAAAGGTCCACACTTCCGCTGGCATCAATTTCAACTAGTACTGCGCCGCGATGACGAGGCCCTACGCGAAACCATCGTCCAGGTCGCCAAAAAGGGGGGAAAGCACGACAAAGCACTGTCTCGAGCCGGACAAGACTTCTTCTCGTTGCTGCTCAAGCAAGACAAAGACGGCTTGGAAGCATTGATTGAAGACCAAGCCAAGATCAAATCGGTCAACGAACTCGAGGGTCAATTCTTGGCAGGCTTTGCCGTCATCCACGCCAAGCTGTGCTGGATCCGCGGCATCGAGGTGCAGATTCAGAACCCCTTGGTACCCATGGCGCTAATGCCGATTGAGCCGCTGGAAACGTACGACGTGGAGTACGAATTTTTGCGACCGGGCTGGGAGCCGCCGCCACCGCCGGGGCTGCTCAACAAAATCAGGCGACTGTTTCTCTAAGACCATACCCTCAATAGGAAAGCAATAACCTGAGCAGCAATTGCGGCGGCCTCGGCTTGAGCCTTACTGGGCATGCGTGGCATGAAGATGGCGGCAACGGCGAGCGCGGGCATTGGAAGACAAGACCCATGCCAGGAACGCCGGGGCAACTGGTGGTGCTCCCTGTCACCTTGCCTGGCAGGTAAAGGAACGAGGATCGTGTTGGCGCACTACACCCCTGAACAAATTGCGTTCATTCAAGAGCGCAGGGAGCGCATTGTTGAATGGCCAAGAATTGGTACCGTTCCGGATGCGGTGGTAATGATTGAAAAAGGCGAAGGAAGCTTCAGTGGATGCCTGAGGGACCTAAAAAGGCTGCACACAAATATCGCCGACTACGCCTGGTTCGGCAATCAAGATCTTGCCACCTTCAAGCTCAACAGCTATGTGGTGGCCAAGTTCATTTACATGATCGCCAAGACCACGGGCGAAGAAGGTGTGATGCACGAGGCGGAATATTTTTACGCGTTGCTCAGTGACCACGAACCTGTGATTCAATGGATGATGCGGCAGCCCCCCACTCCAAGCTGTTCAAGCAGCGCATGCTCAATCCCAATCAGAACGAGTACCACTACTACCAGTTGACCCTGGCGCTCAATGGCCAGTGGGATGAACTCGGGCGCAAGGCCGAGGCCTTCCTGCAGGAGCCCCCGACGAAGATGCAGAAGTACGCGCCCGATATGCGCTTCTATTTGGCCTTGGCGCAAAAAGACAAGGCGGGCATGGAGGCAGCCTTGGCAGAGCTCACGAGCCCCAAGGTCGCCAAGGTACGCAACGACGTGTTTGAACTCCCTGTTGCCAGCCGGTTCGTCTCGCCTTTTGCTTGTCTGTATGCCAAGGCCGCTCAACGCCATGGACTCGAATTGGACATCGATACGGTGCTCATCCCCCAGGCTTGGCTGCCGGTTTGTCCGTTGCCAGACTACGCTGACCCCTACGAGTTCATGCGCACATGGAGTATCGAGTAACTGGCTCGGGAACCTGCCACGCCTGAAGGGCTTCAACGACGCTTCTGACACCGACCGCAACCGTGAGCCGCTCCGCGCACCCTGCCGAAGCCAGCCTATGGACGCTTTCCTCGTCGTTCCATGTGTTGGGACATCTCCCTCAGCACGGCATCACCGTCACTCGCGGCCACCGCTTCGTGTACTGCTTTTGGATCACCCGTTGCCGATAGGTTTCGACGCTCACTCGAACCGGATTGCGCCGCACTTGCAGGCCGAAGAGGTCTGCCAGTCCGTGTGGCGCGATGACCTCAAGGGTTCCAGCCCGGGTGAGAAACACCCCGACGGATGTGGCGTACTCCGGCCACGATGCAACCGCCTCTTCCAATGAGGTCAGCGGTGGCACTGGATGACCGAAGCAGCGCTCAAACCAGACGTGGACAAAGGCCTGGTTGGTGACCTCCCAGGGCAGACCAGGTTCAAGCGCCCGGAGCTTGGCCTCGATGCCGGCATCCTGGTCCGGCCGGCCCGGGTGTGCATCGAAGTACGCCACATCGACATCGGCCAGCGCCGACGGCCTTTCGTGACCGTGCAAATGGTCCCACACCAGATTTCGCACGGCGCCCGCCCCGATGCACCAGGACGCCAACTGCAATGACTGCACTGCCTCGAGTGCGGACATGAACCAAGGCGACGCACGGACGATGCGGGTGACTTCTTCGTGAAGAGAGAGGTTCATGGGTCTGCCGATCTGCAGCTTCAAGGTGCACACGATATCGGGCCCGAGCGCCATCCGATCACCCGTCGATCGACCTCGCACTGGCAAGCACAACGCCCCGCGCCTCACCCCCCATAAATCGGAAACCGCCGCGTCATCGCCCTCACCTGCTCCGCGACCGCCGCCTCGGCCGCGGTGTTGTCCTGCGGGTTCGCGGCCAGGCCGGCCAGCACCTGCGCCACCCAGTCGCCCACCTGCTCGAATTCGGCGGTGCCGAAGCCGCGGGTGGTGCTGCCGCTGACGCCGAAGCGCAGGCCCGACATCACCTTGAGGTCGGCGGTGTCGGAGGGAATGGGGTTGGCATTGGAGATCAGGCCCGCGCGTTCCAGGCTGTGGGCGGCCGGGGCGCCGGTCAGGCCCTGCGGGCGCAGGTCGACCAGCATCAGCGGCGTGTCGGTGCCGCCGCCCAGCAGGTGGTAGCCATGCTGCTGCAGCCGCGCCGCCAGTGCGCGGGCGTTGGCCAGCACGGCGGCGGCGTGGGCCTTGAACTCCGGCCGCAGCGCCTCGCCCAGCGCCACCGCCTTGCCGGCCACGATGTGCAGGAAGGGCGTGCCCTGCAGTCCCGGGAACACCGCGTTGTTGATGGGCTTGGTCAGCGCCTCGTCGTTCCACAGCACGATGGCGCCACGCGGCCCGCGCAGCGACTTGTAGGTGGTGGTGGTCACGATGTCCGCATGCGGAAACGGATCGGCATGCGCGCCGCCCGCCACCAGGCCGGCGAAGTGGGCCATGTCCACCAAGAGCCGCGCGCCAGCGGCATCGGCCGCGCGGCGGAAGGCCTCGAAGTCCAGCGCGCGGGCATAGGCCGAGCCACCGGCGATCACCAGCTTGGGCCGGTGGCGGCGGGCCAGGTCGATCACCTGGTCGTAGTCGATCAGGCCGGTGTCGGGCTGCACGCCGTAGTTCACCACCTGGAACCAGCGGCCGCTGAAGTTGGCCGCTGCGCCGTGGCTCAGGTGGCCGCCGGCGTTGAGGTCCATCGCCAGGATCGTCTCGCCCGGCTGCGCCACCGCATGCAGCACGGCATGGTTGGCCTGGCTGCCCGAGTGCGGCTGCACATTGGCAAAGCGGCAGCCGAAGAGCTGGCAGGCTCGCTCGATGGCGGCACGCTCCACCGCATCCACATGCGCGGCACCGGCGTGGTAGCGCTTGCCGGGGTAGCCCTCCACCGTCTTGTTGGTGAGGATGGAGCCCTGCACCTCCAGCACCGCGCGGCTAACGATGTTCTCGGAGGCGATGAGTTCGATCACCTCCTGCTGGCGCTGCAGCTCGTGTGCGATGGCTTCGGCGATCAGCGGGTCGGTCTGCGCCACGGGGGCATCGAAGTAGCCGGGGTGCACGGTGAGGCTCATCTCAACAGCTCCGTCAATAAAAACTAGATTCCGTCGCCGGCCGATGTTCCCGGCCTGGGCGGGCAGTCGAAGAAGATGCGCACGTTGCAGCGCGCGCAGATGTCCGGGTCCAGCCGCGGCACGATGTCGGCCAGCGCGCTGCGCTTGTCTTTGTACAAGTGGTCTTCGCCCAGCCGCTGCAGGAAGCCGGTGGTCTGCCAGGCTTCGACGACCGGTGGCCGCGGCCGGTGGAAATACAGGTCGCCGCCCATCGCGCGGCGGGCGGTCAGCTCGTCCTGCCACAGCTCGGCACCGGCCAGGTCGATGAAGTTCATGCTCTTGCTCATCACCAGCAGGTGGCGCGGCGCATCGGGGCCGCGGCGCAGCTCGTGCAGGCGGTCGGCCACGTGCGCGGTGGCGCCGAAGTACACCGAGCCTTCCATGCGCAGCAGCTTGAGCTGCGGGCACTCGGGCAGCGTGCCGGGCGGGTGGCCGTCGATCACCACGAAGGGCCGGTCGTGCGCGCTCGGCTGGTCGAAGCCCATGGTGCGCATGGCCGGCCGCGAGGTGCGGTACAAGAAGCTCACCAGCGACAGCATGGTGCCCAGCAGGATGGCCACTTCCAGCCGCAGCGTCACCGTGGCCAGCAGCGTGGCGGCGGCAATCGCAAACTCGCTGCGGCTCACCTGCCACAGCCGCTGCCAGCGCGGCAGGTCGAACAGGCCCCAGGCCACCAGCAGCAGCAGGCCGGCAATCGCCGCCATCGGAATCAGCGCCAGCAGCGGCGCGCTGAAGGCCACCAGCAACACCAGCAGCCCGGCCGAAAACACCGCCGCCATCGGCGTGCGGGCGCCGGCTTCCAGGTTGGGCATCGAGCGGTTGAGCGAGCCGCAGGACACATAGCTGGACGAGAAGCTGCCCACGATGTTGGACAGCCCCTGGCCGATGAACTCGCGGTTGGCGTCGATGCGCTGGCCGCTGCGCACACCCACCGCCTTGGCGATGGAGAACGACTGGCCCAGCGCCACGATGGTGAGCGCAAAGGCCAGGCCGGCCAGCTCGGGCACCTGGCTCCACGACACCTGCGGCACCGTGAGCGGCGGCCAGGCCGAGCCCACTTCACCCACGGTGCGCACCGGCGGCCACAGGCTGCCCTGCGCCAGCCACCAGCCCGCCAGGGTGCCCGCGGCCAGGCCCATCAGCATGAAAGGCGAGCTGCGCCGCCAGCGCCGCAGCCCCAGCGCGGTGGCCAGCGCCAGCGCGCCCACCAGCACCGCGCCGGGGTTGAGCCCTTCGATGCGGCGCACCACCTCCACCACCACGGTGCCGGCACTCTGGCCGGCGGGCAGGGCGATGCCCAGCAGGTCGTGCGAGGCATGCACCGCGATGAGCAAGGCGGCGCCCGCGGTGAAGCCCTGCAGCGCCGCCGGCGAGATGAAGTTGGCCAGCGTGCCCAGCCGCAGCAGGCCGATGAGCGCCTGCATCACGCCCACCATCAGCGTGACCACCAGCGCCAGCTGCACGTACTGCGGCGTGCCCACCGCGGCCAGCGGCGCCAGCATGGCGTACAGCGCCAGCGAGTTGGCATTGGTGGGGCCCGACATCACATGCCGGCTGCTGCCGGCCAGCGCTGCCACCAGGCACGGCAGCACCGCGGTGTACAGGCCGAACTGCGGCGGCAGCCCGGCCAGCGTGGCAAAGGCGATGGCCTGCGGCAGCACCAGCACCGCGCCCAGCAGGCCGGCCAGCGCATCGGCCTTCAGCGTGCTGCGCGACAGCTCGAACACCCAGTCGCCCAGCAGGCGGGCGGCGGCCCGTTGCAGCGGGCGGGTTGGCACGGGGGCAGAAGCGGGGCGCGGCGCGTCAGTGGGCATGCGGAACGACAGGGGGCGGCGGGGCAGCAGGGCTAAAGCAGGGCTGGCAACCCCGCGGGCACCGCGGCCCGGGTGTGGCCATGGGCGGTGGACCGCCAGCGCAGCCCATGATAGGCGCCGCCCGGGATGCACCGCGCCGGGGTGGAACGGCGCATGCATGCTGCAGCGCATCAACTTCGCTGATGGAGGCATGCATGCTGGACACCACCACCACACGCTTCTCCCACGTCAAGCCCGGCCAGACGCTCTGGCGCGGCGAAGGCCTGCGGGACTTCTTCCTCTACCGCGACCTGGGCGTGGCCGACGCCACCAACGGCCAGGTGATCGCGCAGCTGGTCAAGGCCAACAGCGCGCCTGAAAAAGGCACCGGCTGGCACCGGCATGAGGCGCAGTTCCACCTGGTGTACATGCTCAAAGGTTGGGCGCGCTTCATGTACGGCGACCAGGAGACCCTGGTGGAAGCGGGCGACATGGTGCACCAGCGCCCCGGCATCGTGCACTTTCTGTTCGACTACTCGCCCGACATGGAGTACCTGGAGATCGTCGGGCCGGCCGACTTCGGCACCGTGGACGTGGAAGGCCCCTGCCCGGTGCCGGCGCCGGGGGCCTGGCCAGCCGCTTGAGCCGCCAGCCTTCCTGATCAGAACTCCATATCGAGCTCTTCGATGTCGTCGGGCTCTTCCAGCGCGGCGCGGCGCCAGTCCTGCATCTCGGGCTCGGCCAGCATGCGGGCGGCATAGCCACCGCACAAGTCGTCCAGCGCCACGTGGTAGGTCTTGAAGCGCGTGGCCACCGGCGCGTACATCGCGTCGGCCATGCCGCGCTGCGCGCCGAAGAGGTAGGGCCCGCCGTACTGCTGCAGGCATTCACGCCAGATCTCCAGCACGCGGTCGATGTCGGCCTGCGCCCGGTCCCAGATGCGAAAGCCCGGTGAGTCGCCCTTCAGGTTCATCGGCAGCGCCGAGCGCAGGTTGCCGAAGCCCGAATGCATCTCGCCGCACACCGAGCGGCAATGCGCGCGCGCCACGCGGTCGGCGGGCAGCAGGCCGGCCTGGGGTTTCAGCTCGTTCAGGTATTCGCCGATGGCCAGCGTGTCCCACACGGTGGCGCCCTCGTGCCGCAGGCAGGGCACCAGGATGGAAGGCGACATCAGCAGCAGCTCCTTGCGGGCGGCGATGTCGTCGGGCGCCACGCGGATCTCGTCCACCTCCAGCCCGGCATAGCGCGTGAGCAACCAGCCGCGCAGCGACCAGGACGAGTAGTTCTTGCTGCTGATCGTCAACGTGGCGCGGGCCATGGTGTTCCTTGAGCGACAACGACGGGGCGATCGACGCAACTGCTGTGCCACGCTGGCTCGTTAGTTGCGTGGACCGGGCATGCTTTACGACACCTACCAGGCGCATGCCGACCTGATGTGGCCCTGGCGCGCGATGGCGCGCAACAGCCTGCCGCTGTTCGACGGCCCGCTGAAGGCGCTGCTGCAGCTGCCTGCCGTGCGCAAGACGGCCGCCGCCCTGGACGTGTTCAGCCTGGCCGAGGTCACGCACAAGCGGCTGCCCTTCGGCATCGACAGCGTGCGGGTGCATGGCGAGCCGGCCGCGGTGGAAGAAGAGGTGGTGCTGGCCACGCCCTTCGCTTCGCTGCTGCACTTCAAGAAGCCGGGCATCACCGACCAGCCGCCGCTGCTGATCGCCGCGCCGATGTCGGGCCACTTCGCCACGCTGCTGCGCGAGACGGTGCGCACCACGCTGCGCGACCACGACGTGTACATCACCGACTGGCACAACGCCCGCGACGTGCCTCTGGCGGCCGGCCGCTTCGGGCTCGACGAATACGTCGAGCACCTGATGGACTTCATGGCCCACATCGGCCCGGGCGTGAACCTGCTGGCCATCTGCCAGCCCTGCGTGGCCGCGCTGGCCGCCACCGCGCTGATGGCCGAGGACCAGCACCCGGCCACGCCGCGCACGCTCACGCTGGCGGCCGGCCCGCTGGACTGCCGCATCAGCCCCACGGCGGTGAACAAGCTGGCCGTCACCAAACCCATCTCGTGGTTCGAGCAGCGGCTGATCGCCCGCGTGCCGCTGCGCTTCAAGGGGGCGCTGCGCCGGGTGTACCCGGGCTTCGTGCAGCTCTCGGCCTTCATGAGCATGAACCTGGAGCGGCACGTGCAGTCGCTGCGCGAGATGTATGCCTCGGTGGCCGCCGGTGAGCACGACAAGGCCGAGCCGGTGCGCCGCTTCTACGAAGAGTATTTCGCGGTGGCCGACCTGCCGGCCGAGTTCTACCTGGAGACGGTGCAGCGCGTGTTCCAGGACTACGACCTGCCGCTGGGCAAGCTCGCCTGGCGCGGCCGGCCGGTGCGGCCCGAGGCCATTCGCCGCACGGCGCTGCTCACCATCGAAGGTGAGCGCGACGACATCTGCGCCGTCGGCCAGACGCTGGCCGCGCACGAGATGTGCAGCCAGCTGCGCCCCACGCTGAAGAGCCACTACGTGCAGCCGGGCGTGGGCCACTACGGCGTGTTCAGCGGCCGCCGCTGGGACACGCAGATCTACCCGATGATGCGCGACGTGGTGTACAGATTCCGCTGAAACTCGGCCGCAGATCAACCGGCTTCAGGCCACCGCCACCGGCACCACCGGGCGAACGCCCACTGGCGCGGGTGCCGGGGCGGCCACGGCCACCGGCATCGGCCGCATCAGGTCGGCCGCGGTCTGGCCCTGCTCCAGCGCGGCCACGCAACGGCGCCACACCTCGTCGGTGGCCTGCAGCTTGAAGCCGTAGAAGCCACCATATTGCGAGCTGGGACCGCCGTTGCGCACGATGCGCACCTCGACCTTCGACTGGTCATGGGCGCCCAGTTCCACCACCGCCGTGCCCACGGCGTCCAGCGGCAGCGGCACCTTGCTCTCGGCCTGGAAGCCGCCGGCCGAGACCTCGATCACCGTCAGCGGCAGCGGCACGCCGCCCAGCACCAGCTGCGCCGGGCAGCGCAGCGAATAGCGCTGGTGCCGCCGCAGCGGATGGTGGCCCACCGGCGCGGCCACGGCGCCGGGCAGCACCGCGTCGTAGCCCGGCAGCCCGTAGATGGAGCGCAGCAGCAGCCGCTTGCGCTCGTCCAGCTCGGCAAAGCCCTGGGTCTGCTGGTTGAAGAAGTGGTCCAGCAGCTCCGGCGTCATCACCGGATCGTTGGTGGTGTGGTAGCGGCGGCGCGGCAGCTGGATGTTGGGCAGCCGCGTCTGCACGAAGTACTTGAAGAGGTTCTTGCGCGCACGGCGTCGGCCGTACACCCGCTCGAACACGCCATGGGCCAGGGCCAGGTCCAGCGTGGCACCCACGGCCGGTGCGCCGTTGGCGAAGTCGTACTTGTCCACCACGTTGCCGCGCAGCCGCTGGAAGAACAGCAGCGACTCGTACAGCTCGATCTTGTCCGGATTCACCGCGATGACCAGATGGCGCACGTCGAAGTACCGGGTGCAGTACTCGTACATGAACTTCATCAGCGGGAACAGGATGGCGCCACCGGTCTTGCGGTAGTCGGGGTGCACCGCCAGCGCCGAGATCTCGGCGATCTGCCCTTCCTTGGCCCGCACCTCGCCCAGGTCGAAGGCCGCCTGCAGCGGAAAGCCGAACACGCCCTCGCGGATCAGCGACATCGTGCCCACCACGCGGCCGTCGATCTTGGCGCACAGCGTGGTGGTGGTGGGCAGCGCGTGGTACGGCGTCACGCGCAGGCCCGAGGGGTGCGGCTTCATGAAGCCGCTGGCCACGTAGGCGTCGTGCAGCAGCTGGAAGCAGGCGGTCAGCTCCTCGCGCGTGTCCGCGATCTTGAGCTGCAGGCTCTCGGGCGGCGCGGGGTCGCAGTCGATCAGCTTGCGGTACAGCCCGAAGCGCCAGCGCACGGGCATCACGTTGAGCGCCCGGCGCAGCGCCTGGTGCCACTGCTTGCGGAAGGAGGATCTCTGGATGCTAGCCATGCTGTCTGCCCCGGTGGTGGTTGATGCCCCTGGAGCGGCGCGCGTACGTCGCCATCGGCCGCTGCCGCGAGACCGACCCGACCGGACCTCTTCACCACCTTGTGCACCGCTGGCGCGGCACCGGGGCCCGTTGCGGGGCGGCTGCGCGGCAGGCGCATCGCTCCTGTCAGGAGCTTCGACCCCCGCAGGTCCCTACTTGAGCTGGCGAAACGAATGGATACCACCCCGCGCCGGGGCGGGGTGGACGGGCAGCCCCGTTCAGCTGTTCTTGATGCGGGCGACCACCGCCTGCGCGAACTCGGGCGTGCTGGCCTTGCCGCCCAGGTCGCCGGTGCGCACCTGGTCCACGTTCAGCGTCTGGTCGATGGCGGTGCGCAGCCGGGTGGCCAGGTCCTGCCGGTTCACGTGGTCCAGCATCATGGCCGCGGCCAGCATCAGCGCCACCGGGTTGGCCTTGCCCTGGCCGGCGATGTCGGGCGCCGAGCCGTGCACCGCCTCGAAGATCGCGGCATTGGCGCCGATGTTGGCGCCAGGCGCCATGCCCAGGCCACCGACCAGGCCGGCCACCAGGTCGGAGATGATGTCGCCGAACAGGTTGGTGGTGACGATGACGTCGAACTGCCAGGGGTTGAGCACCAGCTTCATCGCGCAGGCGTCGACGATCACCGTCTCCAGCTCGAACTTGCCCTTGTACTTGCTTTCGTACAGCTGCTGGCCGGTTTCCAGGAAGATGCCGGTCAGCGCCTTCATGATGTTGGCCTTGTGCACCAGCGTCACCTTCTTGCGGCCGTTGGCCACGGCGTATTCGAAGGCGAATTCCAGCGCGCGGCGGCTGCCCTGGCGGGTGTTGATGCCGGTGGCCATGGCCACGGCGTGCGGGTCGTTGTCGATCTGCACATAGTGCTCGTGGCCGATGTACAGGCCCTCGAGGTTCTCGCGCACCACCACCAGGTTGACCTTCTCGTAGCGGCCACCGGGCACGATGGTGAGCGCCGGGCGCAGGTTGGCGTAGAGCTGGAATTCTTCGCGCAGCCGCACGTTGGAGGAGCGATAGCCGCCGCCCGAGGGCGTTTCCAGCGGGCCCTTCAGCGCCAGCCGGGTGCGGCGGATGCTGTCCAGCGCGGCCTTGGGCAACGGGTCGCCGGCCGACTTGACGCCGGCCAGGCCCGCCTCCTGCCGGTCCCATTCGAAGGGCGCGCCCAGCGCGTCCAGCGCCGCCAGCGTGGCGTCGACGATTTCAGGACCAATGCCGTCGCCCGGGATGAGCGTGGCAGGGATGGGGGTGGAGGTGGTGGTGGACATGGGCAGAAGGGCTGGATCGGTGACGGTTCATGGTATGCCATGCCCGGCCCCGCCAGCCCCTTTCAGGGCCACGAACTGATGGATATGTCAGTCGACCTGGCGGCCGGCCACCAGGCGCAACGCCGGGGCTTCCAGCAGCTTGCCCACCATGTTGACCCGGCGCTCCAGCCGCTCGGCGGCCAGGCGCTGCGCCCGGTGCGCACGGCTGTACAGCTGCGCGGCCGAGACCACCTCGTCGTCGTAGGCGCCCACGCCCAGCGACAGGCTCACGCCCAGCGATTCGCCATCGCCCAGCTGCACCGGCTCGGCCATCGCGGTCTCGATGCGGGCGGCCAGCGCGCCAGCCTCGGCCTCGGCGCCATGGCGCATGACGATGCCGAACTCGGCCTGGCCCAGGTGCGCCAGCAGGTCGCCCACCCGCACCTGGTGGCCCAGGCGGCGGGCCACCTCGCGCAGCACGTCGTCGGCGATGGCGCGGCCGAAGCCGGTGGCGATGTCGCGGTGGCCGTTGATCGACAGCGACAGCACGCTGAAGGGCTCGCCGGTGCGCATCGAATACTGCAGCTCCACGTCCAGCGCTTCGTCGAAGCGCCGGCGGTCGGCGATGCCGGTGACCGGATCGGCCTTGGCCGCCCGCGCCAGCGAGACAGCGCGGTAATGGGCCAGCAGCGCGGTGCCGGCCAGCACGGCGGCGTCCTGCAGGCGCTGCACGGCGGCGGCGTCAAAGGCCTGCGCCTGCGGCGACAGCACGCCCAGCGTGCCCAGCAGCTGGCCGGCTTCATCGACGAGCGCCACGCCTGCATAGCTGCGCGCGCCGGGGGCGGCGGCGCGCAGGGCGGTGGCCGCGGCGCTGACATCGGCTTCCAGGTCGTCGATCAGGCACAGCGGCTGGCCGGCATGGGCGGCGGCAGGCTCGGCCTGCGGCGAGTCCAGGCCCACCGCGGCCTTGAACCACAGCCGGTCGGCGTCCAGCAGGCCCAGGAAGGCCACGGGCGCGCCCGTCAGCGCGGCGGCGGCACGCACCACCGCGTTGAACGCCGGCTCGGCCGGCGTGTCCAGCAGTTCATGGGCATACACGGCCGCCAGCCGCGCCGCCTCATCGGGGCTGACGGCGGGCAGGGAACGGTTCTGGACAACGAGTTGCGACATGGAACGAGCCTTTCTTGGCAGATTCCACCGTATCGGCAACTGCGGGAAAAAACGAAGTGGGGGGTGAAAGGCGGGGGTGTAACAGTGGTCCCTCAAGGACTCGGCGCGCCTCGAGGCACATCCGGTTCTACGCTCGATGGATGACGACGCGCGTGGAAATGCTACCTAAATTCGCTCCGACAACACCTTGCCACTTCACGTATGGCCACTCCACTGAAATCGCTCAAGACCACCGCTGCGTCACATTGGAGCCGCCAGCAGCAAAGAAGTCATCAGCGCCAGATTGACGGCGTGGGCGCCAGCCTTAAACAGCAGAGCGCACGCACCGAGATGACTAAAGGTCTGGGGGAAATGGTCGCCGGCTGGATCACGACCGCGGCAGACGCGCTCTATGGCAAGCTGGCGGAAACTCATGACACGCACCACCTGCTCGCCCTGCGCGGCGAGATCGATGCGCGTTTTGCAAAGGGCGCCCAAGGCGTGCTGCTGCAACGAGTCACCCAGCGCAAGCCGGATTCGGCCGGGAACTTCCTGCCGCAGTATGTGGGCATGTTGGTCGTCGGCGAAGGAAGCACAGAAGCCGAAGCCCGACTGGAGTTGGATCGGCGCCGGCAGGCAGAACAGCCGCGCGACGCTCCTCTGGCGAAGGTATGCACTTCATTAAACCCGACGGGCGAGCCACGCAAGGCACAAGCCTCGCTGCGTCCGGCACCGGAGGGGTACAACATGGGATACGCAGCCTCGCTCAGCGCCAAACTCATGGATGCGCTGGCGCAGAACCCCGGCAACGTCGGCAAGATCAGCTTCGGCGACCTCGCATCGCCGATCCAGCCTCGGTCCTACCTCGAGTTTGACCTCGTCTTCGTTACGCGTGAGCGCTGGCAGGCGGTCAAGGACTCCCAGCAGCGCTGAGCCTCAAGACGGGACAACAGCCCGCCCTACCCCACGACCCGCCCCGCCACCGGGTACACCGGGTCGGTGTAGTGGTGGGTGGAGGCATGGCCCGGGGGCACCAGGCTGTCGACAAAGGCTTCGTCTTCGGGCGTGAGCCGGTAGTCCAGCGCGCCGAGGTAGTCGGTCCACTGTGCCGGCGTGCGCGGGCCGGCGATGACGCCGGTGACCAGCCGGTTGTGCAGCACCCAGGCGGTGGCAAATTGCCCGGGGGTCAGGCCGCGCTGCTCGGCATGGGCCTTGAAGCGCTGCGCCAGGTCCAGCGACTCGGGGCGGAACTCGGTCTGCAGCAGGCGCTTGTCCTGGCGGGCGGCGCGGGTGCCCGCCTCGGGCGCCTGGCCGGGCGTGTACTTGGCGGTGAGCACGCCGCGCGCCAGCGGGCTGTAGCTGACCACGCCCACGCCGTAGTAGGCGCAGGCGGGGAGCACTTCCACCTCGATGCCGCGGCTCATCGCGTTGTAGGGCGGCTGGCAGGCCACCGGCGGCGGCACGCCCATGCGGCGGCACGCCCATGCGGCGGGCGGTTTCCACCACGCGGGCGATGCGCCAGCCGCGGAAGTTGGACAGCCCGTAGTAATGGATCTTGCCGTCGTCGATCAGTCGCGCCAGCGTGGACAGCGTCTCTTCCAGCGGCGTGACCTCGTCGTCGCGGTGCAGGTAATACACGTCGATCCAGTCGGTGCCCAGACGCCGCAGGCTGTCGTCCACCGCCTGCTTGAGCCAGCGGCGCGAGGCGCCGCGCTCGTTGGGGCCGGGGCCCATCGGGTTGAACACCTTGGTGGCCAGCACCCAGCGCTGGCGGTCGCGCTGGATCAGGCGGCCCAGCATGCTTTCAGAGGCGCCCTGGCTGTAGGCATCGGCGGTGTCCAGCGCATTGAGGCCGGCGTCGCGCGCGGCGTCCAGCATGCTGGCGGCCTCGGGCTCGGCGGTCTGGTCGCCGAACATCATGGTGCCCAGCCACAGTGGCGATACCTGCAGGCCGCTGGCGCCGAGCGGGCGATAGACGGCGGCCATCTCAGGCCACCGCGTCCGCCACCGAGAACACCACCCTCGCCTCCCCCAGCCGGCCCTCGTAGGTACCAGGGGTCATCGTGTCCCAGGGCTTGATCAGCGTGCCGGTGGTCACCAGCGCGCCGGCCGGGATGGCCAGGCCTTGTTCGGCGGCGTGGCGCCAGAAGTGCTGCATGGACACCAGCGGGTCGGTGCGGTCGTCGCCGGCCAGCGCGGGGCCCACCACGTCGCCGTGGTGCCATAGCGTGGCGGGTGCCTGCAGCAGCGGTGACGCCACGCCCTGCGGCAGCGCGTCGCCCAGGATGAAGGCATGGAAGCCGGCGTTGTCGCCGATGAAGCTGGGCACGCCCACCGCCTTGCGGTCGACGAAGCGGCTGCACACCACCTCCACCGCCAGGAAGGCGGCGTCCAGCATGGTGGCGGCGTCGAAGGCTTCGGTGGCCGGTTGGCAGGCGCGGCCGAAGCGCACCGCCACTTCCACCTCCACCGTGAACAGCGCGCCGGTGGGCGGCGCGGCCAGCACCGCGCCCGACTTGTGCACGCAGGGCTCGCGCAGGTAGCCGTAGACCGGGGCGCCGTGCGGCGCGGCCTTCAGGCCGTTGACGCTGGCGCCGGCGATCTTCCAGCCGGCGCTGCCGTCGGCCAGGCGCCGCTGCAGCGCGGCCTGGATGGCATAGCCGGCCTGCACGTCGGCGGGCCGTTCCTCGGCCGGCAGCTCGGCCAGGCGGTGGCGGCGGCGCCAGGCGTCGGCCAGCCGGATGGCCGCGGGCTCGGGGTTGAAGGCGGGCGTGGCGTGGGGGGTCGTGCTCATGGGCGGGGCTCCGTCGCGATGGGCGGCGTGGGGGCCGCAGCCGCGGGCCTGGCCTGCGGCGACTTGAAGGTGTGCCTGCGCAGGAAGTTCACCAGGTCGTCCACATAGGTGAACACCACCGGAATGACCAGCAGGCTGAGGAAGGTGGAGGTGATCAACCCACCGATCACCACGATGGCCATCGGCGCGCGGAAGCTGGGATCGACGCCGATGCCCAGCGCGATGGGCAGCATGCCGGCGCCCATGGCCACCGTGGTCATCACGATGGGGCGGGCGCGCTTGTGGCAGGCGTCCAGCAGCGCTTCCCAGCGGGTCATGCCGCGGTCACGGCGGGCCACGATGGCGTACTCGACCAGCAAGATGGAGTTCTTGGTGGCAATGCCCATCAGCATGATCATGCCGATCATCGACGGCATGGTGAGCGCGGTGCTGGTGACGAACAGCGCCAGCGCCGCCCCCGGCAGCGACAGCACCAGCGCCGCCAGGATGGTGACCGGCTGCACGAAGTCCTTGAACAGCAGCACCAGCACGATGTAGATGCACAGCACGCCGGTGAGCATGGCCAGCGCAAAGCTCTGGAACAGCTCGCCCATCGCCTCGGCATCGCCCACCGCGGTGACGATGACGCCCGGCGGCAGGTTGCGCAGGCTGGGCATGGCCAGGGCCTGCTTCTCCACCTGGCCCAGCGGTACCTGGTTCAGCTCGATCTCGAAGTTGATGTTGCGCAGCCGGTCGTAGCGGCCGATGACGGCCGGGCCGCTGCCCATGCTGATGTCGGCCACGTTGCCCAGCATCACCGGCCCGCGTGCGCCCGGCACCGCCAGGCGCGCGATCAGGTCGGGGTCCTGCCGGGCCTCGTCCTTCAGCTTCACCAGCACCGGCACCTGCCGCTGCGACAGGTTGAGCTTGGGCAGGTTCTGCTCGTAGTCGCCGGCGGTGGCGATGCGCAGGGTGTCGGCAATGGCGGCCGAGGTGACGCCCAGGTCGGCCGCGCGTGCGGGGTCGGGCCGCACGATCAGCTCGGGCTGCACCAGGCTGGCGGTGGAGGTGACGTTGCCGATGCCCGGGATGGTGCGCAGGTCGGCCATCACCTTGCTGGCATGGGCGGCCAGGGTGTCGCCGTCTTCCCCGGCCAGCACCAGCACGTATTTCTCGGACGACGCCCCCAGGCCCACCTTGAAGCGCGCGCCCGGCAGCACCGCCAGCGCCTGGCGGTACTGCTCTTCCACCGCCTGCTTGGGCAGGCCGGGCCGATCGCTGCGCGGCGTGATGTTGATGGTGAGCGTGGCCTTGCGCACCTGGGCCGCACCGGCCGGCGCGAACGGGTCGCCGCCCGAGCTGCCGCCGCCCACCGCGGTGTAGATGAGCTTGGTGTGCGGGTTGCGCTGCACGATCTCGCGCGCCTGCTCGGCCACCGCCATGGTTTGCTTGAGCGTGGCGCCCGGCGGCAGCTCGATGCTCACCTGCGTCTGCGACAGGTCGTCGGGCGGCATGAAGCCGGTGGACAGCAGGCCCATCAGCCCCAGCGAGCCGAAGAAGAACACGATGGTCATCAGCGTGGTCAGCACGCGATGGCGCAGGCACCAGGCCGCGGCAGCCATGTAGCCACGCATCACGCGGCCGTCGCTTTCTTCATGGCCGCTGGCGCGCAGGATGTAGGCCGACATCATCGGCGTGAGCATGCGGGCCACCACCAGCGAAGCGAACACCGCGATGGCCGCCGTCCAGCCGAACTGCACGAAGAACTTGCCCGGCACGCCGCCCATGAAGGCGGTGGGCAGGAACACGGCGATCAGCGTGAAGGTGGTGGCGATCACCGCCAGGCCGATCTCGTCGGCCGCCTCCATCGCGGCCTGGTACGGCGTCTTGCCCATGCGCAGGTGGCGCATGATGTTCTCGATCTCGACGATGGCGTCGTCCACCAGGATGCCCACCACCAGCGACAGCGACAGCAGCGTGACCACGTTGATGCTGAAGCCCAGCAGGTGCATGCCCGCGAAGGCCGGCAGGATGGACAGCGGCAGCGCCGTGGCAGCCACGAAGGTGGCGCGCCAGTCGCGCAGGAACAGCCACACCACGATGACGGCGAGGATGGCGCCCTCGTACATCAGCCGCATCGAGCCCTCGTAGTTCTCGACCACCGGGTCGACGAAGTTGAAGGCCTCGGTGATGGTGATGTCGGGGTGCGCGGCCTTCAGCGTCTCGAGCTTGGCGCGCACGCCGTCGGCCACGGCCACCTCACCCGCGCCGCGGCTGCGGGTGATCTCGAAGCCCACCACCGGCTTGCCGTTGAGAAAGGCGGCCGAGCGCACCTCGGCCACGCTGTCGCGCACGCTCGCAATCTGGTCCAGCCGCACGCGGCGGCCGTCGGACAGCGGCACCTCCATGCGGGCCAGTTCATCCGCCGTGGCCACGGTGGCGATGGTGCGCACCGACTGCTCGGCGCCGCCCAGGTCGGTGCGGCCGCCGGAGGCTTCCTGCTGCACCTGGCGCAGCTGGCGCGAGACATCGGCCGCGGTGGCGTTGAGGGCCAGCATGCGCGCCGGGTCCAGCTCCACCGCCACCTGGCGGGTGACGCCGCCCACGCGCGAGACGGCGCCCACGCCGGGCACGCTGAGCATGCTCTTGGCCACGTCGTGGTCGACGAACCAGGACAGCGCCTCGTCGTCCATGCGGCTGGAAGCGACGGTGTAGGTGAGGATGGGCAGGCCCGACAGGTTGATCTTGGAGATCACCGGGTCGCGCAGCTCGCCCGGCAGGTCGCTGCGGATGCGGGCCACTGCGTCACGCACGTCGTCCACCGCCTCCTGCGTGTTCTTCTCCAGCCGGAACTCCACCGTGGTGCTCACCAGCCCGTCGGACACCGAGGTGTAGATGTGCTTGATGTCCTGCAGCGTGGCGATGGAGTTTTCCAGCTTGCGGGCGACCTCGGTCTCCAGCTGCGCGGGCGAAGCGCCGGGCAGCGTGGCGGTGACGATCACCATCGGCAGGTCGATGTCCGGGAAGTTCTGGATCTTCATCGCCCGGAACGACATCAGCCCCGCCAGCGTGAGCATGACGAACAGCAGGATGGCCGGCGTGGGATTGCGGATCGACCAGGACGAAACGTTGATGGCCATGCGGGCTACCTTGCTTGTCTAGACGAGTGGGCTCAGCGGGACGCGGCGGCGGCCGGCGCCGGTGCAGCGCTCACCACGCTGACGATGTCGCCGTCGGTGAGGAAGCCCACGCCCTGGGCCACCACGCGGGCCTGGGCGTCCAGGCCGCCCAGCACTTCCACCTGGTCGCCCAGCCGGCGGCCCAGCTGCACCTTCAGCTGGCGCACGCGCCAGTCGTTGCCGCCGACCTGGCTTTCCAGCGCGAACACGTACTGGAAGCCGTCGCGCAGCGCCACCGCCGCCTGCGGCAGCGCCAGCGCGGGCGTGGCCCCCAGCTGGAACTCGCCGCGCGAGAACATGCCCGCGCGCACGGTGGACGAGGCGCCGGCCTGCGCCGAGCTCAGGTCCACGTACACCAGGCCGTTGCGCGTCTGCGCATCGACGGTGGGCGCCACCATGCGCACCGTGCCGGCGGTGCTGCTGCCATCGGGCAGCTGCAGCGTGGCCTTCATGCCCGGGCGCAGCTGGGAGAGTTCAGCCGCCGTCACCTCGGCGCGCCACTCCAGCCGGCCGCCACGGATCAGGCGGAACAGCTCCTGGCCGTTGCCGGCCACCGCGCCCACCGTGGCCAGCCGGGCCGAGATCACGCCATCGTCGGGCGCGGTGATGGTGGTCTTGGCCAGGCGCAGCTGGTCGCTCTGCAGCCGGGCGCGCTGGGCCAGCAGCCGGGCCTGCGCGGTCTTCTCGGCCGTCAGGTACTGGTTGATCTGCTGGGCGCTGATGGCGCCGGTGGTCTGCAGCTGGCGGGCGCGCTCGGCATTGGCCTGCGCCTCGGCCAGCGTGGCCTCGCTCTCGGCCAGCGCGGCGCGCGTCTGCGCCAGCTCCACCTGCACCGTGTCCACCGCCATGCGGGCCAGCACCTGGCCACGCTTGACGCGGTCGCCCACGTTCACCAGCACCTCGGCCAGGCGGTAGCCGCCCTGCTCGGCGCTGACGATGGATTCCTGCCAGGGCGCGATGCTGCCGTTGGCGCTGAGGGTGCGTGCCCAGCTGGCGGTGGCCGGCTGGATGGCGGTGACGGTGAGCGCCGCCTTGGCGGCCGAGGCCGCACCGGCGGGCGCCGAAGCCGCGGTGGCGGGTGTGGCGTCGGTGGGGCCGCCTTCCTTCTTGCCGCAGGCGGCCAGCGTGGCCAGCAGCGCCAGCGCGGTGGTGGCCAGGGCCAGGCGGTGCATGTTCGTCGTCCGGATCAATTGGCTTCCCTCGTGTTGTTGGGCGCCGCAGCCACCGGCTGCCAGCCGCCGCCCACCGCCTTGTAAAGCGCCAGCCAGGCGGCCACGCGCTCACGCCGCACCTGCACCAGGTTGGCATCGGCCACCAGCGCGTTGCGCCGGGCCTGTTCCAGGTCGAGCAGGCTGCCGGTGCCCACCTGGAACTGCGTCTGCGCCGCGGCCAGGAACTCGGCATAACCGGCCGACGCGCGGCGGGCATCTTCTTCGCGCTGCTGGGCAGCCTGCAGCCGCACCAGCGCCTCTTCCACCTCGCGCGCGGCGCTCAGCACCTGGGCACGCCAGCCGGCCACGGCTTCTTCGTACCGGGCCTGGGCCGCGTCCACCGCGGCGCTGCGGCGGCCGCCGTCGATCAGCGGCGCCAGCAGCCCGGGGCCGAAGCTCCAGGTGTCGCCGTTGAAGGTGTTACCGCCGGCGCGCACCGCCGCGCGGCCGATGGAGCCGGTGAGCGACAGGCGCGGCAGCCGGTCGGCCTGGGCCGCGCCCACGTCGGCCGAGGCCGCGGCCACCTCACGTTCGGCGGCGGCCACGTCGGGCCGCTGGGCCAGCACCTGGGCGGGCACGGCCGGCACCTCGAAGCCTTGCGGCTGCGGCAGCCGGCCCTGCGCCTCGGCCAACTGGCTGCGCAGGCCGGGCTCGGGCTCCACCACCAGGGCCGACAGCTGCTTGACGAGCACGTCGCAATCGGCCTGCTGCGCCCGCACGCGGTTGCTGGCCTCGGCGGCGGTGGCGCGGGCCAGCGCGCCGTTGGCCGGCGCCTGGAAGCCGGCCTGCACCAGGCGGGCGGTGAGGTCGCTGGTCTGGCCGGCGGACTTCGCGTCCTGCTGGTAGACGGCCAGCGCCGCCTCGCAGGCGCGCAGGCCCACGTAGGTGTTGGCCACCTCGGCGGCCAGGCTCACGCGGGCGTTGTGCCACTGCGCATCGGCACCGGCGGCGCGGGCCTCGGCGGCAGCGCGGTTCTGGCGGTTGTAACCGAAGAGGTCGATCTCCCAGCTGGCGTCGAGCGTGGCGGTGCCGGCGGTCTGCTGGCCGGGCGTGGGCGGCAGCTGGGTGCTGGAACGCTGCACGCCAGCATTGGCATTGAGCTGCGGCGACAAGGCCGCCCCGGCGATGCGGGCCGAGGCCCGGGCCTGGGTGATGCGCGCCGCGGCCTGGGCCAGCGTAGGGTTGCGCTGCTGCGCCTGGTCCACCAGGCGCGGCAGCAGCGGGTCGTCGAAGCGCTGCCACCAGCCGGCCAGCTCGGCGGTGCTGCCGCCATGCGGCAAGCTGGCCTGCCATTGCGGCGGCACCGTGTCGGTCGGCGGCGTGGCCGGCGGCGGGCTGGCGCAGGCGGCGAGCAGCAGGCTCAGCGCCAGGGCGATCGCGGGGCCGCACAGGCGTGAATCAGGTGATGTCATGGCTCGGTGAGTCAGGGCGCACAGTCAGGCGCGCCGCAGTGTATCGGCCGCGCCTGGGGCGCCTCAGCGCGTGGGCAGCAGCCGCATCAGCTGCGACTCGGCCCAGCTGTGCTGCGCCTTGTCGTCGTTGTGCGCTGCCTTGGGCACCGCCAGGTCGAAGAAGAATCCCCTGGCCGCTGCCAGCGGGTAGCCCGCCAGTTGCTGCAGGCGGTCGCCCACCAGCACCGGCAGGCCGGCCAGGAAGGTATCCACCCGCTGCAAGCTGGCCTGCGACAGCTTGGCGTTCGGGTCCAGGGCCGAGTCGATCTCGAACTGGAACCAGGCGACGCCAACCTGCTGCAGCGCTTGGTACGGCGCCTCGTCGTCGATGAACGACAGGTCGTCGGCCAGCAGGAAGAAGCCGTTGGCCACCTTGGGGCAGCGGATGGCCTGCAGCCGCGCCAGGTCGTCGGCAAAGTCGGGCGCCTTGGCCACGTCCGCCGGCGTGAACTCGAAATGGCTGGCACCCAGGTCCTGCACCAGCGCGTCGATCTGCTGCGGCGTGTGCTGCCGCCAGTCGGCCAGCGCCACGGCCAGCGGCAGGTCGGGCACCGCCGCGCGGATGGCCAGGGCCTGCGCCAGGCTCACGCACGGGGGCGCATCGCCCACGCACACGCCCGCCATGTCGATGCGCTGGGCCAGCCGCTGGGCCTGCGCCGCCGACTGCAACTGGTTCACCTTGATCACGCTCGCCTCCGCGACCATCGCCCAATGCGCCATGGTGTCCAGCCCAGTGGGCGGCCACATCCCCCAAGGGCCGGATGCACACACGCCCGACGGAGGGGAAGTTGTGAACAGAGGTCACGGCTGCCGGACTAGGGACAGCCAAGGTGCAGGGGGCCGCTAAAGTGGACCGCACCTTGCCCCTTGATCCAGGAATCGCGATGACGTCTGCCGTTGCCGCCCGCACCCGCCTTGCCACGCCGCCGCTGCGGCCCTTCTTCCACCGGCGCCGCCATGCGCTGTATGCCGCCTGCCTGCTGGCCCTGGCCACGCTAGGCGGGCTGGGCGCTGCGCCACCCGCGCAGGCCCAGGCCCGCTTCGACTTCGCGGCCACGCCCGGCCGCCTGAGCAAGCAGGTGGTGCCCACGCACTACCAGCTGCTGATCGAGGCCGACCCGGCGCGCGACGACTTCCGTGGTGAGGTGACCATCGTGGTGGACGTGCGCAAGCCCACGGACGCCATCGTGCTCAACGCGCACCAGCTGCAGGCCACCGGCGCGATGCTGAACGACGCCAGCGGCCTGCGCCCGATGAAGGTGCTGCCCGATGAGGCGCGCCAGACCTGGCGCCTGGTGCCGGAAGACGGCAAGCCCATCGCCGCGGGCAGCCAGCGCATCGAGATCGATTACACCGGCGTGGTGCAGAAGACGGGCCAGGGCCTGTACCGCGCCGAGTACCGCGACATCACCGCCGCGCCCGATGCACCGCTGGCGCGCACCCTGGCCACGCAGCTGGAAGCCATCTACGCCCGCAGCGTGCTGCCCTCGTTCGACGAGCCGGTGTTCCGCGCCGTGTTCGAGCTGAGCGTGCGCGCGCCTGCCGGCCAGCAGGTGGTGGCCAACATGCCGCTGCAATCACAGGTGCCCGAGGCCGACGGCCGCGTGCTGTACCGTTTTGCGCCCACGCCGCCGATGCCCAGCTACCTGCTGGCCTTCACCATCGGCCGCTTCGACCTGCTGGAAGGCAGCGCCGGCACGCTGCCGCTGCGCATCCTCACCGCGCCGGGCAAGCGTGAGCAGGCCCGCTTCGCGTTGCAGGCCACCGAGCAGCTGATGGGCCACTATGCCGACTACTTCGGCGTGCCCTACGCGCTGCCCAAGCTGGACCAGCATGCGGTGCCCAGCACCCGCTGGGGCGCGATGGAGGACTGGGGCCTGATCTCCTACGCCGAAAGCGGCCTGCTGTTCGACCCCGCGCGCAGCAACCCGGACACCCAGCGCCGCGTGTTCAACCTGCTGGCCCACGAAATCGCGCACCAGTGGTTCGGCAACCTGGTCACCGCCGCCTCGTGGGAAGAGATCTGGCTGAACGAAGCCTTCGCCACCTGGATGGCCACCCGCGCCTCCGACCACTTCCACCCTGAGTGGCAGGTGCGGCTGCGCGAGCGCGGCTGGGTGGAAGAGGCGATGGACGAGGACAGCGGCCAGGCCACGCGGGCCATCCGCTCGGGCCGAGTGGACGAGCACGCCATCTGGGACGTGTTCGACAACATCACCTATGCCAAGGGCGGCGCGGTGCTGTCGATGATCGAGCAGTGGCTGGGCCCCCAGGTGTTCCAGAAGGGCCTGGCCACCTACATGGCCGACCGCCAGTACAGCAATGCCACCGCCGGCGACCTGTGGCACCACATCGGCCAGGCGGCCGGGCGCGACGTGCGCCGCGTGGCCGCCAGCTGGACCGACCAGCGCGGCTTTCCGGTGGTGCAGGTGGCCAGCCGCTGCGCCGCCGGCCAGACCGAGGTCACGCTGTCGCAGCGCCGCTTCGTCACCGGCGCGGCCGACCGCATGCAGCGCACCTGGCACATCCCGGTGCGGCTGGCGCGCGGCGACCAGGTGCAGACGGTGATGCTGGACCAGCCCCGGCGCACGCTGCGCCTGCCCGGCTGCAGCGACGAGCCGCTGGTGGCCAACGCCGGTGGCCGCGGCTTCTACCGCGTGCAGTACGGCCCGGCGCAGCTCAAGGCGCTGGCCCGCGCCTTGCCCGCGCTGGCGCCGGCCGACCGGGTGACGGTGATGGCCGATGCACTGGCCCTGGCCCGCACCGGCGCCACGCCGCTGGCCGGCTGGTTCGAGCTGCTGGCCGCCACGCCGCAGGTGCAGGACGACAGCCGCGCCGCCCTGCTGGGCATGGCCATGCGCGGGCTGCAGCAGCTGGACGCGGTGATGGCCGGCCTGCCGGTGCAGGCCCCGCTGCGCGAGGCTGCACGCGCCTTGCTGGCCCCCGAGCTGGCGCGGCTGGGCTGGTCAGCGGCCGAGGGCGAAGGCTCCGAGCCCCGGGCGCTGCGCAACCAATTGATCCGCCAGCTGGCCATGTTCGGTGACGCGCAAGTGCTGGCCGAGGCCCGCCAGCGCTTTGATGCCGACGTGGCCGGCCGCGAGCCGCTGCCCGCGGCCATCCGCAGCGGCGTGATCGGCGCGGTGGGTGCGCAGGCCGATGGCGAGCGTTTTGCGCAGCTGCTGCAGCGGCTGCAGCAGGCCGACAGCGACGAGGACCGCTGGACCTATGCGCGGGCCCTGGCCTCGACCACCGACGAGGCGCAACTGCGCCGGTTGCTCAGCGCCGCGCTGTCGGGCGTCACCTCACCCAATGTGTCGTCGGCCATCCCGTCGATGGCGGGCGACCTGGGCCCGCTGGGCGAGGTGGCCTACCGCCACGTGCTGGACCACTGGGCCGACTACGAGAAGCTGTCCGGCATGCAGGGCCGGCAGTACCTGCTGCCGGGCTCGGCCTCGCGCTTCGTGCAGCCGGCCCAGGCCCAGGCCCTGGTCGACGACCAGGCCCGCCTGGTGGGCAAGGGCGGCGCGCTGACCGCCGGCCGCCAGGCCGAGCAGATCCGCCTGCATGCCCGCATGCGCGAGCGTGATGCAGCGGCGCTGGAAAAGCTGCTGGCCGGCTGGCAGCCGCAGCATTGACGCCACTCGCTGCCGGCGCGCTGGGGCTCAGCCGGCCAGCATCGCCAACGCCGCCTGGTGCAGCGCCGGCGTGGCCGCCGCCACCACGCGACCGTCGGAGTCCATCGTCAACGGCCGGCCCTGCCAGTCGGTCATCACGCCGCCCGCGGCTTGCACCAGGCCGGCCACGGCCAGGTAGTCGTAGGGCTGCAGGCTGGCTTCCACCACCAGGTCGACGGTGCCGCCGGCCAGCTGCGCATAGCTGTAGCAGTCACCGCCAAAGCGGCGCAGCGCACAGTGCCGGCTCAGCGCATCGAAGCGCGGCCATTCATCCGCGCTGAACACGTCGGGTGAAGTGGTGAAGATGCGGGCCTGCGCCAGCGCGGTGCAGCCGCTCACGCGCACCGGCTGGCCGTTGCACCAGGCGCCTTCGCCCACCACGCCCACCCAGCGCTCCTTGAGCACCGGCATGTCCACCAGGCCCAGCTGCACACGGCCTTGGTGCATCAGCGCGATCAGCGTGCCCCACAAGGGCGAACCGGTGATGAAGCTCTTGGTGCCATCGATGGGGTCGAGCACCCACACATGAGGCGCGTCCAGCCGCTCGCGGCCGTGCTCTTCGCCCAGGATGCCGTGATCAGGCAGCTCCGCCCGCAGCAGCGTGCGCATCGCGGCTTCCGCCTCGCGGTCGGCCAGCGTCACCGGGCTGGCATCGGCCTTCAGGTCCACCGCCAGCGAGGTGCGGAACAGCGGCAGCGAATGCCCCGCGGCCACGTCGGCCAGGCGGCCGGCGATCGAGATCAGAGGGGGCGTGGACATGCAAAGGCTCCTTGTCAACTTGGTGCAGTCTTGTGGCACGGATGGTGCTTGTGGTGATTGTTGCCAAATCCACAGATTTGCACAAACCCACAACCTCACAAAACAACAGTCCCGCGGAGAACCACCATGCGCGCCCCCACGTTCCCGAAGCTGCATTCCACCATCCCCGCCCTGCTGCTGTCGCTGGCCGGCCTGGCCGCCCATGCCGGCACCATCACCGTCTACACCGCGCTGGAGGAAGACGAGATCAAGGACTACGTGGCCGCCGCCAAGAAAGACCTGCCCGACGTGGACGTGAAGGTGCTGCGCCTGTCCACCGGCGACCTGGGGGCCCGCATCCTGGCCGAGGCCGCCAACCCGCAGCACGACGTGATCTGGGGCTGGGCGCTCACCAACATGCTGGATCCGCGCATCACCGCGCTGCTGGCGCCCTATGCGCCGCAGGGCAGTGACAAGCTCAAGCCCGCCGACAAGGCGGCCGACGGCAAGTGGTTCGCCACCACCGGCTACATGGCGGCCTTCTGCGTCAATACCGAGGTGCTCAAGGCCAAGAACCTGCCGGTGCCCACCAGCTGGAAGGACCTGGCCAACCCCATCTACAAGGGCGAGGTGGTGATGCCCAACCCGGTGTCCTCCGGCACCGGCTACCTGCAGATCGCGGCGCTGCTGCAGTCCAAGGGCAGCAAGGATGGCTGGCAGTACCTGAAGGCGCTGGACGGCAACGTGGCCCAGTACATCAAGTCGGGCTCGCGGCCTTGCAAGGCAGCACGCGCGGGTGAATTCGGCATCGGCACCTCGCTGGCCTTTGCCGCGATGCAGTCGGTGGACGAAGGCTACCCGGTGAAGATGGTGATCCCCAGCGACGGCGCCGGCTACGAGCTGGAAGCCTCGGGCCTGATGGCCAAGGCCCGCAACCCGGCCGATGCCAAGCGCTTCCTCGACTGGACGCTGTCGCCCGGCGCCACCGCGCTGTACGGCAAGTACAAGGAAATCGTCACGCTGCCCGGCGCGCCGCAATCCAAGGCGGCCAAGGCGGCCGGCCTGCCCGCCGACCTGGGCAAGCTGCTGTACCCGATGGACTTTGCCCAGTCGGCCAAGGACCGCGAAAGCATCCTGGCCACCTGGCAGAAGACCATCGGCCGCTGAGGCGCACGCAGCCATGGCACTGCAGATCCGCAACCTGCACAAGAGCTTCGACGGCCAGGTGGCGCTGGAGCGCATCGACCTGGACGTGGGCAGCAGCGAGTTCGTGTGCCTGCTGGGCCCCAGCGGCTGCGGCAAGACCACGCTGCTGCGCATCATCGCCGGCCTGATGGCCGCCGATGGCGGCAGCATCAGCCTGCAGGGCCGCGACCTGGCCGGGCTGCCGGCGCGCGACCGTGGGTTCGGCATCGTGTTCCAGTCGTACTCGCTGTTTCCGCACATGACGGTGGCCGACAATGTGGGCTACGGCCTGCGCATCCGCGGGCAGGGCGGCACGGCCATCACGCAGCGGGTGAACGAGCTGCTGGCCATGGTCAAGCTGCAGGCCTTCGGCCAGCGCTACCCGGGTGAGCTCTCGGGCGGCCAGCAGCAGCGGGTGGCCATCGCGCGGGCGCTGGCGGTCAACCCCTCGCTGCTGCTGCTGGACGAGCCGCTGTCCGCGCTGGATGCGCGGGTGCGCGCCGACCTGCGGCGCGAGCTGCGCGAGGTGCAGCGCAGCCTGGGCATCCCGACGCTGATGGTGACGCACGACCAGGAAGAGGCGATGCAGATGGCCGACACCATCGTCTGCATGAACCAGGGCCGCATCGAGCAGCAGGGCGCACCGCAGGCCTTGTACGAGGCGCCACGCACCCGCTTCGTGGCCGACTTCATGGGCCACAGCAACCTGCTGCCGCCGGCGCAGGCGCAGCGGCTGCTGCCGCAGCTGCCGCCCCTGCCCGAAGGCCTGGCCGCCGAGCAGGCCCTGCTGTGCCTGCGGCCCGAGCGGGTGCGGCTGCAGCCCGAAGCCCCGGCCGGCGCGCTGCAGGCCATGGTCACCGACATCGGCTTTCTGGGCAGCATCCAGCGGGTGCGCGCCCGCTGGCAGGACATCGAGCTGCTGGCCGAGGCCAGCAGCACGCTGCCGCTGGCCCTGGGCCAGACGGTGCCGCTGCACATCGCCGCGGCCGATGGCCGCTGGGTGAAAGCATGAGCGCCGCACGGCTGCCCATGCGCCCGGCCGACCGCTGGCTGCTGCGCGCCTGCCTGGGCCTGCCGCTGCTGGCGCTGCTGATGTTCTTCGGCATGCCGATGCTGGGCATCGGCTGGCGCAGCCTGCTGCAGGACGGCGGCGGCGTCGGTCTGGGCAACTACGCCGCGCTGCTGGACACGCCCGGCGTGTGGCGGGCGCTGGGCAACAGCCTGCTGCTGGGCGCGGCCACCACGGTGGTGGTGCTGGTGCTGGGCTTCGTGCTGGCCTTCGGGCTGGAGCGCACCTGCATGCCGGGCAAGCGCTTCGCGGCCATCGGCCTGGCGCTGCCGATGCTGGCGCCTTCGCTGGTGCTGGGCCTGGGCCTCATCTTCCTGCTGGGGCGCAACGGCATCGTGGGCAAGATGCTGGGCATGCGGCCCGACGTGTACGGCTTCTGGGGCCTGCTGGCCGCCGACGTGCTGTATGCGCTGCCGCAGGCGGTGCTGATCCTGCGGGCGGCGCTGCGCCATGGCGACGCCCGCCAGTACGAAGCCGCCGAGATGCTGGGCGCCAGCCCCTGGCGGCAATTCGTCGACATCACGCTGCCCGGCGTGCGCTATGGCCTGTTGAGCGCGGCCTTCGTGGTGTTCACCATCACCATCACCGACTTCGGCAACGCGGTGGTCATCGGCGGCAACTTCCCGGTGCTGGCCACCGAGATCTACAACCAGGTGAGCGGGCAGATGAAGTTCGGCCTGGGCGCGGTGGTGGGCATCGTGCTGCTGGTGCCGGCGGCGCTGTCCGTGTTCATCGAGCACCTGGCCGCGCGGCGCCAGGCCGGCGTGGGCGCTGAATCGGCGCAGCCGCCGGTGCCGCAGCGCCGTCCGGCGCGCGACAGCGCCTTCTTCGCCGCCATGCTGCTGAGCATCGGCAGCATCTACGCGGTGGTGGTGACGGTGGTGGTGGCCAGCTTCATCCGGCTGTGGCCCTACAAGCTGGACCTGACGCTCAAGCACTACGACATCGACATCGCCGGCGGTTATGCGCCGCTGTGGACTTCGGTGTGGGTGTCGCTGCTGGCGGCCGGGCTGGGCACGGCGCTGCTGTTCATGCTGGCCTTCGGCGTGCAGCGGCTGCCGGGCCGTGCGGCGGCGCTGGCGCGGCTGCTCAGCGCGCTGCCGGTGGCGGTGCCGGGGCTGGTGCTGGGCCTGGCCTACGTGTTCACGTTCAACACCGCCAACCTGCCCTGGGGTGCGCTGTACGGCACCGCGCTGCTGCTGGCGCTGTGCAACTACTACCACTACCACACGCAAGGCTTCGTCACCGTGAGCACCGGCATGCGCACCGTGCCCGCCGCGCTGGAAGACGCCACCCAGGTGCTGGGCGGCGGCACCGGCCGCGTGCTGGCCGACGTGTACCTGCCGGCCATGCGCACCACGCTGCTGGCGGTGGCGGTGTTCCTCTTCATGCGCTCGATGGTCACGCTGTCGGCCGTCATCTTCCTGATCACGCCTTCTCTGTCGGTGGGCGCGGTCACGGTGATGCGGCTGGACGAAGCGGGCTTCACCTCGCAGGCGGCGGCGTTTTCCACCTGCATCATGGCGCTGGTGGGCACGATGGCGTTGCTGCTGCACCTCGCCACACGCCGACACTAGCGCCCTGCCGCACCACCCCACGCGCACACCACCATGCTTCAAGAAGAACGTTTCCTGCGCATCCGCAGCCTGCTGGCCACCTTCTCGCGCGTCAGCGTCGAGCGCATCGCGACCGACCTCGACGTCTCGCGCGAAACGGTGCGCCGCGACCTGGTGCAACTGGAAGAGCTGGGCGAGCTGCGGCGGGTGCACGGCGGCGCGGTGGCGCTGGACGCCGCGCCCGAGCCGCCGATGGCGGTGCGGCTGGCCGCCCGACAGAAAGAAAAGCGGGCCATCGCCAAGGCCGCGGTGGCGCTGCTGCGGCCAGGGCAGACGCTGTTCCTGGACACCGGCAGCACCAATGCCATCCTGGCCGAGGAGCTGGGCAGCCTGAGCGGGATGGTGTTCATCACCAACTCGCTGACCATCGCGCTGAAGCTGGCGCAGCTGCAGGAAGGCCGGGACGCCGGCAACCGCACGCTGCTGCTGGGCGGCGAGATCGACGCCAAGACCCAGGCCACGCACGGCGCCGACACCGTGCACGAGATCCACCGCCTGCGTGCCGACGTGGCCCTGCTGTCGCCGGTGGGCCTGCATGCCCGCCAGGGCGCGATGAGCTTCGAGCACCACGAAGCCGCCATTGCCCGCGCGATGGCGGCGCAGGCCCAGCAGGTGGTGATCCTGGCCGACCACAGCAAGATCGGCCAGACCAGCCGCGTGGCTTATGCGCGGCCAGCCGACATCGACATCGTCATCACCGATGCCAAGGCGCGCGAGCTGCCGGGGCTGGCACCGCTGCGCAAGGCGTGCCAGCAGGTGATGGTCGTCTAGACGTTCTTATGTCCGTCACATTCGCTGGATAACGTAATGCATGACGGGCAAGCCCCACATAACAAGAAGCAGGGCGGAGGCTCGACCGCTGGCGTGCGGCGCCGACCCTGACGCATCCACAGCAACGCCAAGAGGGTAATCACATGAAGTACACGACCGCCCTGGTCGCGGCCGCCGCATGGCTGGCCGCCACCGCTGGCACGGCCCAGGCCGCTGCCTACGACACCAACCTGATCTTCAACGGCGACGCCGAACTGGGCACGGCCGGCTGGCAGACCTATGCCAACACGCCGCTGTTCAGCGCGGTGGACTACGGCCCCAACTGGGTGATGCCCAGCCAGCCCGGGCCCGCCGACCGCGGCAACAACCTGTTCGTCGGCGGCAGCGGCGTGCCCTACGCCGGCGGCTGGCAGACGGTGGACCTGAGCACCAATGCTGCCGCCATCAACGCCGGCCAGGTGAGCTTCCAGGTCTCGGGCTACCTGGGCGGCTGGACCAACCAGGGCGACAACCCGATGCTGTGGGTGACCTTCCAGAACGCGGCCAACCAGATGATCGGTGAAGCGGCGCTGGGCCCGGTGACGCCGGCCGACCGCAACAACACCACGGGCCTGTTCCTGCAGCAGGCCAGCGGCTGGGTGCCCACCGGCACCACCTCGGTCACCTTCAACCTGACGATGCAGAGGCTGGTCAGCGGTGACAACGACGGCTATGCCGACAACCTGGTGTTCACGATCTCGGCCGTGCCGGAACCCGAAACCTACGCGCTGATGCTGGCCGGCCTGGCCGCCGTGGGCGTGGCCGCGCGCCGCGGGCGCCGGGCCTCGCGCTGAATCCCCTTCACACACACAGACACAGGAGTTGAACATGTCTAGACAAGCCAATCACTGGGGCTGCGCCCTGGCCCTCGCCTTCACCCTCATCGCTCCGTTGGCCGGCCATGCCGCCACGGTGCTGAATTTCGACGACCTGTCCGACGGCGCGCTGCCGGCGCAATACGGTGGCCTCGACTGGTCGCAGTCCTTCCTGTCGTTCAGCGACCCGATGCTGTTCCCGGCCCATTCGGGCGACCGCCTGCTGGCCACCGACTGGTCGGCCACCAACGACACCAGCACCATCCGCTTCAACCAGGCGGCCACCTTCCAGGGCGCCTGGTTCTCGGGCTATGAAGACGCGGCGGTGAGCTTCGCCCTCTTCTACCAGGGCCAGCAGGTGGGCAGCTCGGCCCTGCTGCAGCCCGGCAGCACGCCCGCCTTCCTGGCCAGCGGCTACGCCGGCCTGGTGGACGAGGTGCGCGTGCACAGCGCCGCGCACGGCGGCTTCGGCATGGACGACTTCACCTTCACCGCCGCCGTGCCCGAACCCGGCACCTACGCGCTGATGCTGGCCGGCCTGGGCGCCGTCGCCTTCTTCGCCCGCCGCCGCCAGGCTTGAGTCCACCAGGAGCCACCGCCATGACCTCTTCCCAAGACCGCCGCGGCTTCCTGCGCAGCGTGGCCTCGGCCACCGGCGCCACCGCCGTGCTCAGCACCTTTCCGCCGGCCATCCAGCGCGCGCTGGCCATCGAGGCCAACAACCGCACCGGCACGCTGCGCGACGTCGAGCACATCGTGATCCTGATGCAGGAGAACCGCTCGTTCGACCACTACTTCGGCACGCTCAACGGCGTACGCGGCTTCGGTGACCGCTTTCCGATCCCGGTGGCCGATGCCAACGGCATCACCGGCCGCACGGTGTTCGTGCAGCCCAACCCGCAATCGCAACAGCTGCCCGGCCGCCCGCCGGTGGGTGGCCCGCCGGCCATCGCGCCCTTCGCGCTGAACACCAAGCAGACCTTCGCGCACATGCGCGTCGAGGGCACGCCGCACAGCTGGACCGATGCCCAGGCCGCCTGGGACCAGGGCCGCATGAACCGCTGGACGGTGGCCAAGAACAACCACTCGCTGGGCTACTACACCCAGCAGGACATGCCCTTCCAGTTTGCGCTGGCCAACGCCTTCACGCTGTGCGATGCGTACCACGCTTCGTCGCAGACGGGCACCAACACCAACCGCCTGTTCCTGTGGACCGGCACCAACGACGGGCTGGGCCAGGGCAACGGCCCCTCCACCGACAACAGCCACGACTGGTTCAACGAGAACCCGGCCACCGACTACACCTGGACCACCTACCCCGAGCGGCTGCAGGCGGCCGGCATCAGCTGGCAGGTCTACCAGAACATGGCCGACAACTTCACCGACAACTCGCTGGCGGGCTTCAAGGCCTACCGCGATGGTTGGTACAACCGGCCCGGCTACTCGCAGGCGCTGAAGGACCGCGGCATCTCCACCCGCGACCTGGACAAGCTGCGCGAGGACGTGCTGGCCAACAAGCTGCCGCAGGTGTCGTGGATCGTGGCCACCGCCGAAGGCTCTGAACACCCCGGCCCCTCCAGCCCGGCGCAGGGTGCGGACTACACCTCGAAGGTGCTGGAAGCGCTGACCGCCAACCCCGAGGTGTGGAGCAAGACGGTGCTCTTCATCAACTTCGACGAGAACGACGGCTTCTTCGACCACGTGCCGCCGCCGGCCCCGCCGGCCTGGGTGGCCGCGGGCCAGTTTGCCGGCGGCACCACCGCCGATGCACGCGCCGAGTACAACGAGATCCTCAACGGCTCATCGCCCACCTACCTGCACCGCACCTACGGCCTGGGCCCGCGCGTGCCCATGTACGTGGTGTCGCCGTGGAGCAAGGGCGGCTGGGTGAACTCGCAGGTGTTCGACCACACCTCAGTCCTGCGCTTCGTGGAAGCGCGCTTCGGCGTGGCCGAGACCAACATCAGCCCGTGGCGCCGTGCGGTGTGCGGCGACCTGACCAGCGCCTTCAACTTCCGCAACCCGAACGACCACGCCTTCTTCGCGCAGCTGCCGGCCACGCTGGCGCTGGCCGATCAGGCCCGCGCGCTGTCGAAGCGGACCACGCCGCCCACGCCCAGCAGCTTGTCGCTGCCTTCGCAGGCGGTGGGCGTGCGCCCCTCGCGCGCGCTGCCCTATGAGCTGCATGCCACCGCCCGCGTGGTGGCCAACCGCCAGCTGGGCGCCACGCAGGTGGAGCTGACCTTCCGCAACACCGGTGCGCAGGCCGCGGTGTTCCATGTGTACGACCGCAAGAACCTGTCGGCCATTCCGCGCCGCTACACGGTGGAAGCGGGCAAGCAGCTGGTGGGCAGCTGGACGGCCGAGGCCGCCGGCGCCTACGACCTGTGGGTGCTGGGCCCCAACGGCTTTCACCGCCACTTCACCGGCAATGCCCGCCGGGCGGTGTCGGCTGCGCAGCCCAACCCCGACGTGGAAGTGAGCTACGACAAGGCCAGCGGCGACCTGGTGGTGCGCCTGGTCAACACCGGCAGCGGCCCCTGCACCTTCAGCATCGCGGCCAATGCCTACTTCGCGGCCACGCCCGGCGTGTACACCGTGGTGGCCCGCAGCGAACAGCTGGTGCGCTGCCCGCTGGGCGCCAGCAGCCACTGGTACGACTTCACCGTGAAAGTGAACGGCCAGGCCGACTTCAGCCGCCGGTTTGCAGGGCGGATGGAGACCGGCGCAGACGGCATCAGCGACCCGGCGATGGGTGGGGTGGCGCAGGCGGATCAGTTGAAGATCGGCTGATCGGTGGGAGAGGCTGCCGGCCGGAGGGAGGGGGAGCCGTGAGGCGGCCGCAGCATCGGCGCGTGGTTGGCGCGTTGGCTGTGGTCCGCCTCGCCTTTGCAGGGTCAGTGGAGGCAGCAATGAGACTCGACCTTGCGCTGCACCAAGTGGCGGTCGAGACATCGATCAATAAATTGGCCGGGCCACGCGACTTGGCAAGCGCCACTGCTAGGCGCTAGGGCGGGCGACTGTGAAATGGAGCAGAGTCTCCGGAGCAAGGGCCTGAGCCGCTACGCCCTGGATGCCGCCCGCTTACGAGAAGCGCCCGAGATCTAGAGTTGGTTGGAGAGCAGACCGCTTCCTCGTGAGCTTGGAATGCTGTCGCATTGCACTTACCAGTGCATCGGGTCTGCGTGGGGCTTCGGTCGGCTCACTATCTACAGCCTGAACTATAGGACGGCGGAGCAAAAGCCAGTGTGGCGAAGAGATGGGTAGGTCGTAACATCTCATGCAGAACTCCACTGCGCCAAGATGACGACACCTACTTTCAATCTACACATTCTGGGCTGGAAAGCCTTTGAGGATCTTGTGTCGTGTGTGTTCCGGGACATACTTGGCCAGACCCTGCAAACCTTTGCCGAAGGCGCCGATGGCGGACGTGATGCCGCATTCAAAGGTATTTGGTCACCAGAAGCGAACAAGGCCACGGATTACGGCACTTTCTGTGTTCAATGCAAGCACACCAGCAAGGCCTCAAAATCTCTAAACAACAGCGTCGTTAACGGCGAACTAGAGAAGGTCGCCCGTCTTGCGGCTGAAGGACTTTGCGATACCTACTTTTTGGTAACCAACTATTCTCTTCCAGCAAACCTCGCGGGCGAGCTTGAGAAGAATTTTGTCGACGCAGGGGCAAAACGCGCTTTGGTGTATGGCTCCGAATGGTTGGATCAGACCATTGCAGCCAGTCCTCGCCTACGTCGACTCGTACCACGGATTTACGGGCTAGGTGACTTGACGCAAATCATCACACATCAGGCATATGCTCAAGCTCGAAAGGTTCTCGACTCGATTGCGCCAGACTTGGGTTGCTTCGTACCGACATCCGCATATCGAAAAAGTGCGCATGCGCTCCAAGAACACGGATTTGTTTTGCTCATTGGTGAGCCCGCCAGCGGGAAGACGATGATCGCAAACTTGATGGCGCTCTCCGCCGCGGACGAGTGGCAACTGCAAACCATCATGGTGAGTAGTCCCGCGGACTTCTCAAAGTACTGGAACCCAGACGACCCGGGACAGTTCTTGTGGGTGGACGATGCATTTGGAGCTACGCAGTACGACGCGTCTCGCGCCGGAGAGTGGAATCTGCATCTCACGAAACTCAAAGCGGCGATTAAGGCCGGCGCGAGAGTGGTCTTCACTTCCCGTGACTATATATTCGCAGCAGCCAAGCGCGATTTGAAAGTGAGTTCCTTTGAACTATTCGACGACAGTCGTGTGGTAATCAAGGTTGACGACCTGACGCAGGCTGAAAGAGAGATGATTCTCTACAACCATCTGAAATCGGGCTCCCAGCCGCGCGAGTTCAAGTCACGCGTAAAACCGTTCTTGGAAGCTGCAGCCAAAGTCCCAAAATTCTTGCCCGAGATCTCAAGACGATTTGCTCATCCGAAGTTCACCAAAAAAGTTTCTGGAGACGAAGCGGAAGTCCTTAACTTCTTCGCGGAACCGGTACAAGTGCTTTTGGACGTAGTCGACACACTTGCTGCTTCCGAAAAAGCGGCTTTGGGATTGGTCTTCATCGCAGCTGGAAGGCTGCCGATACCTTTGACAGTGGATGCAAATGTGGCCACCGTGCTCGAATCTCTTGACGTTAGCGTCGGAGAGGTTAAGTCCGCGCTAGTCAGCTTGGACGACTCCCTACTGAAGCGCATCGATGACGCTTCAGTCTCGTACTGGACTTTCCGTCATCCGACGATTCGTGACGCGTACGCCACTATGGTTGGCAGGAATCCGGAACTAATAGATATTTATCTTGCAGGAGTAACCACAAAGCGAATGTTGGCGGAAGTGACCTGCGGTGAAACCTCGATTCAAGGCGTAAAAATCATTGTTCCGCCCACGCGATTTCAAGTGGTTGCAAAGAGATTGGATGACTACACGTGGGAGGACCATTCCTGGCAACACCCGAAGTTAGTCTTCTTAAATAGCCGATGCTCGAACGATTTTCTCGTCATGTATCTTGCAGGAAAGAACATTGACGAACTAATTTCTTTATCTAACATGTCGCCGTATGACAGTGGCATCGGAGTAATCGGCAAGCTAAACCGTGCCGGGCTCCTTGATGAAGGAGTACGGCAGCAAGTCGCCGCTCGCATCGTGCAGACGTGTGAACGGGATCGGACGTGTAAACCACTTGAGTCATCGGCCTTCCGGGCGCTACTCACAGACACCGAATATGAGTCGGCCGCACTAAACATTGGCGTTGACGTGCTAGCAAATGGTACGCAGTTGATTGAAGACCTGAAGAACGAGTGGGACACTGAAAGTGATCCATTCGATGTCTTCTATGAAATCAATAGAACGCTGGACTTTATCGAAAGTGAGGACTTATTTGACGAAGACCAGCAGGCTGAGGCAGCGAATCTGCGAGAGCTAGTTGAAGAGGCTCAACGGGAATTACAAGAGCGATACGAGGGAACGCCTTATCAAAAACTGGAAGCTGAGGAGGCTGTCCAAGCAACGCCCACGACCAATAAAAGCAAAAGTGTGTTCGACGACGTGGACGAGTAGTCGCGACCGCGATTCAGCCTCTCTTTTCGTTCTGACATGGGTTTCAATAGCCGGGCCTAGGCTTTCTAGGCGCCATGCGGAGCGTTCATCTCAATCTACGGTTCTACACATTCTATGAAGTCCAAGGATCCTTAGCGGGTCCCGTTCGCCCGTCTCAACACGCTCATCGAACCGGCGTAGTCGACGCTGAGTGCCTCCTGGTCCCCGACCCTCAGTCAAACGGAGTCACGAAGGGGTTGCGGAAAAGAGTAGCCGTTAGTTTGGACCGGACTCACCAACTCGTTAAGCGAACTTGTCGCTTGCGAGAATGTCAACGCAAAGCTTTTGCACCTAACAGCACCGCGCCTCCGCAGGCACCGCGCCAAATCCCTAAGTGCCAGACGCCCACAGGATCGCAAGCGAACAGGCCAGACGCGGCATGGTGCGACAGACTACGCCAGTGCATCCCCTTCGAGAGTTTCACGTGCCGCCGAAAACAGAAACTTCAAGTTTGCACCGGCCCAGTGCCGCCGCACATGCGCCAGCGCCAAGCGCCCGGGCTCACATACACCCAGCCGCCCGGGGCCCTGCCTCTTACTTCGCCGGCATGATCACCGCATCAATCACGTGGATCACGCCATTGCTGGCCGCGATGTCGGTCTTCACGACATTGGCCTTGTCCACCTTCACGCCGCCGGTGGTGCTGACGGTCAACTCGGAGCCTTCCACCGTCTTCACCTTGCCGGCCTTGACGTCGGCGGCCATCACCTTGCCGGGCACCACGTGGTAGGTCAGCACCTTGGTCAGCGCGGCCTTGTCCTTCAGCAGCGCGTCGAGCTGCGCCTTCGGCACCTTGGCAAAGGCTTCGTCGGTGGGCGCGAACACGGTGAACGGGCCCGGGCCCTTCAGCGTGTCCACCAGGCCGGCGGCCTTGACGGCGGTGACCAGGGTGTTGAACTGGCCGGCCGACACGGCGGTGTCGACGATGTCGGCGGCCATGGCGGTCATGGCACCCACGCTCAGGGCGGCGGCAATCAGCATCTTCTTCATGGTGGTCTTCCTTCTGGTTTCAGGGGTTGGTGAGGGAGAAAAGAGCGAGGTCACACTGCAGGCAGCAGTACCTTGTCGATGGCGTGGATCACGCCATTGGTGGTTTCGATGTCGGTGGCCACGATGGCGCTTCGGCGGCCACGCGCGTCGGTGATGACGAGGTCGCTGCCGACGGTGAAGGTGCTGCCCTGCAGCGTGGTGATGGGCGTGCCCACCGGCACCTGCGCCTTCAACACCTTGCCGGCCAGCACGTGGTAGGTGAGCACCGTGGTCAGCAGCGGCTTGTTGGCCAGCAGCGCTTCCTTGGTGGTGCCCAGTTCGGTGAGCAGCGCCGCAAAGGCCGCATTGGTGGGCGCGAACACGGTGAACGGGCCGGTGCCGCTGAGGGTGGCCGTCAGGTCGGCGGCCACCACCGCTTCCACCAGGATGCTGAAGTCGGGGCGGCTCTGCGCCTCCTGCACGATGTTGCGGTCGTGGTCGTCGTCGTCATTGCCGCAGGCGGCCAACAGCGAGGTGCCGGCGCCCAAGGTCGCGGCCAGCAACAAGGAACGTCTTCTGAACTGCATGGAAGCTCCCGGGTGACTGTGGAGGCTGCATGCTAACCACTTGGTCTCCAAGTAGACTGATCAGTCTCATTCAATACCAATTGGTGTGGATATTGACGAGCGAGTCTTTCCACGCCAACATGGCTTCCGGGAAAGAGGGTGTGATGGGAACCAGAACCGAGAACCAGAACGAAGCGCCGCCGGCCAAGCGCAGCTTTCGCGCGCAGATGCACCTGGCGCGGGAAGACGCCATCGTGCAGGTGGTCAACCGGCTGCTGGCCGAGCGCGGCTATGAGGCGATGACGGTGGACGACGTGGCCGCCGAGGTGGGCATTGCCAAGGCCAGCCTGTACCGTCATTTCCCCAGCAAGGAAGACCTGGCCGCTGCCGCCATGGTGCGCATGCTGCAGCGGGCGCTGGCGTTTCTCGACACGCTGGACGACGCCACGGCCGAAGGCGCGCCCACCACGCCGCTGAACAAGCTCAAGGCCGCCACCCGCTGGACGCTGAAGGCCCAGCTGCAGGGGGAGCTGCCTTCACTGCCCAGCCACAACTCGAGCCTGCGCGGCGCGCTGATGCAGAACGAGGATTACGTGAACGGCCTGATGGGCCTGAGCGAGCGGCTGGGCGCGTGGATCGAGGCAGCGCAGGCTGATGGCAGCCTCGACGCGAAGCTGCCGCCGATCGCGGTGCTGTACACGCTGTATGCCCGCGGCTGCGACCCGGTGCTGGGCTTTTTGCAGGGCACCGGCGAGTTCACCGATGCGCAGATCGTCGAGATGGTGATGAGCACCTGCTTCAACGGCCTGGCGGCGCGCTGAGCCCGAGCTTGGGGTGAGCTACCTCATCCGCTCGCCGTCTCGCATCGACTCCACCGACGAATTGCGGAAGCGCACGATGCCCAGGAACTGGCCTTCGCCGCGGTCGTAGGTCCACTCCTCCATCGGCACGCACTGCGGCGTGATCAGCGGCTGCAGCACCTGGCCGGGCACCACCGGCTGCGGCCAGATGAACAGCTCGCGGCTGACGCACACGGCCTCGCGCCAGGCGGGCTCGCCGCATTTGCGCACCACCGACAGCTTGCTCTCGCCCACGTTCACCAGGTGCCCGTTGCAGCGCAAGGCCTGCGCGGCTGCCGGCGCCGCCAGCCCGGCACCCAGCGCAGCCAGGGCCAGGCCGGTCGCGGCCAGGCGGTGGCGCAGCATCACACCACCTTCAGGCCCGCCAGCTCAGGCGGCGCCGGCGGAAAACGCAGGCCCAGCGCACGCAGCCGCGCTTCCAGCACGGTGGCGATGACCAGGTTGCGCTGGGTCTTGGAATCGCTGGGCACCACCATCCACGGCGCCCAGGGCGTGCCGGTGGCGCTGATGGCCGCCGCATAGGCGCGCTGGTAGGCAGCCCATTGCTGGCGCGCCACCAGGTCGGCGGGGTCGAACTTCCAGCGCTTGGCCGGGTCGTCCAGCCGCGCCTGCAGCCGCTCGCGCTGCTCGTCCTTGCTGATGTGCAGCATGAACTTGCAGATGACGGTGCCGGTTTCCGTCAGCGCCCGCTCGAAGTCGTTGATGCGGGCGTAGCGCTGCTGCGTCTCGCGCGCGGAGATGGTCTTGCCCACCACCGGCACCAGCACGTCCTCGTAGTGGCTGCGGTTGAAGACGACGATCTCGCCCTTGGCCGGCAGCGCCCGGTGAATGCGCCATAGCGGCTCGTGCGCGCGCTCGTCGGCGTTGGGCGCCTTCCAGGCCACCGCATGCACGCCCAGTGGGCTCATGCGGCCGAACACGCCGCGCAAGGTGCCGTCCTTGCCGCTGGTGTCGGTGCCCTGCAGCACCACCAGCATGGCAAAGCGCTTGTCGGCGTAGAACAGGTTCTGCAGCTCGTCCAGCTGCACCGCCAGCTGCTCCACACGGCGCTTGTCTTCTTCCTTGTCGCCGCTGCCCAGCCGCTTGTCGGCCGGGTTGACGGCCGACAGCTTGAAGGGCGTGCCGGGGTCGGCATGGATGAGGTCGGAGAACAGCGACAGGGTGCCGGGAACGGGTTTGGCCATGGAGCCCAGTATGCCGAGGCCGGGCACGGCCGGCGACGCCGGGGTCATACCAGCTATGCGCCGCGGCGGCTGGGTGCGGCCGGTGCAGCGCCGCAGAATCGCCGCCAAAGACCACGGAGACGACCGCGATGAACCCCTTGCGCCGACGGGCCAGCCGCCTGCTGCTGGCCACCTTGCTGTGCCCCCTCGCCGCGCAGGCGGCGGGTTTTCCGGACAAGGCGTTGCGGCTGATCGTGCCCTTTCCGGCGGGCGGCGCGGCCGACGTGATGGCCCGTGGCATGGCCCAGCAGCTGGGCGAGGTGCTGGGCCAGCAGGTGATCGTCGACAACCGCGGTGGCGCCGGTGGCGCGCCGGCGGCCGAAGCCGCGGCCAAGGCCCCGGCCGACGGCTACACGCTGTTCTTCGCCACCATGGGCACGCAGGCCATCAACCCGGCGCTGTACCCGCGGCTGCGCTACGACCCGATCAAGGACTTCGCGCCCATCAGCCTGACCCACATCACGCCGCGCGTGCTGGTGGTGGGCCCTTCGGTGCAGGCGCGCAACGTGGCCGAGCTGATCGCGCTGGCCAAGGCCCGACCCGGGGCGCTGAGCTACGGCTCGGCCGGCAACGGCAGCTCCAGCCACCTGTCCGGCGCGCTGTTCGAATCGCTGGCCGGGGTGGACCTGCTGCATGTGCCCTACAAGGGCAGCGCGCCGCTGCTCACCGACGTGCTGGCCGGCCGCGTGGACATGACCTTCGACTCGTACACCGTGTACGAGGAGCACCTGCGCAACGGCAAGGTCAAGGCGCTGGGCGTCACCTCGCTCAAGCGCATGGAGGCGCTGCCGCAGGTACCCACGCTGGCCGAATCGGGCCTGAAGGGCTACGACGTCTCCAACTGGCTGGGTGTGCTGGCACCGGCCGGCACGCCGCCCGAGGTGCTGGCCACGCTGCACCGCGCGCTGGGCAAGGCGATGGCCAACACCGCGCTGCGGCAGCAGCTGGTCAAGCTGGGCATCCAGCCCACCTTCGGCACGACGGCCGAATTCGCGGCGCTGATGCAGGCTGAAATTCCGAAGTGGGCCGAGATCGTCAAGCGCTCGGGCGCCACCAACGAATGAGCGGGCCCGCCCCGCAGCGCCTGCTGCTGCCCACGCCCGACGGCGCCCTCCTGGACGTGTGCGTGGACGGCGCGCCGCAGCAGCCGGCGCTGGTGCTGCTGCCTTCTTCCCTGCGCGATTCGCTGGACTGCGACGAGCTGGCCGCCCAGCTGGCCGGCGCCGGCTGGCAGGTGCTGCGGCCACAGCCGCGGGGCATGGCCGGCAGCCGCGGGCCGATGCAGCACCTGAGCCTGCATCTGCTGGCGGCCGACGTGATGGCGGTGCTGGACGCGCTGCAGATCGAAAGCGCGGTGCTGGCCGGCCATGCCTTCGGCCACTTCGTGGCCCGGGTGGCGGCGATGGACCATCCGCAGCGGGTGCGCGGCGTGGCCCTGCTGGCCGCCGCGGCGCGGTTGTTTCCGCCCGGGCTGACCGCCGCGCTGGACCTGGCGGCCGACGCCCTGCAGCCCGAAGCCGCCCGGCTGCAGGCCTTGCGGCAGGCCTTCTTCGCGCCCGGCAGCGATGCACGGCCGTGGCTGCAGGGCTGGTATCCGCAGTGGCGCACCGCCTACCGCGCCGCGGGCGCGCTGCCCCCGAAAGACCAGTGGTGGCCGCACACCGCCGTGCCCCTGCTCGACCTGCAGGCCGCGCAAGACCCCTGGCGGCCCGCCCACACCCGCGATGAACTGCGGCAGGCGCTGGGCGACGCGGTGCAGGTGGCGGTGATCGAAGGTGCCAGCCATGCGCTGCTGCCCGAGCAGCCGGCCGCGGTGGCCGCCGCGGTGCACCACTGGGCCCGGCGGCTGTAGCGCACGGGCGGCGGCTCAGCCGTTGCGCAGCGCCACGCCGCAGCCCGGCCCGGCCGGCAGCGCCAGGCTGCCTTGCGCCACCGGCAGCGGCTCGAACGGGTCGTCCAGCAGGTGCAGGTGCTCGGCCAGCTCGCAAGCGATAGGCAGCGCGGCCACCGTGCTGGCGGCCTGCAGGCTCATGGCCTGCAGCAGCGCGGGACCGAAGGCCGCACCCACCCGCACGCCCACGCCGCCGGCCTCGCACAGCTTGGCGGCCTGCATGAAGCGGCGCAGGCCACCCAGCTTGGTGACCTTGAGGTTGATCACGTCCACCATGCGCTCACTGACCAGGCGGAACACGTCGTGCACCGTCTGCGCGCTTTCATCGGCTTCCACCGCCACCGGCAGCGTGCGGGTCAGCAGCGCCAGCCCGGCCCAGTCGGCGGCGGGCACCGGCTGCTCGATGAGCGCGATGTCGTGCCGCTCGAAGCGAGCGAAAGCGGACAGCATCTGCTTGGCGCTGTACGACTGATTGGGGTCCAGCGTGAGCATGACGCCCCCACCCACCGCACTGCGCACCTCGGCGATGCGCTGCGCGTCCAGCAGCGTGTCACCGCTGAGCTTGAGCTTGAGCTGGCCGTAGCCCTCAGCGGCCAGCGCCGCGGCCTGGGCCGCCATTTCGGCAGGCGTCTTGATGGCCAGGATGCGCGACTGCGGCAGCCGCGTGTGTAATGCGCCGCCCAGCAGCACATGCACCGGCACGCCCAGGCGCCGCGCCTGCAGGTCGTGCAGTGCCATGTCGACGGCGGCCTTGACGCTGGCCGCGTAGTTCAGCGTGGCATCGATCTCCTCCACCACCTCGGCGATGCTGCCCACCTCGCGCCCCTGCAGGCGCGGCAGCAGGAACTGCAGCGCCGCCTGCGCGCCGCTGCCCTGCGTGGTGATGGCCGGGATGGCATGTGCATAGCCCAGCCCGGTGTGGCCGTCGTCGTCGGTCAGCTGCAGCAGCCAGCCTTCCAGCTGCGGCACCTGGGCGCGGGCGAACTTCCAGCCGGGGTCCTTCAGCCGCTGGGTGCAGGGGGTGATGCGGGCCTGGGCGATACGCATGGCCGGGCTACTCCAGCGTGATGTGGCCCTTGCTGACCACCTCGCGCCACTTGTCCGATTCGGCCTGCATCAGCGCGCGGTACTCGTCGGGCGTGCTGGTCATGGCCACGGCGCCCTGCTCCAGCAGCTGCGCCTTGAAATCGGGCGCGTTCACCGCGGCCACCACCGCGTCGCGGAACTTCTTCTGCACCTCGGCCGGCAGGCCCTTGGGCGCCACCACGCCGTACAGCGTGTCCATCTTCACGCCGGGCAGGCCCAGCTCCTGCGTGGTGGGCACCTGCGGCGCCTGCGGGGCGCGCTGCGCGCCGGCCACGGCCAGGATCTTCAGGCCGCCGCTCTTCACATGCGGCAGCACCGGCAGCAGGTCCACCATCGCAAACTGCACCTCGCCGCCCAGCACCGCGGTGACGGCCGGCGCCGCGCCCTTGTAGGGCACGTGCTGCACGTCGATGCCGGCCTGCTGCTTCAGCAGCTCGAAGCCGATGTGCGGCGTGGTGCCCGGCCCGGCCGAGCTGTAGTTGAACTTGCCCGGAGCGGCCTTGGCGGCCTTGATCAGCTCGGGCAGCGTGGATGCGCCCACGTCCTTGCCGGCCACGATGACCGAGGGGATGCGGGCCACCAGCGTCAGGTACTGCACGTCGGTGGTGGCATAGGGCAGCTTCATCAGGTTGGGCATGCCGGCCAGGGGGCCGGGTGCGATCAACGCGAAGGTGTAGCCATCGGGCGCCGAGCGCACCAGGTCGGTCATGCCGATGGTGCCGCCGGCACCGGCCTTGTTGTCCACCACCACCGTCTGGCCCAGCGCCGTGCCCAGCTGCCGCGCCACCAGGCGCGCAATGGCATCGGTGGGGCCGCCCGCCGAGTACGGCACCACCAGCCGGATGGGCTTGGCCGGCCAGGCCTGGGCCTGCACGGCCGGGGCCACCAGCCAGGCGCCCGCGGCGGCCAGCGCCAGGCAGGCGCTACGTCGGTTCTTCAGCATCGCATGTCTCCTTCTTGGCATGGCGCCAGTGTCCTGGCCCAGGGCGCGTGGGGTAAGCCGGGGCCGGCGCAAATCAGCTATGCCGTGGGTGCAATGCAGCTATGCCGCCGCGCCGGGTGGCTGCAGCCGGCCTCGCTTCCTAGAGTCCGGGCCCACAACAACACCCCGATGGAGACACGTCTTGACTAGACAAGCATCTGCCCTGACCACCCTGGCCCTGGCTGCCCTCACCACGTTGGGCGCCCTGCCCGCAGCGGCGCAGAACTCGCCCGGCACCAGCGTCACCGTGTACGGGCTGATCGACGGCTGCCTGGCCAGCGCCGACCTGGGCAGCGAGCGCCTGAATGCGGTGAGCAGCGGCTGCCTCTACGGCAGCCGGCTGGGCTTCCGCGGCACCGAGGACCTGGGCGGCGGCCTGCAAGCCGCCTTCACGCTGGAGAGCGGCATCACCATCGACAACGGCCAGCTGGCACAGGGCGGGCGCATGTTCGGCCGCAAGGCGCTGGTGTCGTTGTCGGGGCCCTGGGGCACGGTGGAAGCGGGCCGCGACTATGCGCCCGCCTTCTACCTGGTGCAGCCCATCGACCCGATGGCGCTGGGCATCGGCACCGCCAGCAGCAGCCTGTGGACGGGCGCCGCCAGTACCACCTCGGCCCGCAACGACAACGCGGTGAACTACCTGTCGCCCACCTGGGGTGGCGTGTCGCTGCGGCTGCAGGCCACCGCGGGTGAAGGCGGCAGCGGCGGCGCCCGCAAGAGCCAGGGCCTGAACCTGCTGTACCGTAGCGGCGGCACGCTGGCGGGCCTGTCTTACGCCCGGGTGGGCGACGTGGCCGACGACCAGCACGACAGCGCCTTCACGCTGGGCGTGAAGCAGGAGCTGGGGCGCTTCTCGGTGGCGGCGCTGGCGCAATCGGGCGCGTGGGAAGCCTCACGCACCGTGGCAGCGCCGGCCAGCACCAGCAGCGTGTTCAGCCGCAAGTACCGCAGCTGGCTGGTGGGCGGCTCGGTGCGCACCGGCAGCGTTGGCAAGCTGAGCCTGTCCATCAAGCGCTACGACGACCGCACCGTGCGCAACTTCGACTTCACCCAGGTGAGCGTGAACTACGTGCATGCGCTGAGCAAGCGCACCGACCTGTATGCCGGCTGGTCGCGCCTGGGCAACAACAGCCGCACCAGCTACACCGTGTCCGATGCCACCGGCGCCTATGGCCCGGTGCAGGCCGGCGCCAGCACCTCGCTGCTGGCCGCGGGGATCAAGCATGTGTTCTGACCTGCAGCGCCGACGCCTGCTGCAAGGCGCCGCAGCGGCGGCGGGCCTGGCCGCCACAGGCTGGGCCCTGGCCGCCGAGCCCTGGGCGGGCAATACGCTGCGCATCGTGGTGCCGCTGGCGCCGGGTGGCTCGGCCGACGCGATGTGCCGCCTGGTGGGCAACGCGCTGGGCCGGGTGCTGGGCACCACGGTGATCGTGGAGAACAAGCCGGGCGCCGGCGGCGTCACCGGCCTGGCCGAGGTGGTGAAGGCGCGGCCGGATGGCAGCACGCTGGGCTATTCGCTGGCCGGCGCGCTGACGGTGGCGCCGCACATCGCCCGCCACATGCCCTTCGACCCGCTGAAGGACCTGGCCGCGGTGACGCAGGTGGTGGCCGTGCCCGAGGTGCTGGTGGTGCACCCCAAGACCGGCGTGCGCAGCCTGGGCGCGCTGGTGGCCAAGGCCAAGGCCGCGCCGGGGCAGCTCAACTTCGGCTCGGCCGGCAATGCCACCGTGCCGCACCTGGGCGGCGAGCTGCTCAAGCGCGAGGCCGGCATCGACCTGGTGCACGTGCCCTACAAGGGCTCCGGCCCGGCGCTGAACGACCTGCTGGCCGGCCAGGTGGACCTGATGGTGGCCGACGTGACGCTGGTGCGGCCGCACATCGCGGCGGGCCGCCTGCTGGCACTGGCGGTGGCCGGCCCCGCACGCCTGGCCGAGCTGCCCGACGTGCCCACCACGGCCCAGGCCGGCCTGCCCGGCCTGGCCATCAGCAACTGGCACGGCATGGTGGCGCCGGCCGGCACGCCGCCCGAGCTGCTGGCGCGGCTGCAGCAGGCGGTGGCCGAGGCCTTGAAGGCACCCGAAGTGGCCGCCCGGCTGGACCAGGAAGGCGCCGACCCGGTGGCCAGCACGCCGGCGCAGTTCGCGGCCTTCTTGCGGGGCGAGAGCGCGCGCTCGGCGGCGCTGGTCAAGGCCCTGGGTATCCGCTGGGAGTGACCAGGCTGCGGCCGGCGCAAAATCGCCGGCCCCCCTGCCGTACCGCCGCACCTGCCGATGCCCACGCCGCCTTCCACGAACAAGCCCACCGGCATCCAGCTCGACATCGCCGCCGACCTGCACAAGTGGCGGGCCTTCCTGGCCATCGGCGAGCTGGGCAGCCTGACGCGGGCGGCGCTGTTCCTGGACAGCAACCAGTCGTTGCTGAGCCGCCAGCTCAACGCGCTGGAGCGCGAGTGCGGCACGCGCCTGTTCACCCGCACCGGCCGCGGCGTGGAGCTTTCGGAAGTGGGCCGGCGCATCTTTCCGCAGGTCAAGGCGCTGCTGGCCGATGCCCAGCAGCTGGAACGCGAGATCCGCGGAGAGGCGCATGAACTCAGCGGCCGCGTGACGGTGGGCCTGCTGCCGTCCATCGGCTCGCCGCTGGTGGGGCGGCTGTACAAGGAGATGCGCACCCAGCACCCCAAGCTGGGCCTGAAGATCCTGGAAGGCTCCAGCGGGCAGGTGGAAGAGTGGCTGGCCGATGCGCGCATCGACATCGCCATCCTGTACCGCTACGGCGCCAGCCTGCCCGACCATGAAGAGGCCCTGGCCACAGTGGACAGCTACCTGATCGGCCCGCGGGGCGACCGGCTGACCGCCGCCGACGAGCTGCCGCTGACCGCCCTGCACGAGCTGCCCTTCATCCTGCCCAGCGCGCCCAACGGCCTGCGCACCGCGCTGGATGCGATGGCCCGGCAGGCCCACATCACGCTGGTGCCCGCGCTGGAGGCCGACAGCCTGCCGCTGCAGAAGCTGCTGGTGGCGCAGGAACGGCTGTACACCGTGCTGCCGCTGCATGCGGTGTGGCAGGAGCTGCAGGAAGGCCGGCTGCAGGCCGCGCGCCTGGTCAACCCGCCGCTGCAGCGCAGCGTGAGCATGGCGCTGGCGCGGCAAAAAGGCCCGGCCAAGGCCGTGACCGCGGTGGCCGCGCAGATCGTGCGCATCGTCGGCGACATGGCGCGCAGCGGCATGTGGCACTCCAGCCAGCCGACGGCCGGCTTGCCGCCCGCGGCATAGCAGCCATGCCGGACGGGCCGTCGCGCTGGCGCCGGTGTGCCGCTAAGCTCGGCGCTGCCGGCCGCCGCCGGCCCGCCAGTTGTCTAGACAGGAAACACGCCCGCCCATGCCCCGCATCAGCCTGCCCCACCCCGACACGATGACGCCCGAACAGCGGCGGGTGCATGACAGCATCGTCAACGGCCCGCGCGGCCGCATCCAGGGCCCGCTGCGGGCGGCGCTGCACAACCCTGAGCTGGCCGAGCGCTGGTCGGCGCTGGGCGCGCTGCTGCGCTACGGCACGGGTCTCAGCCGCCGGCAGGCGGAGCTTGCCATCCTGGTGACCGGCCGCGCCAGCCAGTCGCCCTTCGAGTGGTACGCACACGAGATCGAGGCCGAGAAGGCCGGCATCGAACGCCCGGTGATCGATGCGCTGCTGCAGCAGCGCCTGCCCGAAGGCCTGGACGAGACCGAGACGGTGATCGTGCAGGTGGCGATGGAACTCAAGCGTCTGCACTCCATCACCGACGACACCTATGCCCGCGCGCTGCGGCTGCTGGGCGAGCGCACGCTGGTGGAGCTGACCGCGCTGGTGGGCTACTACACCATGGTGGCCATGACCTTGAACGCACACGAGATTCCGCTGCCCGAAGGCGTGGCACCGGCCTTTGCGCTGCCGCAGCACGAGGTGCAGGCATGACGGCCACCGCCCCGGCGCTGACGGGCTGGGACTGCCACGCCCACCTCTTCGGCCCCTATGCCCGCTACCCGCTGGCGGCCGACCGCAGCTACACCCCGCCCGAGGCACCGCAGGCCGACTATGCGGCGCTGCTGCAGCGCCTGGGCCTGGGCCATGGCGTGCTGGTGCACCCCAGCGCCTATGGCACCGACCTCTCATTGCTGCTGGAGACGCTGGCCGAACGGCCGGCCTGGCGCGGCGTGATCGTCACCCGCCCCGGCGAGCTGCCCACGCTGCGAGGCCTGCGGGCGCGGGGCGTACGCGCGGCGCGCTTCAGCCACCGCAGCGGCGCGGGCGGCAACTTTGCCGGCAGTGCCAGCCTGGCCGACCTGCAGGCCCTGGCCCCCGCGCTGGCCGATGCCGGCCTGCATGCCGAGCTGTGGACCGACACCGACGCCCTGCCCGCCATCGCCGACACGATCCGCGCGCTGCCGCTGCCGGTGGTCATCGACCACATGGGCGGCTTCGACCTGCAGGCCGGCCCGCAGGCGCCGGGCTTCCAGGCGCTGCGCCAGCTGCTGGCCGAAGGCCGGGTGCATGTGAAGCTGTGCGTCTACCGCAACCTGCCCGGCCAGGCCCTGACGCCCGAGAGCGGCCAGGCCGCCCTGCCCTTCCTGCAGGCCCTGCTGCAGGCCAACCCACAGCAGCTGCTGTGGGGCAGCGACTGGCCCCACCTGCGCGTGCAGCCGGTGCCGGACGCGGCAGCCCTGCTGCAGTGGCTGAAGCACGGCGTGGGCGACGAGGCGCGGCTGCGGGCCATCCTGCAAGACAACCCGCAGCGGCTGTACGGCTGATGTGAACGCAAAAAAGCCGGCGACCAGCGCCGGCTTTCGATGACCTGAGATCAGGTCTGGATTACTTCGTGCCGCCCGTGGTCGGCTGGGTGCCGTTGTTTTCCATGGTGCCGGTGCCACGCGGGTTGGTGTTGCTGTTGTTCGTGGTGCTGCCCATGGTCGTCGTGCTGCCCTTGGTGGACGACATGCCCGACGACGAACCCGAGGTGCTGTTCGTCTGGTAGGTGCCGTTGTTTTCCTTGGTGCCCGTGCCCATCGGGTTGGTATTGCTGTTCATCGTGGTGGGCTTGCCGGCCTTCTCACGCATGGCCTTGCCGTGCTTGTTCTTGTCCATCGCATGGCCGTCGGCCGCGGTCATGCCGTTGGCGGTGTCGGCGTGGGCGCCGCTGCTCAGCTGGTTGTTGGTGGTGCCGGGCACGGCGGTGGCGGAGCCTTGGGCCTGGGCCAGGCCGAAGGTGCCGGCCAAGGCGGCGGCGGCGATGATGCGGGCGATGGTGGGCTTGTTCATGTCTTGCTCCTTCAGTGGTGTGATTCGCACCGACCGTGTATCGATCGGCTTGGGGTCACTCTAGGTCCGGCCCGGTGCGCCACGCGTCGGGCGCCCACGCCGGCGGCTGTAGGACAGCAGCGCCGCCGTGCGTGGGGCAGCCGGCCCCTCACTGCCAGCCGAAGCGCCGGCTGTAAAAGGCCTTCATCGCCTGCGTGAGCCCCATGTAGCCCAGCAGGATGAGCGCCAGGATGGGGAAGTAGGTCCACGGCAGCGCCTGCAGCTTGAAGTAGTGCGCCAGCGGGCCCATGGGCAGGAAGATGCCGATGGCCATGATGATCAGCGTCATCGCCATCAAGGCGCCCCCCGGCCGGCTTTGCAGGAACGGGATGCGGCGGGTGCGGATCATGTGCACCACCAGGGTCTGCGTCATCAGCCCTTCGACGAACCAGCCCGACTGGAACAGCGTCTGGTGCTCGGGCGTGCTGGCCTTGAACACCCAGGCCATCACCATGAAGGTGATGATGTCGAACACCGAGCTCACCGGCCCGAGGAACAGCATGAAGCGACCGATGTCCGCCGGATTCCACTGCTGCGGCTGGGCCACCAGCTCGGGGTCGACGTTGTCGAACGGGATGGCCACCTGCGAGAAGTCGTACAGCAGGTTCTGCACCAGCAGGTGCATCGGCAGCATCGGCAGGAACGGGATGAAGGCGCTGGCCACCAGCACCGAGAACACGTTGCCGAAGTTGGAGCTGGCCGTCATCTTGATGTACTTGAGCATGTTGGCGAAGGTCTTGCGCCCTTCCACCACGCCCTCTTCCAGCACCATCAGGCTCTTTTCCAGCAGGATGATGTCGGCCGCCTCCTTGGCGATGTCCACCGCCGAATCCACCGAGATGCCGATGTCGGCCGCACGCAGGGCCGGCGCATCGTTGATGCCGTCACCCATGAAGCCCACCACATGGCCATTGGCCTTGAGCGTGCGCACGATGCGTTCCTTGTGGGCCGGCGTCAGCTTGGCAAAGATGGCATGCGCCTCCACCGCCTGCGCCAGCTCGGCATCGCTCATGCGCTCCACGTCGGAGCCCAGCACCGTGGCTTCGTCGTGCAGGCCCACCTCGCGGCAGATCTTGGCCGTCACCCGCTCGTTGTCGCCAGTCAGTACCTTCACCTTCACGCCATGGTCGGCCAGGGCCTGCAGCGCCGGCCGGGTGGAAGACTTCGGCGGATCGAGGAAGGCCACGTAGCCGATCAGCGTCAGCCCCGATTCGTCGGCCACGCCGTAGGCCTGCTGCGTGGGCGGCAGGTCCTTGGCGGCCACGGCCACCACGCGCAGGCCGTCGTCGTTGAGCGCGGCCGTCACGCGGCGCACGCGGGCCAGCAGCTCGTCGGTCAGCGGTTCGTCCACGCTGCCGTGGCGGGCCTGCTGGCACACGTCCAGGATCTCTTCCACCGCGCCCTTGCAGATCAGGCGGTGGTGGTCGTCGTTCTCGGCCACCACCACCGACATGCGGCGGCGCTGGAAGTCGAACGGGATCTCGTCCACCTTGCGGAAGTTGGCGGCTGGCGCCAGCGCACGGGCCACCTCGGTGTGCTCCAGCACCGCCACGTCAAGCAGGTTCTTCAGGCCGGTCTGGTAGTGGCTGTTGAGGTAGGCGGCCTCCAGCACCTCGTCCGAGTCATCGCCCCAGATGTCGGTGTGGCGCGAAAGGAAGATGCGGTCCTGCGTCAGCGTGCCGGTCTTGTCGGTGCACAGCACGTCCATCGCACCGAAGTTCTGGATGGCGTCCAGCCGCTTGACGATGACCTTGCGCCGCGACAGCAGCACCGCGCCCTTGGCCAGCGTGGAGGTGACGATCATCGGCAGCATCTCGGGCGTCAGGCCGACGGCGATGGACATGGCGAAGAGGAAAGCCTCGGTCCAGTCGCCCTTGGTGAAGCCGTTGATGAACAGCACCAGCGGCGCCATCACGAACATGAAGCGGATGAGCAGCCAGGCCACCTGGTTGACGCCGGCCTGGAACTGCGTGACCGTGCGGTCGGTGGCGGTGACGCGCTGGGCGAGCGCGCCGAAGTAGGTGGTGCCGCCGGTGCCCACCACCACCGCGGTGGCCGAGCCCGAGACCACGTTGGTGCCCATGAAGACGATGTTCTCCAGGTCCAGCGGGTTGGCCGTGTCGGTGCCACGGTGGGCGGCGAACTTCTCCACCGGTAGCGATTCACCGGTCATCGCCGCCTGCGCGACGAACAAGTCCTTGGCCGACAGCAACCGGCAGTCGGCCGGGATCATGTCGCCGGCCGACAGCAGCAGCACGTCGCCCGGCACCAGCTCGGCGATCGGCAGCTCCACCTTGGCCTGGCGCAGCACGGTGGCGGTGTTGCTGACCATGGCCTTGAGCTGGTCGGCGGCCTTGTTGGACTTGCGCTCCTGCACGAAGCGGATGGCCACCGACAGCACCACCATCGAACCGATGACGGTGGTGGCCTTCATGTCCTCGGTGACGTAGCTGACGATGGCCAGCAGCGTGAGCAGCAGGTCGAAGGGCGTGCGGTAGCAGTGCCACAGGTGCAGCCACCAGGGCGGCGCCTTGTCCTGCTCCACCACGTTGGGGCCGACCCGTTCCCGGATGGCCTCGGCCTGCGAGGCGCTCAGACCGTCGGCCTGCGAACCCAGGCGCGCCAGCAGCGCGGCAGGCGGTTCAGTGGCGGCACGGGCCAGCGTCGGGCCCAGTGCGGGCGGCAAGGCCTGGCCGCGGCTGGCCTCGCGCAGGCCTTCCAGCATCAGCAGCCGGCGGAAGTGGCGGCCGATGCCGCGCGAATGGATGAAGCCCGCAAAGAGCGCTTGAAGGGTGGCGATGGCCATGGTCTGCTCCCTCGGCCGCCGCCCATCCCACCAAGGCACAGGCGCGGCCATCCACGGCCCTGCGTGGGGCCGAGGTTGATTGATCAGTCAGCGCGGAATGCGGAACCCGGCCCAGGGCTGGGCCGGAAGTGCCGCCTTCCGCCGGATGAAGGTCCGGCGAAGGCGGCGCAGCGCGTCAGGCGCTAAGCCACCGTGCCGGACGAGTGCCGCCTGGGCGGGCAACTGTCACTGTCCACGGGTGGTGTTCCGAAGTTGGGGTGCAGGCACTCTAGCGCCGCCGATGCGGCACTGCAACAAAGGTCAGTTGCTGAAGGTTGCGAAAGCCTGTCGGAGAGCTGTCGGTGCTGCGCAGCCGCTGTCCGCATGCCCCTCATCACCCGGCCTTGTGCACCTGAGCAGCTTCTCGGCGGAAAGATGAGCCGTGCGATGGCAGGCTCGAGCGGCACGCCCGCCACCGCACCGGCGTCGAGCTCCTGTTCGCGTTGGTCCGCGACGGCGTCCCAGGTGGCCTCGACGTTGGCGTCCACGTCCAGACTGGCGACGAGCCGATCAAGCAAGCAAGCTCGATCGGCCGGAGACAGACGGAGCACTTCTGCCTGGAGGACTTCAAGGTTGCTTGACATAGGAGCCTCGGTCAGACTGGTTCAGGGCATGGCTTGCCACAGTACCCCGCTCGGAGCCGGCTCGGGGCTCTCTTCCACGCAAAACGTGGCGGCGTTGCCGGCAGGAGGCATCGACGCTACAGCAGGGCCAGCGCAGTCTTGCCAGCGGCCACGACCTCGGTGGCCAACTTGTGGTCCATCGTCGCCAGCTTGCCCTTGTTCGCCCTCGCCAGCGCGAGCAGGTAGCTGTCGGTGACGCGGCTGTGGCTGGAGAGAAGGGCCGGGTCGACCAGGTCGCTTTGGACGAGGCTGATGCTGTCCGGCCAGAAGGCATGGCCAGGCAAACCGCGAATGGCCGACAAGGCGTCCGCTACCGCGCTCGGAGGTCCGGGGCAGTTGGGGTATTTCGGATGCCCGACGATTCGCAGCAGGCCGTTCTCGGTGATGGGGCAGGTTGCGAACGCCTTGTGCCCGACCTTTCCGAACCACTCGTGAACCTCATCGTGCTGAACGTGCGCCGGATCGATGAGCGCAATGAGGACGTTCACATCCAGCAGGTAACGGATCACGGCTGTTCGTCGCGCAGTTGATTGACCAACTCCAGCGTCACCGGCACGGCCGCCTTCCGGCTCGGAAGGAGCGGGATTCCGTTGCGCTCTGTCTTGCTGCCACGCGTGCTGCGGCTCAGCCCCAGACGTGCAAGGCTCGAGATCACTTCTCCGACGCTTTTGTGTTCACGCTCGGCGAGGTGCTTGGCTGCAGCCAGGATGTCGTCATCGATGGCGAGGGTTGTACGCACGGCAGCGCTCCCGAAGATGATGCACAACATCGTACATCACGCATCAGGGACGACGCCCACGCTCGCCGCGGCATAGCGGTGCGTTCCTTCGCTCTTGGGGGCCCGGAGATGCGCCGCTTCTGAATATCGCGTCTTCCTGCGATGCCAGGAATTCTCTCGTCCCGGCGTATGCTCAGCAACCATATTCCTGCTTTCGTAGGAAACCCTGGATCGGCAACGCTGTTTTCCTTAGAATTCCTATGCACACAGGAATCTGCATGAACGTTCCGCTCATCTCCGTCCTCCAGGCCGGCATTGCCATCCGTACGCTGAGGAAGCGGGCGGGCATCCGCATCGACGACTTTGCGTTGACCGCGGGGGTAAGCAAGCAGTTCCTCACTGACCTGGAAAACGGCAAGGCCACCGTGCAGATGGGCAAGGTGCTGGACTTGCTGCAACGCCTGGGTGTCAAGGTCACGATGGAAATGGCCCCTGAAGACACCCTCGACTACCAAAAGCGGTTGATGGCCGCCGAGCAGCGCAAGACCGCTCGCGATGCACAAGGCTCGTCGAGCAAGAGCGACCCCTCTTCAGCCGACGCAGATGACTGAGCCGACCAGCGCGCTGCCGAAAGAAGGCCGCAGACTCAACATCTTCGTCAACCAAAGGAAGGTAGGAACGCTGCACGAGCACAACGACCTCTGGACGCTGGAGTACCTGCCAGATTGGGCCAACAGCGACAACGGCTTTGACCTGTCGCCGGCGCTTCCTCGCAGTCAACTGCTTCATCAGGACGGTGCGACAACGCGACCGGTGCAGTGGTACTTCGACAATCTCCTGCCAGAGGAAAAGCTGCGAGAACTCATCGCCGCCGACGCCCAATTGCGCAGCGGTGATGACGCGTTCGCCCTGCTCGAATACCTGGGCGCCGAATCCGCAGGGTCATTGACGCTGCTGCCTGTTGGCCAGGCCCTGCCGGATGACGCGGACCTGCAACGCCTTGCCTGCCGCGACCTGAGTCAGCGCATACAAGCGCTGCCTCGTACGGCCTTGACACGACAGGCCCCCAAACGAATGTCTCTGGCCGGTGCACAGCACAAGATGCTGGCGGTCCTCAAAGGGCAGGACGTCTACGAGCCCGTTGGTTCCACGCCGTCGACTCACATCCTCAAGCCGGACCACCCCGAGCAGCAGACCTTCCCCGCCTCGGCCTACCTGGAATGGCTCACGATGACGCTGGCGGCCGAGGCCCAGTTGAAGGTGCCAGCGGTGAGCTTGCTCCGGGTACCGCAGCCCGTCTATGCCATCGAGCGGTTTGACCGGCGCGTAGAGGCCGCCACCTTGTCCCCTGACACTGCCGTAACGCCACCGGTTGTCGAGCGCCTGCACGTCATCGATGCTTGCCAGCTCCTCAACAAGTCCCGCATCTTCAAGTACGGGGTAGGCCCAGAGGTTCTGCATGACATCAGCCAGGCTTGCACCAACCAGTTGACAACGCCCATCACGCTGTTCAGGTGGCTGGTGTTCAACCTGCTCGTGGGCAATGACGACTGCCATTTGAAGAACCTGTCGTTCCTGGTGTCACCGGGGCGCATCGACCCCGCGCCGCATTACGACATGTTGGCCACCGGCGTCTACCACACGCAAGCCATTGCAGAAGAAGCGGGCCACTGGCCCGCCGTGCGACTGGCGATTCGGCTTTCGGAGGAGGTCACTCGCTTTGACCAAGTGAGTCATGAAGCCGTGCTGGCCGCGGCGGTCGCCATGGGCGTGCACCGGTCAGTCGCGCAGCGGAACGCAAGAGATGTGGTCATGCGCACGGTGGGTGCCTTTGATGCCATTTATGCCCGGCACTACCCGAACGAAGCCAGGCTGCTGGAGCAACTGGAGGCGCCGACCACCCCACCAAGTGGCCCTGCGCCCAAGCGAAGGGAACCCCTGGCCAGTGACGTGAGTGAACAGCAGCCCGGCGCTCAGCCCTCCGCCGAAGAAGCCGCCCAGCAACTCACACTCTTGCGTGTGCTGCGGCACATCGTGCTGCCTGAAATGGCTCACCGCATCCTGGGTTAGCGACCGGCCACACCAGCGTGCGCTCAGCCGGCCCGGCTCAATCCCCCAACTCCGGCAGCGTCGCCCGAAACGCTTCCCGCGCCGCGACTTCCGCCTCCCACCCCGCCAACCGCGGCGCCAGCGCCCGCCAGCCCAGGTCGCCGAAGCGAAAGTCCAGATAACCCAGCGCACAAGCCACGGTGATCTGCCCGATGCCCCAAGGCGCCACGGCCAGCGCGCTGCTCTCGTGCTCCAGCAGCGCCAATGTCGCCCGCGTCTTCTGCTCAAACGCCTCCAGCAACGCCGCCAGCGGCAGCTCACGCTCGCGCTCGTTGCGCCACAGGATCAGCGCGTCCAGCAGGCCGTCGCCCAGGGCTTGCCAGCGCAGCGCCTGCCAGCGTTCATCGCCCGCGGACGGAAACAGCCGGCCGCCGCCGGCCAGGGCGTCGAGGTATTCGCAGATCACCGGCGAATCGAACAGCGTGCGGCCGTCGGGCAGCACCAGGGTCGGGATCTTGCTCAGCGGGTTGTCGGCCATGATGGCCGGGTTGGGCTTGAGCATCGCGGCCACCGAGCGCACGCGCTCGATCTGCGGCAGCAGGCCCAGCTCATGGGCGCACACCATCACCTTGCGCACATAAGGCGACTTGGGGGACCAATGCAGCTTCATCTTGGAGGTCATGGCCGCCATCATCCGACAACGCCTTCGCGCCGCAGCGCGGCCACGGCCTCGGCGCCATAGCCCAGGCCGGCCAGGATGTCGTCGCTGTGCTGGCCCAGCAGCGGCGGCGCCGCCGGCACCTGCAGCTGCGCCTCGGCAAAGCGCATCGGGCTGCCCACCTGCGGCACGTCCACGCCCGTCGGGTGCGGCACATGGCGCAGCAGGCCGCGCGCCACCACCTGCGGGTCGCGGAATACCTCGGCCACCGAATTGATGGCGCCGCAGGGCACGCCGGCTGCGTCCAGCGCGGCGATCAGCGCCTCACGCTGCCAGCCGGCAAACGCTTGGCGCAGCATCGGCGCCAGCTCGCCGATGTGGCGCACGCGCTGGGCATTGGTGGCATAGCGTTCGTCGGCTGCCCAGGCGGGCTGGCCCAGCACTTCGCACAGCTTGCGGAACTGGCCGTCGTTGCCCACCACCAAAATCACATCGCCATCGGCGCAGGCGTACACGTCCTGCGGCTGGATGTTGGGGTGGGCATTGCCGTTGCGCCGCGGCACCTTGCCCGAGACCAGATAGTTCATCGCCTGGTTGGCCAGTGCCGCCACCTGCACGTCCAGCATGCCGATGTCGATGGCGTCGCCCCGGCCGGTGCGGTCGCGCCGCGCCAGCGCAGCCAGCACCGCCACCGCCGCGTACATGCCGGTCATCAGGTCGACGATGGGCACGCCCACCTTCTGCGGGCCGCCGCCGGGCAGGCCGTCGCGTTCGCCGGTCACGCTCATCAGTCCGCCCATGGCCTGGATCAGAAAGTCATAGGCCGGCTGGTCGCGGCGCGGGCCGGTCTGGCCGAAGCCGGTGACCGAGCAATAGATCAGCCGCGGGTTGATCGCGCGCAGCGAAGCTTCGTCCAGCCCGTAGCGCGCCAGCGTGCCGGCCTTGTAGTTCTCCAGCACGATGTCGCATTCCATCGCCAGCTCGCGCACGATGCGCTGGCCCTCGGGCTTGTCCAGGCTCAGGGTGATGGAGCGCTTGCCGCGGTTGACGGCCAGGTAGTAGCCGGCTTCCTTCGTGTCGCGGCCCTCGGCGTCTTTCAAGAAGGGCGGGCCCCAGGCGCGGGTGTCGTCGCCGGCGCCGGGCCGTTCCACCTTGATGACCTCGGCGCCCAGGTCGGCCAGGATCTGTCCAGCCCAGGGCGCGGCCAGGATGCGGCTGAGGTCCAGCACCTTCACGTGCGACAGCGGCCCGCTGCGGTCGGGCGTGGCTTGATCTTGACTAGACAAGTGCCTACCCCTTCAGCGGCCGGTGAACACCGGGGCGCGCTTTTCGCGGAAGGCGGCCTGGGCTTCACGGGCGTCGTCAGTCTTGCCGATGGCGGCGGTCATGTCCTGCTCGTAGCGGTAACCGTCGCGCAGGCTCATGTCCTCGATCACGTTCAGCGTGTGCTTGCCCAGGCGGGTGCTCACCGGGCTCTTGCTGGCGATGGTGGCGGCGATCTCCATCGCCGCGGCCATCAGCTCGGCCGGCGGCACGCAGGCTTCCACCACGCCCAGGCGGTACAGCTCGGGCCCCGTCACGCGCACGCCGGTGAGCGCCATGCGCCGCAGGCGCGAATGGCTGAAGAGGCGCATCGCATGGCGGGCGCCGCCCAGCAGGCCCACGTCCACCTCGGGCAGGCCCAGGCTGGCCGTCTCGCTGCACAGCAGGATGTCGCTGGAAGCGGCCATCGCCAGGCCCGAGCCCAGCGCCGCGCCGTTGAGGGCGCACACCACCGGCTTGGCGCATTCGCGGATGGCGTGAAAGCACTCGCGCGTGCGGCGCGAATGGGCCGGCAGGTCGCCGGGGCCCTTGATGTTCTCGGCGCGGCCCTTCAGGTCGGCACCGGCGCAAAACACCTTGCCGGCGCCGGTGAGCACCACGGCGCGCACCTCGTCCAGCTCGCTGATGCGGTCCAGCGCCAGCGTCAGTTCGTCGTTGAGGGTACGCGTCAGCGCATTGACGGGCGGCGCATCCAGGGTCAGGGTGGCCACGTGCGCCTCGATGTGCACACGCAGCTGGGTCAGGTCGTTCATGGGCAAGCGGTCTCCGCGGCTGTGGCCAGCCATGCGGGCAGCTTAGAAGCGCAGCCCGCCGCGGCCCATCCCCGCCGCGGCAGAGCTGTTATGCGGTTTGAGGCTACGCTGAGCCACTGAGTTGCTCGCCGGGTACGTACTTCTGCCGCCAGTGCGCCCGCATGGACGAGCCCAAGGCGGTGACAGCGGCTGCGCACAACCTGGCGCGGTTGCCCTAGACCATGCTGACCCAGGGCGAGGAATACGCCGATCAAGGCTAGGCCTACTACGCAGAACGCCATCGGCAGCGAGCGCTGAACACCTCAATAAGCGCGCGGCATTTGGGCATGAAGCCGGTGCCCACCGAGCGTGCGGCGCAGACGGGTCGAATAACCCCTTACGCGTCAGGCACTTATGGGGAGTTTCTAGAGAGGCGTCACTGTGCTATGCGCGCTTTACGCTCTCAGCGATGATGAGATTTAGCGGCGAGCCCTTCGAGAAGTAGTCCAGTGCGTAGTTGCGCTCAGCCTTTTTTAGCGTTCGTGTGCCGGACGCCGACGCCCACGATAGCCAGTCTGATTGACCCGTCTTCAGGTACTCGCCTCGGATCTCCTTGAGTCCGAAACCTTGCTCAGGAATCTCGAGTACTTTGGCGCGAGCGATTCGGAAGTCTTGCGTTAGTTCGTAGAGCCTCAAGAGCACATCACCATAACAGCCGGCTCCCATCAGGTGGTCCTCAACAAGGCATGCAACCCAAAAGAGTTGATACTCGACGAAGTACGACTCAGTCTTGAGATACTCGAGCAAGACTGCTGAAAGCGCCGGCTTATCTGTGACCGTGGAGCACAGCGCATACATGTGCTTGATCAGGTTTGGGAAGCGCTGGAGCAGAGTGGGAAGGTGGTCAAGGATGTCGTCGCTGTGTGAGCGCAAGAACCCAAGAATGAGGTCGGCGTCAGCCTCTTCCAGAGCGTCGTCTCGCAGAAGACCAAGTAGTGAGGTAACTTGTTCGGCAGATAGGCCAGAAACGATTTCTTCCTCGGTCTCGACAAAATCCACCCCGGACGCTCCTTCGACTTGCTCGACGCCCTCAACGATTTCGATCAGTGACTCGTGAATCTTGGAGAGGGCTTCTTCTACGTTGCCAACAGACTTGTCGAAGTGGGTCTTGCTGGGGTTTACGTTTAGGCCGTACTGGCCAAGCAAGTGCTGGATGCGGAAGAAGTCCTGTCGGAGAACAGACTGATCATTGTCGAAAAGGTTGAAGTCATCCATGAATCGTGTGATCACAGCGGACTTTAAGGTACCCGACAAATCTATAAGTTTGAGAAACTCGTTCCCGATCATCTTCGCGGGATAGATTCCGTGTGGCAGGAAGTCAACGCTGCGTCCTGCATTGATCTCGCGAAAAAACTTACCGACCGCATTGGCGTCTGACTCCGATACGCCAGGACTTGCGGCAAACCAGTGAGCAATGTCGTGGTGATATAGCGTATTGAAGTAAGACGCGATATCAAACTGTAGGCGATGGCCGAAAGCTGCGGCGTGTTCAGCCAAGCTGGCCTTGTACGCCGTGTACGCGGCGTGCACGGGAATGTGAGCGCCATCTTTGAAGCGGTAGCCGAAGCTTTGCCGCGTCGGGCCAACCTGGGGCCGGAAGATTGCCCGATTCCTGTACACCGTGTCGTAGAGAAAGTACTCGGCGACCGGATCAAGCTTGACTGTACGGCGAAGATGCCCTCGCGGCTTCGTCGCGTGAACTCTTTGCTGCGGCAGAAAGTTGTCGCCGGGATGATCGTCTGAGAGCACGCGCGTCCCGATGTATTCGGCAAGCTCAGTCTCGTAATGCTCCAGTACGAGGAGATTCGTCTTCATCGGAAACAGTGTTCCGGGAAAGTCGGCTTTGATGAAGTCTGCTGTTCCTGGCATTGAAACCGCCGCGGTAGTTTTTGGTGACGCCTAACTTTTAAGCTCAGGCGCCTTGCGCGGCTTTGCGCGCAAGGTCGCCTGCAACGAATAGAAGGGACTTCCCCACTCCAGCAACGGTATCGAGGTACCAAGATTGACTTGTGAAAGGCGATCTGATCGGAAAGAGAAAGTCATGACGGAGGTTACACGCAGCGCGGTGGCGCGAGAAGTGGTGCGGCTTGGGGTCGATCTGTCCAAGCGGATGTTCCAGGTGCACACGGTCGACAGGTGGGGCCGGGTAGTGTTGGTCAAAGCGCTGTCGCCGGATCGGTTCTCCGCTTGGTGCGCCGAATTGCCCGCCGGCTGCCTTGTGGCGATGGAAGCCTGCGGTGGCGCGCACCACGTAGCGCGGCGCTTGTGCCTTCTGGGTCTGGATGCGAGGCTGATCGCCGGTCACTTCGTCACCCCCATACCACATGGCTGGCAGGGGCGGGAACAACGATGCCAACGACGCGGCCGCGATCTGCGAGGCCGCGTGCCGACCGCACATGCGCTTCGTGCCTGTGAAGAAGGCCGAGCAGCAGGGCCAGCTCAGCGTGCACCGCGTGCGTGAGGCCTACAAGGCCGAGCGCACCGCGCTGATCAACCGCATCCGCGGCGTGCTGGCCGAGTTCGGTTTGGTCTACCCGCAAAGCCCCGAGGCGATGACTACCTGCGAACGCTGTTGATCCAGGGCGCGAAGTCGGCGGTGATGACCGCCGCCAAACGATCCGACCGCATCAGCCCGTGGCTGGTGCAATTGAAAGAACGGGTCGGCTGGCAGAAGGCCGTGGTGGCGCTGGCCAACAAGCATGCGCGCATCCTGTCGGCCGTGCTGACCCGGGATGGCCGATTCAATCCGAACCATGTTCCCGAGGCACCGGCGCCGCACTGCGCATTGAGCCAGCGGCCGGCGCTCTGAACGATTCGTTCCCACCCGCAGACGCAAAGCGCAGATAGCACCACAGGTCAGACCGGCGGCAGCCAAACCCGGTAGCCCTCAAGGGCGCGATGCCCGACGAGCGAATGGGGCACTGCCGAGCGGTTCGTATCTGGGGCGTCGGCATTGACCGAAAACAAGCCCGCCTGTGGGTGTGCAGTCTGTTCCTTGTCGGCGATGTCACTGCGCGCCGCGACTGCTGGGCGGAACCGAATCCGGAATCAATTCAAACCGTTGACCGAGAGGGGAGTCCCTGTAGAAGGGTTAGGCCCCACTTCTTGGGCCACGGATTGAAGTGGCAACAGGTTCGAACGCTTGGACTGATGCTCGGTAGTCTTCGCAAGCGTAGTCGTGGAGAGTGAGTTGTACGGCTGCATCGGGTGCCGCAACCACGACGCTGAGTACTCGATAGTTGCTGGAGGCGTCCAGGAGATCAAGAATCGAACTCGCTGTGGCGCCAGCGGTTGAAGCGGAGCGTTGCTTGACCTCCCATTTCGCCTTGGGGTCCGCGACGAAGTTGCGCTCGTGAACGCCCTGAAGATAGGCGGCCGCTTCTGTCGCGCTGCTATAGGTTCGGCCAAGGGTGAGCGCCTTTATATAGCAGCCCTTGGTTCCATCTTTCGATTCGAGATATGGAATGCCGTTGACGCCTTCAACCTTCTTCCAGTCCGAGGGTGCTCTAAATGACCAAGGACCAATATCGATCGTGTTCATCCCCGCTGCTGAGAGACGTAATGGCGCAAGGGCCGCGATCGAAAGGAGTGCAGTTGCACCGATGAGGCTACGTCGTTGCATCTGTGGGCCCTAACGAATGGAAGGGCCTTCCCCGCCTTGAGTGATCCGCAGTGCGAAGCGTCGAGTAACGGCGCCAAGATGGGAAGTGCGAACTCTCATCAACTCACCTGGAAGGGGAAGGCCCATGACCATTATTGCCACGGGTATCGATCTGGCGAAGAACGTCTTTGCGGTGCACGGCGTGAACGCCACTGGGGTGGTGCAACTGCGTGAGCCGAAGGTGGCGCGCAGCAAGCTGCAAGCGCTGATCGCTGCACTGCCGCCGGGTGTCATCGGTATGGAGGCGTGCTCTGGAGCGCACCACTGGGCGCGGCAGTTTCAGGCGCACGGCCACACCGTGCGCCTGATGGCGCCGAAGCTGGTCACGCCCTACCGCATGAGCGGCAAGCGGGGCAAGAACGACGCGGCCGACGCGGCTGCGATCTGCGAGGCGATGCAGCGACCCAACATGCGCTTCGTTCCGATCAAGACCGAGGAGCAGCAGGCACAGCTGATGGTGCACCGCGCGCGGCAGGGCTTCGTCACCGAGCGCACGGCCTGCATCAACCGCATCCGCGGCCTGCTCTGTGAGTTCGGCATCGTGCTGCCGCTGAAGGCCGAGGTGGTGCGCCGCCAGGCCCGCGAGCACCTGGAGGACCTGCCCGGCTACGCCAACCTGGTCATCGGCGACTTGCTCAGCGAGGTGGCGCACCTGGACGAGCGCATTGCCCAGTACGACCGGCATGTGCACGCCATGGCCCGGCAGAGCACGCCCGCGCAGCAGTTGATGCAGTTGATGGGCATTGGCCAAGCCACGGCCACGGCGCTGGTGGCCATGGTGGGCAATGCCACGGAGTTCAGTTGCGGACGGCAGTTTGCGGCCTGGATCGGGCTGGTGCCGGGGCAGTACAGCTCCGGCGGCAAGGCGCGCCTGGGGCGCATCACCAAGGCCGGTGATCCGTACCTGCGCAGCTTGCTGGTGATGGGTGCTCGGGCAGTGCTCAACGCGGCGAAGAACAAGACCGACGGCATCAGCCGCTGGGCGCTGGCCGTCGAGCAGCGGCGCGGCTACTGGAAGGCGGTGGTGGCCATCGCCGCGAAGAACGCTCGCCTGGCCTGGGCGGTGCTGACCAAGGGCGAAGCCTTCAAGCTGGCGGCCTGAGCGGGGGCGCCGACATGACACCCAGACACCAGTCCCCGGCCTACACCCATCAGTTTGCTGCGGCCCCGCCCTGAGCCGCAGCCCGGTTTCCTCCACTGCGTGATGGCACTCGTTGATGTGCACAGGTTGGCCCGGCATGGGCAGTGACCGTTTAGCTCAAGGAGCCTCTGGCGCGCCAGCAATGGCCCGACAAACTCGGCTAACGAATGGGTCGCCCATGCGCTTCTTCCATCAGGGTCCGCAGCCGGCATGCCGTGCTGCACAGTGACCGCTTGTAGTTTCTTCCGTCCGCACCCTGCGCATCCTGCATCAACGCCCGCCGCAATAGCGCGTGGTGGAGTCTTTTATTCAGCCGTATGACCCAGATTGAATCACTGGCGTGATTCAACGGATCAGTTTCGCTTGACAGGCGGGGAAGCCCTTGTAGTGATCTGAAGCGCAAAACGCCCAGCGTAACCGAATGCGCCCACCATCCTGTCAGTCGTATCCGGACACGCCTGCAGATCAGGCCCTGACCTGCAAGAGGCCGTGGCCGACCTTGCGGCCGGCGGGTCGGGTGATCAGCCGGCACACCCGCCCGCGTCACCGGCCGGGTGGCCTCAGCGCGCCCCCTCCGGCGCCGGGCTGGCGCCCCCCATCAGCGCCGCCAGGCGGCGCAGGCTGCCCTGCCCGTCGTCGGGCGTGGCCGACGACATCGCGGCCGAGGCGGCGGCCGCGGCTTGCGGCGGCATCATCAGCGCGGGGTAGTCCTTCATCATCTGCGCGCCGTACAGCGGCTTGTAGGCGCCCTGGTGGCAGGTGGCGCAGTTGATCTTGGCCACGTCGTGGTTGGGGCCCAGCCGCTCGAGCGGGAAGGTGTCGGTCAGCGGCTCCAGCCACGAGACGTTGAGGTCGCGCACCATGCGGATGCCGTAGTAGGCCGTGGCCCGCTGCGGCGAGCTCTGGTCCCACTGGCCGAACGAACGCGAGTTGTGGCAGAAGGTGCAGTTGACGCCCAGCGACTGGCTCATGTGCATCATCAGCCCGTAGGTCCACTCGGCCTGCTTGGTGGACTGGCGGTTGCCGTCGGGCAGCGCGCTGTTGCCGATGACGCGGATGTTCTCGGCATGCTGCAGGAAGGGCGAGAACGGGTCGTTGGGCAATGAAGCCCAGACAGCCTCGGGCGCCGCAGCGTTCTGGCCCGCGCTGTTGCCCAGCAGGCTGCGCGAGCTGGCCGGCGCCAGCGGCTCGAACCAGGTCTTGCTGGGCACCGGGTTGCCGCGGTGGCAGCTGTAGCAGGTGACGCCGGTACCGGCGACGTGGGTCTTCCAGTCGGTGTTGATGTGCTGCGTCATCTGCAGCATGCGGCGCGCCACCACCTTGGTGTACTTGGCGTCGCTGGCCAGGTTGGCGCCATCGTGGCAGTACACGCAGCCCTGCTCGGGCGACACCCACTGGGTGATGGCGGTCATCGTGCGGGTGAACTCGCCGATGCTCAGGTCGCCCAGCACCTTGACGTTCTGGAACACCTGCGAGGCCTTGGGCCCGTCGGGCGAGGCGGGCGGTGGCGCCTCGGGCGCGGTGTTCAGCGCCGCGTCCTTGGCCAGCAGGCGCGGGTTGTACACCTGCTCCATGCCGGTGCCGCGGTAGCCGGTCTGCACCGTGTCCACCGGCGGCCGTTCGCAGCCGGCCACCAGCAGGCTGGCGGCCAGCACCGCGGCCGTGCTTGCAATGTGCTTCATGGCTTGACCCCTTGCAGCAGCAGGGCCGGATCGGCCACCGGTGCGAAGACTTGCGGATACGAGGGCGCCACGCCGTGCTTGACCGCCCACAGGAACCAGTTGTCCACCACCGTGCCGGTGAGCAGGATGCCGATGCCGCCGGTCAGCGGGCACAGCACCGCGAACCACCAGGCCCAGCGGTGGATGGATTCCATCGTCGCGTTGAAGCCCATGGTCCAGCGCCAGAACAGGGCCGCCCGTTCGCTGGCGGTGCCGCGGTCGGTGATCTGCTCGATCTCACGCTCGCCGCCGAAGCGGCTGACCGCCAGGATGGTGGCGCCGTGCATCGCGAACAGCAGCGTCGCGCCGTACAGGAACGCGATCGACAGCATGTGGAACGGGTTGTAGAACAGGTTGCCGTAGCGCAGCGAGAAGGCGGCCGTCCAGTCCAGGTGCGGGAACAGGCCGAAGGGCACCGCCTCACCGAAGGAGCCCATCAGCACCGGGCGGATGATGCCCAGCACCAGCATCAGCCAGATGGCGGCGGCAAAGGCCCAGGCCACGTGCGTGCCCATGCCCAGCGCCCGCGCCCTGCGGTACATGCGGGCCCACCACAGCAGCACCGAGATGGTCATGCAAAGCCCCGCCAGCAGCCACCAGCCGCCCTGGTTGAGCGGCGGCAGCGTGAGGCCGTAGGCCGGCGGTGGCGGCTCCAGCGCCAGCCAGGGCAGCTGGCGCACGAACTGGATCGGGTCCCAGCCCACGCTGGCCCACATGTTGAGCCCGATGATCTCGAAGGCCGCGAAGCCGAAGATCAGCGAAGCGATGCCCAGCCAGCCCAGGTAGATGGGCCCCAGCTGCGCATCGCCCAGCTTGCCCAGCCAGTGCGAATGCGTGCTGCCGCTGTCACGCTCATGGTCGTCGCGGCCCAGCGAGATGCCGGGGTACGAAGCGCCGGCCACCTGCACGCGGGTGAAGAGGTTTTGATATTCGGCCATGCCAGGTCTCCTTCAACGCCACACCGGCAGGTTGAGCCACCAGGTCCACCACTCGGGCCAGCCGCGGGTCCAGAAGGGCCCGCTGATGACGATGCACACCGCACTCCAGAAGCCCGCCGACAGGGCCAGGAACAGCCCCAGCCGGTGGATGCCCAGGGTGCCGATGGAGTAGCCGATGGCGTCGCGGAAGAAGGTGTTCTCGTGTTCTGCCGTCTTCACCGGCTCACCCTTGGCGGGGTTGGTGGACGACAGGATGAGCGCACCGTGCAGGCTGAGCGCGAAGGTGGTGGCGAAGAAGAAGCTCACCGCCAGCATGTGCGCCGGGTTGTAGTGGAAGTGCAGGTACTGGTAGCCGGTGTTGGACACCCAGTCCAGGTGGCTGATGATCCCGTACGGGAAGCCGTGGCCCCAGGCGCCCAGCAGCACCGGCCGCACCACCACCAGCGTGACGTAGGCCAGGATGGCGAAGCCGAAGGCCACCGGCACGTGGTAGCCGATGCCCAGCTTGCGGCAGATCTCCACCTCGCGCAGTGCCCAGGAGACGAAGGCACCGATGGCGCACACGGTGATCAGCTGCCACAGCCCGCCTTCCATCAGCGGGGCCATGCCCAGACCGTATTTGAGGTCGGGCGGCGCGATGTTGATCTGCCAGAGGTTCCAGGTGGGCCCCTGCGAGGCACCCCAGATGATCAGCAAGGTGCCCACCAGCGAGAAGAACGCAGTGGTGACACCGAAGAAGCCGACCCAGAAGGGGCCGACCCAGAAGTCGAACAGGTCGCCGCCGATCAGCGTGCCGCCGCGGACCCGGTACTTTCTTTCGAAGCTCAGCATGGCCATGGGGCATCCTTTCGCCAGGACGTCGTGGACAGAAGGAGCAGGCAGGTGCCGCAGCCGCGCCGCGGGGCCTGCCTGCGCTGCGGCGCTAGCGCGCCGGTGGTGTTGCGGCCGGCATGGCCGAGTTCTGCGTCGCCACCGCCTTCACCGGCCCGTCGAGCCAGTTGAACTTGTTGGTGGACAGCAGGATGAAATGGATCAACAGCGCCAGCACGAACAGGAACACGAACAGTGCGACCAGCGCGCGCCGGGGATCGAACAAAAGCCAGATACGCCACATGGTGGGGCCTCCTATCAGTCGAGGTAGGACATGAAGGTGTAGACGGCCGCCCTCACCGCGCCGAGCAGCGAAGGCTCGCCCTCGGCGCCCGGCAGCCAGGCCCGCCAGGGCAGCATGAGCAGCTGCGCCAGCAAGGCGAACATCAGCAGCACGGCAAAGCCTGCGATGAACACGCCGGCCGTGGCCAGCGAATCCCGGGCAGGCGCTGCCGTGGGCAGTGCGTGGTGGTGGGTGAGGTCGGTCATGGCAACCCTCTCGTCAGTGCGCTGTGGCTACAGCCACGGCCGCCACATCCACACGAGGATGTGGGCCACGATGGCCACGGCGGTGAACCCGACGAAGCTCGTCATGAACACGCCGTGGAATTCCTTCGCTTCCTGTTCTGTCAGGCCGGAAAGCGAGCCGCTTCTAGGATCAAGCATAGGGAGGGGTCCTTCGATCTATGGCCTTGCGGCCGGTGGTCTTGCGACCGGCACCGCGCAAAAGCCCGCGCGGCAAAGGCTGCCCATGCCGGGCGGAGCGAGGCAGACGCAAGCGTTCATGAGGGCACCGCCTGCGCACCGGCGGCGGCCGGCAGGTCGGCCAGGCCGACACTGGTGCGGCCGGCGCGGCGTGCAGCGTTCTCGGCCGCGTCGCGCAGGGCCTTGGCGGCGGAGATGCGCACCAGCACCGGCTGCGCCTCGACCAGCGATTCCAGCTGCTGGCGGGCGTCTTCGTCCCAGGCCAGGGTGCTGCGTTCACGCGCGGGGGTGGCGGGCACGGCGTCCATCTCGGTGCCCAGCGGCAGCACGTGGAACAGCGCATCGAACAGCGCGTTGCAGTACTCCTGCAGCAGCCAGGTGGCGCCGGCATAACCCATGTACGGCGTGCCGGTGGCGCGGCGGATCACCGCGCCGGGGAAGGAGGCGGCGATCCAGCTGGGCCGCGGGCCGGGGCGTGCGCTGCCGGCCTCGGCCAGGTACATGCGCTCGTTGTACGAGCCGAACATCACCAGCGGCGGCTGCGCATGCAGCAGGCGGCGCACCTCGGCGTTGTCGGTCTTGCTGCCCGGCTTGCGCGCCACCGAGAACTGGCAGGGCAGGCCCAGCTCGTCTTCCAGGTAGTGGCGGATGCCGCGCGCATAGGTCTCGCCGGCCACCACCGCGAAGCTGGCGGTGCCGAAGAAGTCCTGCGTGACCGAGCGCCACAGGTCCCAGATGGGCTTGAGCGTGGTGTGCTTCTCGCGCTCGATGAAGGGCTCCGGGTCCAGCCCGGTGAGCCGCCCCAGCTCGCGCAGGAAGGCGGTGGTGGAATGCATGCCGATGGGCGCCTGCAGGTAGGGCCGCTCCAGGTGCTCGCACAGCAGCCGGCCGTACTCGCGGTACAGGCAGATGTTGACGTCGGCTTCCACCAGCCGCGACACGTCGGCCAGGTGGCTGCCCAGCGGAAACACCATGTTCACTTCGCAGCCGATGCCCTGCACCAGGCGGCGGATCTCGGCCAGATCGCTGGGGCCGTTGAACATGCCGTAGCTGGGGCCGATGAGGTTGACACGCGGCTTGTCGCCCGGCTCGCGCACACGCTCGGGCACCTTGCGCAGGCCGTACTGCTGCCACAGCCAGTACAGCGCGCGGTTGGCGCACTGCCACTGGTCTTCGTCGATGGTGCGCGGCAAAAAGCGCTGCAGCGTGGTGCCTTCGGGCGTCACGCCGCCGCCGATCATCTCGGCGATGCTGCCGGTGACCACCACGCTGGGCAGGTCGGGGTCCAGCGTGGCATGGGCGCGCTTCATCGCGCCTTCGGTGCCTTCGCGGCCCAGCTGCTCTTCGGCCAGGCCGGTGACGACGATGGGCAGCTCATGGGGCGGCAGCGCGTCGGTGTAGTGCAGCACGCTGGTCACCGGCAGGTTCTCGCAGCCCACCGGGCCGTCGATCACCACCTGCAGGCCCTTGATGGCGGTGAAGACATACACCGCCCCCCAGTAGCCGCCCGCGCGGTCATGGTCAATGATGAAGCTCATCCCATCTGCTCCTGCGCCACCTTCAGCTTGATCACGCGGCGGCGGGTGTCGGCGCGGAAGGCGGTGTTGGGCTTCGGCGTGTTTTCCCAGACGCCGGCGTTGTCGCCCTGGCCGGTGCTGCCGAAGAAGTCCTTCATCTGCGTGAAGCGGCCGCGGTTGGCGATGGCCGCGTTGACCACCTGCGCCAGCGAGCCGGCACCGGCCGGGCCCATCAAAGGCCGCGCCGAGATGAGGTTGGTGAAGTACAGCGCCGGTGTGCAGGCCTGCTTGGCCGCCTGCACCACCGGCGTGGTGCCGATGGCCAGGTCGGGCCTGGCGTGCTGCATGGCGTACAAGTCCTGCTCCAGGCTGGCGCGGTACTGCACGTGCACGCCGCGCGCCTCCAGCCATTGGCGGTCGGGCTCGCTCCACGGTGTGGCGGGGCAGGCGGTGCCCACGTAAGGCACTTCAGCGCCGCTCTCGATCAGCAGCCGCGCCACCAGCAGCTCGCTGCCTTCATAGCCGCTGACGGTGATGCGGCCGCGGATGGGCATGCGCGCCAGCGCCCCCTTGATGGCGGGCAGCACCCGCTGCACCGCGCTGTCGATCAACGGCTGGGCCACGCCCACGGTGCGGCCCACGGCCTGCAGCCAGGCCTCGGTGCCGTCCACCCCCACCGGGGCGGAGCCGACGATGGGCCGGCCGGCGGCCTGGAACTCCCGCAGGCTGGCGGTGTAGAAGGGATGGATCGCGGCCACCACGCTGCAGTCCAGCGCCGCATACAGCTCGCGCCATTCGCGGGTGGGTACCACCGGGCCGGCGGCCAGGCCCATGGGCGCCAGCATCATGCCGATGCCCACCGGGTCGGCCGGGAACATCTCGCCCATCAGGCTGACGGTGGGGCGCTCTTCCACGCCGCCGCGCGGCGCGGCCACCGGGCCGGCTTCGGCCTCGTGGCGGGCGAACTTCAGCATCGCGCCGGCCAGCACGTCCTTGGCCTCGGCATGGGTGGGCACGCCGAAGCCGGGCACGTCGATGCCGATGATGCGCACACCGTCGATCTGCTTGGGCAGCAGCTGCAGCGGCACGCCGCTGGCGGTGGGCACGCACAGGTTGATGACGACGATGGCGTCCAGCTTGGCGGGATCGGCCTGCTCATGCACCGCGCGGCGGATGTCCTCGAACAACTGGCCGGTGACCAGCGTCTCGCTGTTGAAGGGCACGTAGCCCACGCTGCGGCGCGCGCCGTAGAAGTGAGAGGTGAAGGTGAGGCCGTAGACGCAGCAGGCCGAGCCGCTGAGGATGGTGGCGGTGCGCCGCATGCGCAGGCCCACGCGCAGCGAGCCGAAGGCCGGGCACATGCTCTGCGGCTGGCCATGCGGGCCGGTCTTGCGGTCCACGGGATAGTCGGCCGCGTAGCGCTGCAGGATCTCGGCCTTGCCGGCCGCCTGCGCGGCGACCTGCATGTCGGCGGTGGAGTGGCAGCTCATGGCTCAGGCCGCGTCGTAGATCACTTCGAGCGAAGGCCGCACCACCAGCGTCTGGCCGGTCATGTCGGCTTCGGTGGCGGGCTGCAGCACCACGTCGCGACCCACGCTGTCGGCCGAGAACAGGCTCAGCAGCTCGTCCTGCGTCTGCGGCTTGGGCCGCACCGGCGGCGCCTCACCCACGTTGATGGCCAGGGTCTCGAAGAGCGGCGCCCAGGCGGTGCCGGGGCGGCCGATGATCTCGTAGCTGGCGCTCTTGCGGCGGATGTCCTCGTTGGCGGGAATCGCCGCCAGCACCGGGATGCCGGCCTTGTCGGCGAAGGCCGCAGCCTCGCCGGTGCCGTCGTCCTTGTTGATGACCATGCCGGCCACGCCCACGTTGCCGCCCAGCTTGCGGAAGTACTCCACCGCGCTGCACACGTTGTTGGCCACGTACAGGCTTTGCAGGTCGTTGCTGGCCACCACGATGACCTTCTGGCACATGTCGCGGGCGATCGGCAGGCCGAAGCCGCCGCACACCACGTCGCCCAGGAAGTCCAGCAGCACGTAGTCGAAGCCCCACTCGTGGAAGCCGAGCTTTTCCAGCGTCTCGAAGCCGTGGATGATCCCGCGGCCGCCGCAGCCGCGGCCCACTTCGGGCCCGCCCAGCTCCATCGCGTAAACGCCGTCGCGCTTGAAGCACACGTCGCCGATGGCCACCGCCTCGCCGGCCAGCTTCTTCTTGCTGCTGGTCTCGATGATGGTGGGGCAGGCCTTGCCACCAAACAGCAAGCTGGTGGTGTCGCTCTTCGGATCGCAACCGATCAGCAGCACCTTCTTGCCCTGCTGGGCCATCATGTAGCTGAGGTTGGCCAGGGTGAAGCTCTTGCCGATGCCACCCTTGCCATAGATGGCAATGATCTGCGTTTCGGGCTTGTTGACCGGGTCGGCGTTCATGCGTGGTGTCTCCAGTCCAGGACCATCTTGAGGCAGGCGCTGTCGCCAAAGGCCGTGGCGTAGGCGCCCGCGGCATGGGCGGCCAGCTCGTGGTGGGTGATCAGGCCGTCCAGCGAGACACGGCCGGTTTCCACCAGCTCCTTGACCGCCAGCAGATCGGGCCGCTGCCACTCGGCGGCGCAGCGGATCTGCACCTCGCGCATGAAGGCGGGTGCAAATGCAAACTGAAGCGGCTGGCTGTAGAAGCCGGCCAGCACGATCTCGCCGCCCGGCGCCAGGCGCATGACCAGCGTGTCGATGATCCCGGCGTCACCGCTCACGTCGTAGATCGCGCGGTAGTCGCGGCGCGGGTCGTCGTCGGGGTGCATCACCGGGTAGCCTTCGCCGCCACCGCAGCGGCCGGGCTCACGCTCCCACACGGTGGGCGGCGGCAGGCCGGCGGCCACCGTCATGCGGGCCAGCAAGCGGCCCAGCACGCCGTGGCCGACGATGAGGTCGGGCGCCACGATGGGGTCGCGCTTGCCGCCGCCGGCCACCGAGTGGTAGGCCGTGGCGGCCAGCGCCATCAGCACCGCCTGTTCGCCCAGGTGCTCGGCCACCGGCAGTGCGCGGGCACCCGGCACCACCAGGCAGGCCGCGGCGCCACCGAAGAGGCCGCGCACGTCGCCGAAGCAGCGGGCGCCGGGCACGAACACCCGTTCACCCACCTGCAGGCCGGCGGCCGGTCCGGCGCGCACCACACGGCCCACGGATTCATAACCCGGCACCAGCGGGTAGCCCATGCCGGGGAAGGCCGGCATGCGGCCGGTCCACAGCAGGCGTTCGGTGCCGGTGCTGATGCCGCTCCATTCCACGTCGACCACCACGTCGGCGTCGGTGGGCTCCACCAGCGGCAGGTCGTTCAGCGAAAGCCGGCCAGGTTCTTCCAACACCACGGCCAGGCTGTGCAGGCCCGCCGCGCGGGAGCCTGCACGGGTGTGGGAGGTGGGGTGAACTGCGGATGCCATGAGTGTCAGGATACGCCTCAGTGATCGAGTGTCAACTAAGATTTACACCCAACGAGGATGCTGCATTGCAGTGGCAGCCGCGTGCGCAGCCGCCGCACGCCGGTGAAGCCGGCGGCCTGCAGCAAGGTGGTGAGCTGCCCGGCCGTGCGCGGCCGGCCGCGCCCCATGGCCAGCAGGTAGAGGCCGAAGTACGCATCGCCCATGGCCTGCGCGCCAGGGGTGCCGGCCATGGGCTCGGCCAGCAGCAGCCGGCCACCGGGTGTCAGCGCCTCGAAGGCGGCGCGCAGCAGGGCCTGCACGGTGGCGTCGTCGTGGTCGTGCACCACGCGCACCAGGGTCAGCAAGTCGGCGCCGCGCGGCAGCGGCTGCAGCCGGAAGTCGCCGCCCACCCGCTGCGCGCTGGCCGGCAGGCGCGGGCTGGGCCGCGCCACCACCGCGGGCAGGTCGAACAGCACCAGTTGCAGCTGCGGATGGCGGGCATGCACGCTGGCCAGAAAGCTGCCATCGCCGCCGGCCACGTCCAGCACGCAGCGGTGGCGGCTGAAGTCATGGGCGTCGAGGATCTCGCCCGCCACCAACGGCTGCGAAGCGGCCATCAACGCCGAATAGGCCGCCACCTGCTCGGCCGACAGGCCGCGGGCGTCGCCGGTGTCGGCATAAGGCCAGTAGCCGGCCAGCGCGGCCTGCATGCCAGGTTGGCCGTTCGGCCCGCTCTCGCCGTTCCCGCCATTCACGCCGTTCAGGCTGGCCGCCCTGCCCTCCCCGGCCGCGCCGCGGCGCAGCAGCGCCAGCGGGTCGTGCAGGTCGGCATACAGCGCAGCATGGTGTTCCACCATCGCGGCCAGGCCGGCGTTGCCCACCATCGGCGCGCCCAGCGGGCCCAGGCCGTAGCCGCTGGCGCCGCGCTGTTCCAGCAGGCGCAGCGCCACCGCCGCGTCCAGCAGCCGGGCGGCGGCCGGCTCGGGCAGGCGCCAGGTGGCGGCCAGCGCGGCCAGCGGCTGCGGGCCGGCGGCCAGCAGGTCGAAGGCGCGCAGCCGCACGCAGGCCAGCAGCACCTGCGAATAGACGAAGCCGGCCATCAGGTCGAACAACTGCTGCGCCCGGCGGCGGGCGATCGGCCGCGTCAACGGGTTGGCCGCCGCCCAGCGCTGGAAGCCCGGGCTGGCCAAGCAGCCGTCGCGCCAGTGCTGCCAGCGGGCCTGCCAGCGGCGCCACAGGCGGGTGTCATCGGTCGCGCCCACGGCAGGCGGGCGGGCAGCGGGTGAAGAAGGCGGCATGCAGATGGGGCGTTGGGCTTCAGGCAGCCGAAGCCATCCATTCCGCGCACAAGGCGCTGGGCACCAGGCGTTCGCTTTCCAGCCGCACCAGCGCCCGCAACTTGTCAGCGCCACGGCATTCGGGCACCGCCTGCGAGGCGGCGGCGATCAGCTCGCGAAAGCGATCGATCGCACCGGCCACGCCATCGCGGCGGGCCACGCTGGGCCGGCCCAGGGCCAGGTCGCGGCCGATGGGCTTGCCCAGCAAGCTGGGGTCGGCGGCCACGTCGCGCACATCGTCGGCCACCTGATAGGCCTCGCCCAGGCATTCGCCGAAGGCGCGCCAGGCCGCCGGCTCGGCGCCCGCGGCTTGCGCACCCGCCGCGGTGGCGGCGCCGAAGAGCGCGCCCGTCTTGGCCCGCTGGTACTGCGCCAGCGACACCTGCGGCTCGCATTCCCAGGCCTGGCCGGCGCAGATGCCGCCCGGCATGCCGACACCGGCCGCCACCGTGGCCAGCACCGGCGGCACGCGGGTGGGCCGGCTGCAGCGCACCTCGGCCAGCACCTGGAAGGCCCGCACGATCAAGGCATCACCCGCCAGCACGGCCAGCCGCTCACCGAAGGCGCGGTGCACGCTGGGCAGTCCGCGGCGCAGCGGCGCGTCGTCGAAGCAAGGCAGGTCGTCGTGCACCAGCGAGGCACAGTGCAGCAGCTCGATGGCCACCGCGGCCGCACCGGCCAGGGCCGGCTCGTCGTTGCCGCAGGCGGCGGCCACCGCCAGCACCAGCCGTGGCCGCACGCGGGCGCCGCCGGGCAGCACGGCATGGCGCACCGCCGCGGCCAGCCGCGGCGGGTGGCCCGGCCCTTCGGCGCCCTGCAGGGCGGCCAGCAGCAACTCCTCGATGCGGTGCGATTCGTTCACGGGGCGCTCCCTGCCGGCTCGGCGTGTCATTTATAAATGACACAACAACTTTCGCCGTATGTAAATTAGGATAGACACATGCAGCAGGAGCGTCAATGTCCCTCCGCGTGACGGTGATCGGCGCCGGCGTCGGCGGACTGGTGTGTGCCGCGCTGCTGGCCGCCCAGGGCCACGACGTGCTGTTGCTGGAAAAAGCCGACAGCCCCGGCGGCAAGCTGCGCGAGGTGCTGGCCGGCGGCCAGCCGATGGACGCCGGCCCTACGGTGTTCACCTTGCGCGCGGTGTTCGACGAGCTGTTCGAGCAGTTGGGCCAGCGGCTGGACGACCACCTGCACCTGGAGCCGGCCTCAGTGCTGGCCCGCCACGCCTGGGATGCCGAGCAGCACCTGGACCTGCATGCCGATTTCGAAGCCAGCGTGGACGCCATCGGCCACTTCGCCGGCGCGGCCGAGGCCCGCGGCTACCGCCGCTTCTGCCAACGCGCCCGCCGCATCCACGACACGCTGTTGCAGCCCTTCATGCGCAGCCAGCGCCCCGGCGTCATGGGTCTGGCGGCGCGCGTGGCCTGGCAGGGCCTGCCGGGGCTGGCGCGCATCTCGCCCTTCGGCAGCCTGGCCTCGGCGCTGGCCGGGCATTTCCGCGACGAGCGGCTGCGCCAGCTGTTCGGCCGCTATGCCACCTACTGCGGCTCATCGCCCTGGCTGGCCCCGGCCACGCTGATGCTGGTGGCCCATGTGGAGCGCAGCGGCGTCTGGTACGTGGACGGCGGCATGCACCGCCTGGCCCAGGTGCTGGCGGCGCTGGCCACGCGGGCCGGCGCCCGGCTGCGCTACGGCGCCACGGTGCAGGAAGTGCTGGTGCAGGGCGGCCGCGCCTGCGGCGTGCGGCTGGCCACCGGTGAGCGCGTGGCCGCCGATGCGGTGGTGTTCAACGGCGACGTGGGCGCATTGGCCGCCGGCCACCTGGGGGCTGCGGTGCGCGATGCGGCCGGCCCCGGCGCGCCGACGCGGCCACAGCGCTCCCTGTCGGCCGTGACCTGGAATGCGGTGGCCAGCTGCCGCGGCTTTCCGCTGCTGCGGCACAACGTGTTCTTCTCGGCCGACTACCGCGCCGAGTTCAACGACCTGCAGGCGGGCCGGCTGCCGCGCGAGCCCACCGCCTACCTGTGCGCCCAGGACCGCCGAGACAGCCCCCGCACCGTGCATGGCGGCCCCGAGCGCCTGCTGCTGCTGGTCAATGCCCCGCCCGACGGCGATGGCGACAGCCGCGCGCTGCGGCCCGAGGAGATCGAAAGATGCAGGCAGACCACCTTCCAGCGCCTGGCCCGCTGCGGCCTGATGCTCAAGCCCGAATCGGCGATGGTGACCACCACGCCGACGGACTTCGAGGCGATGTTCCCGGGCACCGGCGGGGCCTTGTACGGTCCGGCCAGCCATGGCTGGCAGGCGTCGTTCCGGCGGTCGGGCGCGGCCAGCCGCCTGCCGGGCCTGTACCTGGCGGGCGGCAGCACGCACCCGGGGCCGGGCGTGCCGATGGCGGCGCTCTCGGGCCGGCTGGCCGCGCAGCGCGTGACGGCCGACCTTGCTTCGATGCGGCGCCCCCACCCGGTGGTTATGCCTGGTGGTACCTCGATGCGCTGAGCGACGACGGCCGCCACGGCCTGGCGCTCATCGCCTTCGTGGGCAGCGTGTTCTCGCCCTATTACGCCGCGGCCCGCCGCCGTGGCGAGGCGCTGGCCGCCGATCACTGCGCCGTCAACCTGGCGCTGTACGGCGCGGGCGGCCACCGCTGGGCGATGACCGAACGCGGCGCTGTCCAGCTCGACCGCAGCGCCGACCACCTGGCCATCGGGCCCAGCCAGCTGCACTGGCGGGGCGACCGGCTGGTGATCGACGTCGACGAGATCACCGCGCCCTGGCCTTCACGGCTGCGTGGCCGCATCGAACTGCAGGCACGCTGCCTGACCGGCATCGACCTCACGCTGGACGCCGCCGGCCGCCACCACTGGACGCCCATCGCGCCCAGCGCCCGGGTGACGGTGGCGCTGGACCGGCCCGGCCTGCACTGGTCGGGCCACGGCTACCTGGACGCCAATGCCGGCAGCCGGCCACTGGAGCAGGACTTCGCGACCTGGAGCTGGTGCCGCGCGGGGCTGGCAGATGGCCGAGAAGGCCGAGAAGGCCGCACCGCCGTCACCTACGACGTGCAGCGGCTGGACGGCAGCACCCAGGCGCTGGCGCTGGCCATCGACGTGGACGGCGGTATGCAGATGTTGGAGCCGCCGCCCGCAGCCACGCTGGCACCGGGCTGGTGGGGCGTGGACCGCCCGGTGCGCGGCACCGACCCGCGGCTGCTGCTGGCGATGGAGGACGGGCCCTTCTACAACCGCTCGCTGATCGAGACCACGCTGTGCGGCGAGCGCGTGCGGGCGGTGCACGAGAGCCTGTCGCTGCTGCGCTTTCGCCAGCGCTGGGTGCAGGCGCTGCTGCCCTTCAAGATGCCCAGACGGGCCTGACGCCGGCGACGGTCGGAGGCCTGAGCACCGGCGCAGGCAATTGGCAAAGGCGGATGCTGCGTCCAGAATGGACGGCCATGGCCAGACTTTGGCACCAATTGCACCGCCCCCTGCGCCGGCCATGAAAGCCAGCCGGTCGATGGCCTTTGACGGAGACGCCGGAATTGATAGACGAATGAGCAACAACGAAGGATCCAGGCAGCAAGGTGAAGTCTCCGGGGCCTTTCTCATCGGCATGCTGCAATCATTTGGCGCCACGCACATCCTGCCGCCGGAGCAGATTCCATTCCCCGTCGAAGGCTTGTGTGCCGAGTCGTGGTACCCCTACGACTACCTGGTCAAACTCAATCAGCTGATCGAGGACCAGGTGCCGCACTCGGCCAGCATCCTGTTCTGGGCCGGAGTGCGATTCATTGAACTCTGGCACCGGCAGGGCCCAGGCAAGCACATGGTCCGCAGCGGCCTGGACTGGGTGTATTGCAATGACAGGGGCGGCGGATACCACTCGGTGGTCAGGGGCGACAACATCGGCTGGTGCCGCAATCGCCTGACCGACGAAGCGCAGGGAGTGGCATGGATCGAGAACGTGATGCCGCTGTCGCCGGCCTATCTCCGCGGCATCTTCTTCGGTGGCTTTTATTTGTTCGACGACATGGCGTACTTCAATACCGAAGTCGAAAGCGTCACCCACGATGCTGCATTGCCCTTCCAATGCACCGTCATCAAGCTGATCTTCAAGAAGGCCAATCCCGCCATACCACCGGCGCGGCTGGCGCAATTGCGCAGCGTGGGCGACGTTGCCGGAACGCTGTCGGCGCCAGAGGCTGAAGAACTGCTCTGGCGCTACCGCCACCAACTCAACCTCTCGAGCTTGCTGAGCGACTACAACGAGAACATCGCTGACCTGACGGGCCGCGCTTTCAGCAGCCTGCATGCCATCACCGACCAATTGGCCGCTGCCAACCTGCAACTGGCTTCCGAGGCCACCACCGATCCCCTCACCGGCCTGCACAACAAGCGCTACTTCGACCGCGAGATCTTGGCAAAGCTGAACTTCGCACGGCGCGAGCAGCATGCGGTGTGCGCCATGATGATCGACATCGATCACTTCAAGAGATTCAACGACCACTACGGCCACCTGGCCGGCGACGCCGCCATCAAGTCGGTGGCCGACTGCCTCAGCAGCACCATCGCCCGCGGCAGCGACCTGATCGCGCGCTTCGGCGGCGAGGAGTTCGTGGTGATTCTCGTGAACATCGACACGGCGGGCGTGCACAGGGTCGCCCGGAGGATCGCGGCGGCGATCGCGGCCCTGCGTATCCCGCATGAGAAGTCGGGCTGCTGCGCCTTCTTGACCATCAGCGTCGGCTCGGCGATGGCGCAGGGCAACAGCGACGTCCAGGCGCTGCTCCAGCGGGCCGACGACGCCCTCTACCGCGCCAAGGCGCAAGGCCGAAACCGACACGTGCATGCCGCTTGACCGGCACCTCCCACCGGGCGGCAGCGTTCGGTCACCATCAAGTCCGCAGTGGCCGGGCCGATATGCAGTAGCCCCGTCAGTGCGGAGGCGACCACTTCCCGGGATGATGCATGCACCTGTCCAACCTGAGCGTTAGCCGACGCCTCCAGTCCGCCTTTGCCGTCATCCTGGCCATCCTGGCCATCGTGGCCGGCATCGCCATGCTGAAGGTGCACACCATCGAATCGGCACTGCGGGCCAACGGGGAGGAGCATGCGCGCATCCAGCGATACGCCATCAACTTCCGTGGCTCGGCGCACGACCGGGCCATCGCCATCCGCGACTACGCGCTGGCCACCACCGACGAGCAACGCCGCAAGGAGGCCGAGGCCATCGCCCAGCTCGCCCGCTTCTATGCCGAATCGGACGCGCCGCTGCAGGCCCTGATCGGCCGCTCGGCCGATGCCACCGAGTTGCAGAAGCTCTACGGCGCCATCAAGGAGATCGAGGCCCAGGCCACCGCCAGCACCCAGGCCGTGACCGCCGCGGTGGACCAGGGCGATGCGGCCACCGCGCAATCGCTGCTGTGGTCGCGCGCCAAGCCGCAATACGTGCAGTGGCTGGCCGACATCAACCGCCTCATCGAGTTCGAGGAAACACGGCTGCAGGCCCTGAACACCGTGGCCATGAAGGAAGCCGCCGGCTTCCGCACGGTGATGTTCACCGCGCTGGGCCTGTCGCTCATGGTGGGCGTGGCACTGGCCGCGGTCATCTCGCGCAGCATCGTCGGCCAGTTGGGCGCCGAACCGGCGCAACTGGGCCAGGCGGCCGAGCGCGTGGCCGCCGGCGACCTGAGCCCGGTGCCCGGCGCGGCACAGGCGCCCGCCGGCAGCGTGCTGGCCTCGCTGGGCAGCATGCAGCAGGCCTTGTCACGCGTGGTGGGCCAGGTGCGCGCGGCGTCCGACACCATCGCCACCGGCTCGGTGCAGATCGCCACCGGCAACCTCGACCTGTCGCAGCGCACCGAAACGCAGGCCAGCAGCCTGCAGGAAACCGCGGCCACCATGGACGAGCTGGGCACCACCGTGCGCCACAACGCCGACAGCGCAGCCCAGGCCAACGAGCTGGCGCGCAGCGCCTCCGACGTGGCGGTGCAAGGCGGCGAGGTGGTGGGCCGCGTGGTGACCACCATGCAGGGCATCAACGAGAGCAGCCGCAAGATCGGCGACATCATCGGCGTGATCGACGACATTGCCTTCCAGACCAACATCCTGGCGCTGAACGCGGCGGTGGAAGCCGCTCGCGCCGGCGAACAAGGCCGCGGCTTTGCCGTGGTGGCCAGCGAAGTGCGCAGCCTGGCCCAGCGCAGCGCCGGCGCGGCCAAGGAGATCAAGACCCTGATCAACCGCAGCGTGGAGCAGGTGGAGCAAGGCACGGTGCTGGTGGACGACGCCGGCAAGACCATGGGCGAGATCGTCAGCGCCATCCAGCGCGTCAGCGGCATCGTGGCCGAGATCAGCTCGGCCAGCGAGGCGCAGAGCGCCGGCGTGCGCCAGGTGGGCCAGGCCGTCAGCCACATGGACCAGAGCACGCAGCAGAACGCCGCGCTGGTGGAGCAAAGCGCCGCCGCGGCCGAGAGCCTGAAGATGCAGGCGCATGAGCTGGTGCAGGCCGTGGCCGTGTTCAAGCTGGCTGGCAGCGGCGTGCCACATATCGAAAAAACCTGATCGACCGTCTGCCTCCTGCTGCTTGCAGCGAAGTGTCCGATGCGCAGAATCGGCCACTCGCAACAAGCAAGCAACAAGGAGGTTCGGCATGTTCTACGCCATCGTTTGGCTGAGTGTGGCGGCGCTGCTGGCGCTGTGGTCGGGCGGCCTGTGGGCCGTGGATGCCTTGGCCACCTGGTCGGCCGCGCAGGCCGGCACCGCAGGCGGCCTGCCCGCACTGACGCTGCCCGGCTGGCTCACGCCGTGGATATCGCCTGAGCTGGCCGCCAGCCTGACGGCCGCGCTGGCCGATCTGGCGCCCTGGTTCGACGGCCTGGTCGGCCTGCTGCCCGCCATCGCCGGCGGCGTGACGGTGCTGCTGTGGCTGCTGTGGGCCTTCGGCGCGCTGGTGCTGGTGGGCCTGGGCGTGGCGCTGCACCTGGGCATCCGGGCGCTGCGCCACCGCGCCCGTCGCAGCGAAGCACCGGCACGGCCGCGCAGTTTCACGGCGGCGACGAACCCCGCGGCCACCGACTGGCCGCGTTGATGCGCGGCAATCCGCACGGCGGCACCGACGCGGGCCAGGCCGACCACCACCCGGCCGGCCTGGCCCAACGGCTGCGCGCCGCCGCGGCCGACCTGCCGGGCGACGGCGTTTCGCTGCAATGGCTGGCCCAGGCCCATGGGCCGGCCGCGCACGGCAGCCTGCTGCTGCTGCTGGCCGTGCCCTGCCTGCTGCCGGTGCCCGGCGCCGGCACGGTGGTGGGCATGGGCATCGTCGCGCTGGCGCTGGCGCTGTGGCGCGCGCCCGATGCACTCACGCTGCCGGGCAAGGTGGCGGGCTTCCAGCTCTCGCAGCGCTGGGCCGGGCGCGTGCTGCGCCTGCTGGCCGGCACCTATGCGCTGGCGGGCCGCGTGGCGCGCCAACGGCTGAGCCACCTGGCCACCGGCCACCCGCGGCTGCTGCTGGCCGCCCTGGTGGCGGTGATGGCGGTCATCATCGTGCTGCCCATTCCCTTCGGCAACGTGCTGCCGGCCATCGCGCTGATGCTGCTGGGCATCGGCCTGGTCTTCCACGACGGCGTGGCCGTGCTGCTGGGCTGGCTGTTCTCGGTGCTGGCGCTGTGCTTCACCGCGGCGCTGTGCCTGGGCGCGTGGGCGCTGGCGGGGGGGTTGGCGGAGTGGTGAGAGACGCGGACCGCCCCCCCCGCGTACCCGATTCACCTTGACAATACGTATCGCATACTTATGATTCAAGTGTGAACGCGATCAACTGGCAGCCCAAGGCGCTTCGTCAGCTGCGGAAGATCGACGCGCAAGCGGCACTGCAAATCCGAGCGGCCGTGAGCACGGAGCTGGTCGATCTTTCCAGCGCCAGGAATGTCAAGGCGCTCACCCACCACCTTTATGGCTTCCGCCTTCGCGTAGGCAACTACCGGGTCTTCTTCGACTACGACGGTGGCGTACGCATCGTGAGCATTGAAGAGGTCAAGAAGCGCGATGAACGCACGTACTGAATTTCAGGTCATCTTTGGCCAAGACGGCAAGCCGGCCTTCGTGGTCGTGCCCTACGAGCAGTTCCGCCGCATGAAAGGCGGCTTCACGCAAGGCACCGTCCCCAATGAAGTGGTGGACCTGTCGTTTGAACGGGGCGTGTCTGCGATGGCCGCCTGGCGCGAACACCTGGGCCTGACCCAAGCGGAAGTAGCAGGCCGTATCGGCATCTCGCAGGCCGCCTATGCGCAGATGGAGCGGGTCAAGCAACCTCGCAAGGCCACGCTCGCGAAGGTGGCCGACGCGCTGGGGTTGGAGGTCGAGCAGTTGCGGTGGTGAACCTGGCGCCACTCACTCGCCTGAAGCTTCCTCTCGACGCGCAAGCGCCCGCCGCTCCTCATCCTCCCGCAACGCCCGCTTCGTGCGCCACAGCTCCCACACGGCCCAGCCCATCACGCCGCCCAGCACCAGCAGCAGCTCGATCAGGATCAGCGTGTCGCGGGACACGGGCGCGGCCTGCGTTGCGAGACTTCAAGGCGCAGGGCCGCCGCCGCGCAGAAACAGGCGCTGCACCGTGGGGGCCAGCGCGTCGCCGCCGGCGGCGTGCAGCTCGGCCAGCGTGCCGTGCATCAGCTTGCGGGCCAGGCCTTGCGACAAGGCCTCGAACACCTCGTCGATCGGCATGCCGCCGGCCAGCCGCTTGCGGGCACGGGCGATCTCGGCGGCGCGCCAGGCGTCCACCTGTTCGTTCAGGCTGCAGATCAGCGGCACCGCCTCGCGCTGAGCCAGCCAGCGGCCGAAGCGCTGCACGCCGGCATCGATGATGTGCTCGGCCTGCGCCACCGCGGCCTGCCGGCGCTGGCCGGCGCCCTGCACCCGCTCGGCCAGGTCGTCCACGGTGTAGAGGTACACCTCGGGCAGGCGAGCCACCTCGGGCTCGATGTCACGCGGCACCGCCAGGTCCAGCAGCAGCATGGGGCGGCGGCGCCGCGCCTTCAGCGCCCGCTCCACCGCACCCAGGCCGATCAGCGGCAGCGTGCTGGCGGTGCAGGACACCACGATGTCGAACTCCGCCAGGCGGTGCGGCAGATCGGCCAGCGCCATCGCCTGCCCGCCCAGCGTGGCGGCCAGGGCCTCGCCGCGGGCCAGCGTACGGTTGGCCAGCACCAGCGATTGCGGGTGGCGCGCCGCGAAGTGCGTGGCCACGCGCTCGATCATCTCGCCCGCGCCCACGCACAGCACACGAGTGTCGGCCACCTGCTCGAACAGCTGCTCGGCCAGCCGCACCGCGGCCGCCGCCATGCTGACCGAATGGGCGCCGATCTCGGTGCAGCTGCGAACCTCCTTGGCCACCGAGAACGAGCGCTGGAACAACTGGTGCAGCGTGCTGCCCAGCGCACCGGCGGCCTCGGCCTCCTTCACCGCGCGCTTGAGCTGGCCCAGGATCTGCGGTTCACCCAGCACCATGGAATCGAGCCCGGCGGCCACGCGGAAGGTATGGCGCGCGGCATCGCAGTCTTCGCGCACATAGGTGTGGGCCTGCAGCGCCGAGGTGGGCATGCCGCCGCGGTCGGCCAGCCAGCCCAGCACCGCGGGCACCACCTCGGGCGCGGTGTCGGGCGTGGCGATGTACAGCTCGGTGCGGTTGCAGGTGGAGAGGATGGCGGCTTCGGCCGGCGCGCGCTGCAGCAGGCCGCCCAGGCCGCGCAAGGCCTGGCCCAGCGCATCGGCCGGGAAGGCGAAGCGGCCGCGCACGTCCAGCGGCGCACTGCCGTGGTTGAGTCCGAGGGCAAGCACGGCCATGGTCGTCAGCCTGCGCGTGACGCGGACGAGGGCGCCACCACGCCCGATTGCCGGTCGCGGCGTTCCAGCCGCTCGAAAAGATCGATGACCACGTCGACCCGGCGCCGCGCCGGCCGCCCGGCGGCCTCGTGGTGGGCGGCGGCTTCCACCAGCAGGCGGGTGGCGTCCAGCGGCGGCGCATGCAGGGCGCTGGACGCCTGCCGGGCCGGCCAGCCGGTGCCGGCCAGCAGCCAGGCCTTGCGCAGCGGCGGCACCACCGCGCGCCGGTCCACGGCATTGCAGCCTGCACGCCGCACCTGGCGGCCGATGGCGGCGTACAGCCGGGCAGCGGCGCGGATGCCGGGCCGGCAGTCGGCCGGCAGCAGCGCGATGCCGGCCTCGGCCCGCGCATACAGCGCGTCAGCCTCGCGCAGCAGCCGCTCCACCACGCCGGCCAGCGCGGGCCCATGCCGGGGTGTGGCCAGCCAGGCTTCGGGCGTGATGCCGGCCTGGCGCAACCACTGCAGCGGCAAGTACAGCCGGCCCATGCGGGCGTCTTCTCCCACGTCGCGGGCGATGTTGGTCAGCTGCATGGCCACGCCGAGGTCGCAGGCGCGGGCCAGGGCCGCCGGCGTGCGGGCGCCCATCAGCACGGCCATCATCGCGCCCACGGTGCCGGCCACGCGGGCGGCGTAGTGCAGCAGGTCGTCCAGCGTCTCGTAGCGGCGGCCTTCGGCGTCCCAGGCCAGGCCTTGCAGCAGCTGCTCGGGCAGCGCCCGCGGCATGCCATGGGCCTGCAGCACCCAGGCCAGCGCGCGGTCGGCCGGCGTGGGCAGCGGCCGGCCGGCGTAGGCGCGGTCCAGCCGCTGGTGCAGCAGCGCGATGGCTTCGGCGCGGCCACCATGCACGTCCACCGCGTCGTCGGCCAGCCGGCAGAAGCCGTAGAGCACGCAGGCCGGGTCGCGCACCCACCGGGGCAGCAGCAGCGAAGCTGCGTGGAAGCTGCGCGCATGCCGGCGCAGCAACTCGCGGCAGGCGGCCAGGTCGGCGGCCGGACACTCAGGCGGGGCGGGCTTGGAAGGCTCGTGCATCAGGTACCACCGTGTCGAGGATGCGGGCGGAAGACAGCACACCGGGCAGGCCCGCGCCCGGGTGCGTGCCGGCGCCCACCAGGTAGAGGTGGCGCAGCTCTTCGCTCTGGTTGTGGGGGCGGAACCAGGCGCTTTGCGTCAGCACCGGCTCCAGCCCGAAGGCGGCGCCGCGGAAGCTGCCCAGCTCGTCCTGGAAATGCTGCGGCGTGGTCACGCGTGAGCTGCACAGCGCCACGCCCAGGCCGGGCAGCAGCGTTTCTTCCAGCCGCGCCTGCACGGCTTGTCTGTACAACTCGGCCTGCTGCGACCAGTCGGTGCCCGACTGCAGGTGCGGGACCGGCGACAGCACGTAGAAGGCATCGCAGCCCGGTGGCGCCAGCAAAGGATCGGTGGCGGTGGGCCGGTGCAGGTAGAGGCTGAAGTCGCGCGCCAGCTGCTTGCGCTCGAAGATGTCGTCCAGCAGGCCGCGGTAGCGCGGGCCCAGCGCGATGGTGTGGTGGGCCACGTCGGGGTACTGGCGGCGGGTGCCGAAGTACCAGACGAAGAGGCTCATCGAATAGCGCGCCTTGTCGATGCGGGCATCGGTCCAGCGCTGGCGGCGCACGCCGGGCAGCAGTTGCCGGTAGGTGGTGGCCGAATCGGCATTGCTCACCACGATGTCGGCCGCGATGCGCTCACCGCTTTGCAGCCGCACGCCGGCCGCGGCGCCGCGCTCGGCCAGGATCTCGGCCACCGGCACGCCGCAGCGCACCACGTTGCCCTGCCCTTCGATCAGCCCCACCAGCCCCTGCACCAGCCGCCCGGTGCCGCCGATGGGAAAGTGCACGCCCCAGCGCCGCTCCAGAAAGGCGATGAGGCAGTACACCGAGGTGGTGGCAAAGGGGTTGCCGCCCACCAGCAGCGACTGGAAGGTGAGCACCATGCGCAGCTGCGGGCTTTGCACGTGCTTGCAGGCCAGGCCGTACACGGTGCGCCAGCCCTCCAGCTGCAGCAGCTGCGGCAGCACGCGGGCCATGTCGGTCCAGCGGCTGAAGGGCACATGCGCCAGCTGCTCGAAGCCCACCTTGAAGATGGCTTCGCTGGCCGCCAGGAAGCGGCGGTAGCCGGCCACGTCGCCCGGGGCCAGCTTGGCCACCTCGGCTTCCATCGCCGCCGCATCGCCGCTGTAGTCGAACAGCGTGCCGTCGTCGAAGCGCACGCGGTAGAACGGGCTCACCGGCCGCAAGTCCACGTCGTCGGCCAGTTGGCGGCCGCACAGCGCCCACAGCTCTTCCAGCAGAAAGGGCGCGGTGATCACCGTCGGCCCGGCGTCGAAGGTGAAGCCGTCCTGCCGGTGCACCCGCGCGCGGCCACCCGGCTCGGGCAGCGCTTCCAGCACCGTCACACGCCAGCCGCGGGCGCCCAGCCGCACCGCTGCTGCCAGGCCGCCGAAGCCGCTGCCGATGACCACCGCGTGCGGCCGGGGCCGCTCGGCCGGCGCCGTCACCGCCATGGCCGCGGGTCCGGCAAAAACAGGTGCGGGGGCTGTCAACATGGTCTTATAGTATTCGTGTCAACTTTGATTTACAACGGCACTGGACTGCTGACAACCCTGAGCCGACAGGAGCCCCGCCATGTCGCACCTGCATCCCCACTTCGCGCTGCGCCTGCAGCGCCGCGCCCGCCCGCTGCTGACGGCGCGCGGCCTGCACCAGATGGTGGCGCCCTGGCGCTTCTATTCCGCCGCCGGCCGCCTGGCGCGCTGGCTGGGCTTGCTGGCTCTGGGGCTGGGCCTGGTGGCGCTGGCCGCCGCCGCCGTGCTGGCACCGCCGGGCAGCGGCCGGGCCAGCGCGCTGCTGGCTGCGCAGGGGCTGCAATCGCCGATGTTGATGGTGGGCACGGGCCTGTACCTGGCCATGGCGGTGGCGGCTGCGGCCACGCTGGTCGGCATCGGGCGGCTGGCGCCCATCCTGCTGGTGGCGGCGGCGCCCAGCAGCGGGCTGTGGCTGCTGCTCACGCTGCTGGTGCAGACGGTGCTGGTACCGGGTGGCCTGCAGGCCACCGGCCTGGGTGCCGAGGCCTTGTGGCCGGCCCTGGCGGCGCCCGCCTCGGTGCTGCTGATGTTCGCGCTGGTGGTGTTGCTGGTGCAGGGCGTGTGGCATGACACGCGGCGTGCCGACCGCCTGGCCGCGGTGGTGGTGCTGGCGGGGTTGCTGGCGGCCGGCGGCGTGTGGCTCACGGCCGGGCCGCCTGTGGCCGAAGGCGTCGCGCCCCCGGGCGCGGCCGTGCTGTCGGGGCTGGCCCTGCTGGCCATGGCCACCTATGCCGGCGCCGCGGTGCTGCAGCGCATGCGGCTGGAAATCGTCGAACGCGGCCGGCGGCAGCTGGGCGCCGAGGAGCTTTCGTGATGGCCACCGTGCTGATGTTGCTGGCCGCCGGGGTGGCGGCCGAATGCGGGCAGCTGTGGCTGCGCCGCCGGGCGCTGGCGCTGGCCAACGAAGGCGAAGCCGACGACGCCAGCGACGAGGCCTAGCCACCGCACTGCGCTCGACCCAAAGGGTTGCGGCCCGCCCGGGGCGGCGCAACAGGTGTGTGAAGGTCCGTCCAGAAAGCCTGTCGTGGCCCACCTTGGCGCTTCCGCCCCCGCCGATCTTGGTGCGCTCTCGGGCCTGGCCCCGGAGCTGGCGACGGCTTTCGTCTCGCTGGCCAGCGATGTGGCCCTGGTGATCGACGAGCAGGGCACCGTGACCCATGCCGCCGCCGCGCCGGGCCCGGCCCCGGCAGGCGCCGCCGGCCTGGCGCAGGCCACGCACTGGGTGGGCCGCCCCTGGGCCGACACCGTGACGCCCGACACCCGACCGAAGATCGAACAGCTGCTGGCCGAAGCGCGCCACCCCGGCGTGGCGCGCCAGCGTGAGGTGAACCATGCCTGCGCCCACGGCGGCGACCCGATTCCGGTGCGCTATGCCGCCTTGCGCCTGGGCGCCAGCGGGCCGCTGCTGGCGGTGGGCCGCGACCTGCGGCCGGCGGCCGAGCTGCAGCAGCGTTTCGGCGAGGCCCAACGGGAGATGACACGTGACCACTGGCGCCAGCAGCAGCTGCAGTCGCGCCAGCGGCTGCTGGCCCAGGTGGCGGCCGATGCCGTGCTGGTGGTGCAGCGGCCCACGCTGCGCGCCATCGCGGCCAATGCCACGGCGCGCCACTGGTGGGGCGAGCCCGGGCAGACGCTGCCGCCGCCGCTGCACCCGCTGCTGGCCCGCGCGGCGATGGATGAACAAGCCGCCCAGGCGCGGGTGCAGCTGCCTCATGGGCCGCAGGGCGCCGAGCTGCTGACGCTGGACGTCTCGGTGATGCCGCTGCCGCAGGCCGACCCGCCGCACCCGGCGCCGCTGCTGCTGCGTGCCCGCCGCGCCGAAGCCGGGCCCGACCCTGCGCCCGAGACCGACGCGGTGCTGATCACCGACGCCGCCGGCCGCCTGTTGATGGCCGATGCGGCACTGCTGGCCTGGGTGGGTGCCGATGCCGAGGCGCCGCTGCTGGGCCGGCCGGTGACCCAGCTGCTGGGCGACCCGCACCGGCAGCTGGCCGCGCTGCTGCACGACGTGCGCCGGCTGGGCATGGCCAGCCAGCCTGCGGCCACGCTGGGCCCGCCCGGGGCGCCTTGGCAGGTGGCCATGTCAGCCTCGCTGCTGGCCGAAGGGGAACCGCCCCCGGTGGCGCTGGTGTTGCACCGGCTGGACACCCCACCCGTCCCACTGCCGCCGCTGGACCTGGTGGCACTGCTGCAATGCATGGCCCGCCGTGTGGGGCAGCTGCCGCTGGACGCGCTGCTGCGCGAAGCCAGCGACGCCACCGAACGCCATGCGATCGAGACCGCCCTGGCCGCGGCCGATGGCCGGCACGACGAGGCCGCGCAGCAGCTGGGCATCGAGGCCGCGAGCCTGCGCCAGCGCATGCAGCGCCTGGGCCTGCTGCTGCCGCCAGACACGGCATGAGCCACGCGCTGCGCATGCCCCTCACCGCTTCAAGATTGCAATGGGAACGCGACGGCCTGGACTGGCCGCATCGCGCCCACAGCCGGCACGTGCTGGCCGGCGGCTTGCACTGGCATGTGCAGGTGGCCGGCGAGGGCCCGGTGCTGTTGCTGCTGCATGGCACCGGCGCTTCCAGCCACAGCATGGCCGGGCTGCTGCCGCTGCTGACCGGGCGCTACACCGTGGTGGTGCCCGACCTGCCCGGCCATGCCTTCACCGAAGCGCTGCCCGGCGCGCCCAGCCTGCCCGCCATGTCGCGTGCGCTGGCCGCCCTGCTGGCGGTATTGGGGCTAGCGCCACCCGCGCTGGTGGCCGGGCATTCGGCGGGCGCGGCCATCGGCGCGCAGCTGGTGCTGGACGGCCATGCACCGGCACGGGCGCTGGTGTCCATCAACGGGGCCTTGCTGCCCTTCGACGGCCTGGCCGGCCTGCTGTTCGCGCCGCTGGCGCGGCTGGTGGGCGGCGGGCCGATGCTGCCGCGGCTGGTGAGCCGGCTGGTGGCACGCCAGGCGCGCGACCCGCGGGCCATGCAGCGGCTGGTCGACGGCACCGGTTCACGCGTGCCGCCGGCCTCGGCCGCGCTGTATGCGCGGCTGGTGCAAAGCCCGGCGCATGTGGCCGGGGCACTGGCGATGATGAGCCACTGGGACCTGCGGCCCTTGGCCGAGGCCTTGCCCAGGCTGCCGGCGCCGCTGTGGCTGCTGGCCTCTGACGGGGACCGCATGGTGCCGCCGGCCCAGGCCCAGGCGCTGGCGCGGCGGCTGCCGCAAGCGCGCTGCGTGCCGCTGCCGGGCACCGGCCACCTGGCGCATGAAGAACAACCGTCCCAGGTGGCCGCGTTGATCACGCGGGCCTGGGACGGCGGGTGAGGCTCAGGCCTTCAGAGCTTCAGCGCTTCAGCGCTGGTCTTCGCTCTTGGGCTTGGCGCCGAAGGGATAGGCGCCGCCTTCATGCTGCTTGCCACCCTTGGGCGGGATCTTCAGCGACAGGATCATCGTCACCGCCAGCGTCACCGCGGTGAAGCCCAGCGACACCGCCACCGGGATCTTGTAGATGTCGATCAGCAGCATCTTGGCGCCGATGAACACCAGCACGATGGCCAGGCCGTAGCTCAGCAGGTGGAAGCGCTCATGCATGTTGGCCAGCAGGAAGTACATCGCCCGCAGACCCAGGATCGCGAACACGTTGGACGTGAGCACGATGAACGGGTCGGTGGTGATGGCGAAGATGGCCGGGATGGAGTCGACCGCGAACACGATGTCGACGATGCCGATCAGCAGCATCACCACCAGCAGCGGGGTGGCCATCTTCACGCCGTTGACCATGGTGAACAGCTTCTCGCCGTCGTAGTCGGGCGCGATCTTGAAGTGACCGCGGATCCACTTCAGGGCCGGGTTGTTGTCCAGGTCGGGCTCCTGGCCGGCGGCCCACCACATCTTGATGCCGGTGAACAGCAGGAAGGCGCCGAACACATACAGGATCCAGTGGAACTGCGCGATCAGCCAGGCACCCACCAGGATCATCACCGCGCGCAGCACCAGGGCGCCCAGGATGCCGATCATCAGCACGCGCTTCTGGAACTCGGCCGGCACCGCGAAGTAGGTGAACAGCATCAGGAACACGAAGATGTTGTCGACCGCCAGCGCCTTCTCGATCAGGTAGCCGGTGAGGAACTCGAGCGCCTTGCCGTTGGCCAGCGTGCGCGCCGCTTCGTCGGTGCTGGTGCCACCCACGTACCACCACAGCCAGCCCATGAAAACGAAGGACACCCCCACCCAGATGAGCGACCAGATGGCCGCTTCCTTGGTGCTGACGCGGTGCGCGCCCTGTTTGCTCATGGCAAAGAAGTCGACGAGCAGTGCCACGAGCACGAACGCCGCGAACAAGGACCACATGAGTGGTGAACCGATGGATTGCATTGACCGCCTTTGAAGTGAGTGAGCCGTCCGACCCTCCGCGGTAGCGGACGGCTGATGACACAAGGACCCAAGGCTGGTCTTGCCGTGACGACGATGGAGCGATCGGGCGATCGACATCGAGGCCTGCAGCGCCGGGGGATGGTGCGGGACACCACGCCCGTATTGACGACACTGCGCCGGACACACGTTCTGCGGAACGAACGGGACCCGGTGGCTACTCCCCAACACAAGTGGGGCGGAGTCTAGCAGCGCGGATTACAAAACTGCAATGTCCTTACACGGCCGCAGTGCCTGCCAAAGCCGTCCGGCGTCGGCTTGTGGCAACGGCAGGTAGCGCGCGCCCATGGCATCGGCCAATGCGCGGGCGGCAGGCTGCGGGTCGCGGCCGGTGTCGATCATCAGGCTGGTGAGCCCGGCGGCGCGCAGCGCGCGTGCCGAGGCCAGCGCATCGGCCGCCGCCCGTTCGCGGCCGGGCGCCCCGCCACGGCCGACGTTGGCGCGGGCATCGGTCATCAGCACCACCAGCACGCTGCCGCCCTGGCGCTGCAGGCCGGCGGCCAGCTGGCGCGCCGCGTCGAGGCCCGCCGACAACGGCGTGCCACCGCCGCCGGGCAGCTCGGCCAGGCAGCGCTTGGCACGCACCAGCGAGCGGGTGGGCGGCAGCAGCAGCTGCGCGCCGCTGCCGCGGAAGGCGATCAGCGCCACCTTGTCGCGGCGCACGTAGCAATCGGCCAGCAGCAGTTCCACCGCGCCCTTGGCCTCGGCCAAGCGGTGCAGCGCCAGCGAGCCGGAGGCATCGACCGCGAACACCGTGGTCGTCTCGCGCCGCTGCTGGAAGCGCCGGATGCGGAAGTCCTCACGCCGCACCAGCACCTGCGCCCCCACCGGGCCGCCATGCAGCAGGGCCTCTCGCCGGCGCAGCGGCTGCCAGGGCGCGGCGGCGCGCAAGGTCTCGATCAGGTCGAGCCGGCCGGCGCGCGGGTCGCCAGGCACGCTGCCGATGGGACGGCCCTGGCGGCGATGCTGCTGCGTGGCGCCGGCCCGGCCGCTGGCCGCAACGGCATGACGCTGGCCGGCTCGCGCGGCCAGGCCGACCAGCAGGCCGGGCGGCAGCGCGCTGACCGCCGCAGCGGTCAGTCGGTCGGGCAGCGCTTGCGGGTCCTGGTTTGCGGTGGCCGGGTCGGCGACGTCGCCGGGTGGCGGCGCGGCGCTGTCGGGCCGCGTTGCAGGCTCGGCGGCTTGGGGTGCCGGTGGCGGGTCGTCGTGGGCGGCTGACGGCGTGGGCGGCGCGGTGGCTGCAGGCATGGGCTCAGCGGCCGTGTCCTCGGCCTCCCCCGCCGGCAACTGCCTGGCGCGCGGGCCCAGCACCAGGCGGGCAGCCAGCTCGGCGTCTTCGGCCTCCACCTGCGCATGGCCGGCCCATGCGGCGGCGGCCCGGGCGGCGCGCCAGGCCAGCCACGGCACCCGTGCCGAGGTGATGCCCAGCGCCACCGCGGCCGCGCACAAGCCGGTGGCAATGTCTTCGTCAAAGGGCAGGCTGTGCAAGGCCGCACGGGCGGCGGCCACGCGGGCGGGGTTGAAGGCCTGCAGGTCCTGCGTGGCAGCTGGCATGCAGCCGTCAGCCGACCGTCCGCGGCTCAGCGCCTGAGCATCGAGGTGCAAGGCCAATCGCTCGGTCAAGGCGGCGGGCGGCGCCTCATCAGCCTCACCCTCGTCCAACGCCACCACGGCCATGGCAGCGCCCTCGCCCGCGTCCAGCACCGCGGCGATGCGGCCGGCCGTCGCGGCCGGCAGGCGCTCGGCCATCGCCAGCAGCAGCACACCGCCGCGGGCTTCTTGCAGCAGGCCGGGCTGGTGCACCGGGCGGCGGGCCTGCAGCGTGGCGCCCAGGTCCAGCCCACCCAGCAGCCGCTCGTCGCCGATGTGGGCGGGCATGCGGCGCACCGGCGTGGCGGGGGGCAGCAGTTGCTGCAGCAGTGCCAGCCAGGCGTCACGCGCCGGGCCGGCGGGCGCCCGCAGCCGCAGGCCGCCCAGGCCGGCCGGGTCCACCGCCAGCAGGGCGGCGGCGCTTCGCGCATCGGCGGCCTGGGTGTCTGCGCCGGGCCCGGCCGAGGTGTTCATGCCGCGGTATCGAACAGCTCGGCCAGCGCGCGTTCCACCCGCTCGGTGGAGCCGGATTCATCGAGCGGATCACGCCGCAGCCGGTGGCGCAGCGCAGCCGGCGCCACGCGGCGCAGGTGCGGCACGCCGGCTTCGGCATCGCCGTCCAGCGCGGCCAGTGCGCGGGCAGCGCGCGTCAGCGTGAGTTCGCCGCGCAGGCCGTCGGTGCCCAGCGCCATGGCCAGGCGGGCGGCGGCTTCCAGCGTGGCATCAGGCACGGTGGTGGCGGGCAGTTGCTCACGCGCGGTGAGCACGCGGCGGCGCACCTTGGCGTCTTCCTTCTTCCAGTGTTCGGCAAAGCCGATGGGGTCGCGTTCGTAGGCGTCGCGGCGCTTGACCACTTCCACCCGGGCGGCCAAGTCCATCGGCGTGCGCACTTCCACCGACAGGCCGAAGCGGTCGAGCAGCTGCGGCCGCAGCTCGCCTTCTTCGGGGTTGCCGCTGCCCACCAGCACGAAGCGGGCGGGATGGCGCACGCTCAGGCCTTCACGCTCGACCACGTTTTCGCCGGACGCGGCCACGTCGATCAGCAGGTCGACCAGGTGATCCTCCAGCAGGTTCACCTCGTCGATGTAAAGGAAGCCGCGGTGGGCGCGGGCCAGCAGCCCGGGCTCGAAACTGCGCACGCCCTGGGTGAGCGCCTTTTCCAGATCGAGCGCGCCCACCACGCGGTCTTCGGTGGCGCCCAGCGGCAGGTCGACCACCGGCACCGGCATCTTCTGCGTGCGCGGCGGGCTGCGCAGCGCACGGCAGTCTTCGCAGCCGCCGCTGGTGGCCAGCGTGGCCGGGTCGCAGTGGTAACGGCAACCCGCCACCGCCAGCATCGGCGGCAGCAGCGCGGCCAGCGAGCGCACCGCGGTGCTCTTGCCGGTGCCGCGGTCGCCGAACACCAGCACGCCGCCGATGGCAGGCTCCACCGCGGCGATGAGGATGGCGAGCTTCATCTCCTCTTGCCCGACGATCGCGGAAAACGGGAATGCCATGGATGTCCTCACTTTCCGGGGGTCGCGTCAGCGGTCAGAGACGAAGCTGATCGATCAGCCGGCCTTCTTGGTCCAGGCCGAGCACCAGGCCTTGTTCAGCACCTGTTTGCCCTGGAACAGCGTACAAGGCGCCTTCTCGGCATTGGCCGCACCCTGGAAGAGCTGGCAGTTGCCGCAATGCTGATCGGGCGTGTGCTTGGGGAACTTTGTCTTGTCAGCCTTGGTCGTATCAGCCACATAGCCCAGGGCCACGGCCTGCGGGTCTTTGGGATCGACCGCCGCAGCGGCCTGGGCCTGCACGGCACGGGCGGTGAACAAGGCGGTGCCGGCAACCGGCACGATGGTGATGAAACGGCGACGAGTGGTCATGGAACGTCCTCTTTGGCAGTTGGCTACAGAGTCACGGATGCCGGGGCATCCTCACGTCGGCATCGGGGGCGACACGCTGCCGCCAACGCCTGTACAGATCGAAGGCATGCGCAGCACCGGCCGCGGCCAGCCAGACGGCCAGCCGTTCCCCTGAGGCGCCGGCCGCCGCATCGCGTACGGCCAGCACCAGGCATGTTCCGGCAAGCAGGCTGCCTGCAACGTCAAGCACAGGTAAACCTTGTGCGCTGCTACGCTGCCACGCCCAGCACAGCAGCGCCTCCACCAACAGCACGGCCAGCACCAGGTTGACGAGCAGGGCCGTGTTCATCCGTCTAGCCGTCTAGCGGCCTAGCCGCCGAAAGGCGGGTTCAGGCGCACGATGGTGGCGTTGAGCACCGAGGCGAAGCTCACCCAGGCCAGGTAGGGCAGCAGCAGGGCGCCGGCCATGCGGTCGCGCCGGCCGGCCACCACCACCATCACCAGGATGGAGAGCCACAGCAGCCCCACTTCCATCAGCGCCCAGTCGGGCCGCCGCTGGTTGAAGAAGAGCACGCTCCACAACACGTTGGCCACGCCGTTGACACCAAAAGCGGCCAGCAGCGCGCCCCGGCCAGGCCGCAGCACGTCGCTGCGCCAGGCCCGCACCGCGGCGATGACGCACAGCAGGTAGATGGTGGTCCACACCGGACCGAACAACCAGTCCGGCGGCTGCCAGGCGGGCTTGCTCAGCGCGCGGTACCACGGCCCGATGTCGGTGGCCAGGCCGCCGACCAGCGACAGCGCCACCGCCCAGAGCACCGCGACCGAAACAGGTTTCCACAGGGGGCCCTTCCTCATACCCGCGCCACCCCGATCAGGTGGGCAAGGTCCTTGAAGAAGATGCGCACGTGCGCCATCGGGCGTGCGCGAACGAGTCGTTTGTTCATGTAGGCATCGAAAGTGAGTTGCTGGATGTCCTGGTCGCGGCACAGGCTGACGAAGCGCTCCCGGCGCTTGTCGCTCACGTACCAGAACCCCTGCATGATGCCCAACACCCAGAACACCCGCCCGTGCTCGCGCATGAAGGCGCGGCGGGCGCCGGCCAGTGCCCGCCCATCGCCGGTGGCCAGGCAGCGCGCCACCGCTTCGGCGGCCAGCCGGCCGCCCAGCATGGCGTAGTAGATGCCCTCGCCGGACGCGGGTGCCACGACACCGGCGGCATCACCCGCCAGCACCACGTCGCGGCCGTTGTCCCAGCGCGGCAGCGGCTTCATCGGAATGGGCGCGCCTTCACGCCGCAAGGTGGTGGCGCCTTCCAAGTGCACGCTGCGGCGCAGCGCCGACACGGCGCCGCGCAGCGAGAAGCCCTTGTCGGCGCTGCCGGTGCCGATGCTCACCGTGCCGCCGTGCGGAAACACCCAGCCGTAGAAGTCGGGTGACAGCCGGCCGTCGTAGTGCACCTCGCAGCGGCTGCCCTTGAAGCCGGCGGGCGGCTCGGCCGGCGTCTGCACGATCTCGTGGTACGCGAACACCCAGCGGCCCTTGGCCGAGCCGGGCACTTCCTGCCGGGCAACGGCCGAGCGCGCGCCATCGGCACCGATGACCAGGCGCGTGCGCACCTGCTGCAGCGCGGCGTCTTCGCCGGGGCCACGCCAGCGCACCAGCACCACGCCATCGTCGGTGCGCTGCAGGCTGTCAAAACGGCCAGTGCAGCGCACGGCGCCATGGCTGGCGGCGCGTTCACGCAGCCATTCGTCGAACACCTCGCGGTCCACCATGCCGACGAAACCGCCTTCGATCGGGATGTCCACCTGCGCGCCGGTGGGCGACACCATGCGCGCCGCCTGGGCACGCGCCACCAGCAAATGGTCGGGGATCTGGAAGTCGCGGATCAGCCGCGGCGGCACCGCGCCGCCGCAGGGCTTGGGGCGGCCGGCGCGGTCGAGCAGCAGCACCCGGTGGCCGGCACTGGCCAGGTCGTCGGCCGCGGTGGCACCGGCGGGGCCGCCACCGACCACGACGACGTCGAACAGCGTGTCCATCGCCAGCACGGGCTCGGCGCTGCGCAGGTCAGGGGTGCTCATTGCACCACCCGCCACACGGCATGGTCCAGCACCACCGCCGGTTCGCGGTCGGGGGCAGCGTGGCGGCGGCCGGGCCGTCGCGGCCGGTTGCCCGGCGCGGGGCTGAAGGCCAGCCAGGCGGCCCACAGGAACAGCAGCGACTCGGCCCCGAACACCGCGGCATAAGCCATCGCGGGTGAAGACAGCAGCTGGTGCGCCAGGTCGCTGGCGCCGGTGCCCACCAGGCCACCCAGCGCAAAGGCGATGGCCTGCGCCGCGCCCCAGAGGCCGATGCGCACGCCCTCGCGGGACGGCGGTCCTTCACCGGCCAGCCGCATCATCGAGCCGATGGCCGACACCGCGAACGCGCCGTTGGCCACGCCCAGCAGAAACACATTGGCCTGCAGCGGATAACCCGGCCCGGCCACCGCGGCCAGCACCAGCCCGCCCAGCGCAACGCAGGAGGCGATGCAGCCGCCCGCCGTCCACGCCGGCAGCGAGCCCAAGGCCCGCCCGCGCCAGCGCCCACCGGCCGCCGCCGCGGCCAGCATGCCCAGCAGCACGCCGCCATGCTGCACGCCCGACAGCTGCGTCGATTGCCCGGGCGTGAAGCCGAACAGGCTGCCGGCAAAGGGCTCCAGGATCAGGTCCTGCGCGCTGTAAGCCAGCATCGAGACGAAGATGAAGAGCGTGAAGCGCCGGGCCGGCGGATCGGCCCACACCTCGCGCAGCGCGGCGATGAAGGCACCGCGGTCCGGGCCGGGGGCGGGGGCTGCGGCGGGCGAGCCCTCGGCCGTGCCGGTGGCGGGCCCTTCCAGCCGCCAGGTGGCCAGCCATGTGACCACCACCGCGATGGCGGCGACCACGCCCGTCACCGCCAGCAGGCGCGCCGGGCTGTAGGGGTCGAGGAAGCGGCCGGCCGTGCCCGCCGTGACCGCGAAGCCCAGGATCATCATCACCCACACGGTGGTGGCGGCCGCGCCCCGCCGCTGCGCCGGCACCCGCTTGGCCAGCAGCACCAACAGCGTGGTGCCACAGGCCGCCACGCCCAGGCCGATGAGCACGAAGGCGACGAAGGCCAATGCAACACCGGCGGCGCGCTGCGTCTCCATCCACGCCACGGAGGCCGAGGCCAGCACGGCGCCCGCCGCCAGCACCGCCATGCCGCCGACGATCCACGGCGTGCGGCGGCCGCCGACGTCCGAGCCCCAGCCCATGCGCGGCCGGCTGATCTGCACCGCATAGTGCAGCGCCACCAGCACGCCCGGCAGCAGGGCCGGCAGCGCCAGCTCCACCACCATCACGCGGTTGAGCGTGGAGGTCATCAACACCACCAGGCCGCCCAGGCAGGCCTGCACCAGGCCCAGGCGCAGCACCTGCACGATGCCGAAAGTCGCGTTGCCCCTGTTGCCGCTGTGGCCCATGTTCAAGCTCCCGTGGCGGCGCGCAGCGCGAAGGCGCTGACCAGCATGCCCAGCACATACAGCGGCACGCCGAAGCCGCTGTACCAGAGCGCACGTTCCAGCGGCCGGGCGATGAAGCGCCGCATCATCACCAGCTGCGCCAGCAGCAGCGCGGCCACGCCGGCGGCATGCAGCGGCTGTTGCCAGCTGAGCAGCAGCCCGATGACCACCCCTTGAGGCGCGGCCATCACGCCGCTGGCCACCTGCGCCGCGCGCCGCACGCCCAGGCGCACCGGCAGGCTGCCGATGCCCATCTGCCGGTCACCGGTGATGGACTTGAAGTCGTTGAGGGTCATGATGCCGTGGGCCCCGGCGCTGTACAGCAGCGCCAGCGCCAGCGAGCGCGCGTCCAGCCCGAAGCCAGCGGCCATCACCGCGGTGCCGGTGATCCAGGCCAGGCCTTCGTAGCACAGTGCGCAGGCGCTGTTGCCCCACCAGCCGTTGCGCTTGAGGCGCAGGGGCGGCGCGCTGTAGGCCCAGGCCAGCAGCAGGCCGACCACCGCTGCAGCCAGGCCCACCGGGCCCAGCGTCAGCGCCACGCCCAGCGACAGCAGCGTCCAGCCGATGGCGATGTACAGGCCCCAATGCCCCGGCAGCCGGCCACTTGGAATGGGCCGCTGCGGCTCGTTGATGGCATCCACTTCGCGGTCGAACCAGTCGTTCACCGCCTGGCTGGTGGCACACACCAGCGGCCCGGCCAGCAACACCCCGGCGGCCACCAGCGGCCACCGCCCTTCGGGCGAGGCGCCCGACGCCACCACGCCGCAGCCGAAGGCCCACATCGGCGGAAACCAGGTGATCGGCTTCAGCAACTCGGCCACTGCGGACAGGTCGGGGCGACTCATGAGCCAGACTTTCGCCGTGACTCCGCCATGTGTCAACTGAGATTTACACTTGGCTGGGAAGAACGTTCGGGCTGGGCCAGTGCGGGTGCGTTCTGGGGTGCTGCCCGCTCACCAAGGACTCGCGGCAGGTGTGCCCTGGTGATACCGCAACTGCCACCCGGTATCCACTCTGCACCAGATGGACGACCGGAGCGTGTGATGGCTCGATGGCGCGGACGCCTTCGATCGGGCCGATCGGTAGGTCAGCAGCACCACGTCCGGGCTGAGCGCGGTCAGCGCGAACGCATCCGACACCACGTCTGGAAGCTCATCCTGGTTGGCCAGGAAGGCGATCACGGTGTCCCGGTCGTAGCGGGTTCCTGAACGGCCTACCTCATGGAACTCAGGGTGCAGCAGTTGCTGCAGACGCCCCGCGCTGATACGCGTGCCGGGATGGTGCAGCTCCACTTCCAGCGCAGTGATCTCTTGAAGAAGGTCAGGCATCAGCGTCAAGCGCCCAGAGCCGCCGGCCGGGCTCCTCAGCGTGGATGAAGACGGTAAAGGTATCGGCCGGGCGCGGACCTCCAGCCAGGTCGAGCGCATGACCGATGGCGCCACGGTGGTAGGTGCCGTGGTTGACGAGGTGATAGACCACCTCCTGCCGGCTCAGTGAGCCGCGCTGGCCATCCACGAAAGTGAAGCGCAGCTGCTCTTGCCATTGCTCCGCAGACAGCCCGGCCGCATAAGCCTGCAGCCATGCATTCGACCTGTCTAGACGAGTGGTCAGCTCGCCCAGCGTGGGCAGCCGCGCGGTGTTGGTCGAGTCATGCGGCTCCGCCTCGGCCAGCAGCCGGGCGCGGAACAGTTCTTCCACGCGCACCATGTGGTTGAGCTGCTGCCGCGCGAAGTCGAACGGCGCGGCATTCATCTGTGCGGCGATCTGCCGCACGGCCGCCACCGTGCGACCGTCCGCCCAGGCCTTGTAGCGCAGCGCTGCCAGCAACATCAGCGGTCAGCTATACACCCGCTGCCGCATCATTCCCCCGCCCCGCCCGACGTCGGCGCGGGGCCGGCGGCGCCGTCGGCGGATACGCCGCCCAGGTCGCCCAGGCCGTAGCGCCGCAGCTTCACGTACAGGCTCTGGCGCGACAGGCCCAGCATCTCGGCGGCCGAGGCGCGGTTGTCGCGGGTAAGTTCGAGCGCGGCTTCGATGCACAGCTTCTCGATCAGGTCCACCGTCTCGCCCACGATGTCCTTCAGCGGCACGCGGCCCACCAGTTCGGCCAGCTGGCCGGCCGAGCGCGGCAGTTCGCGGGCGCCGCGGGTGTCGGGGGCCAGGCGGCGGCCCACGTCGCGGATGGTGAAGCCCAGGCACGGCGGGTCGCCCTGAGGCACCGAGACGGCCGAGATTTCCACCTGCGTGGTGGCGCCGTACGGGCCGCGCAACGTGGTGGGAAAGAGCCGCACCACGCCATGCTGGCGCAGCGCACCCAGCAGCACGTTCAGGTCGACGCCGCTGCGGCCCATCCAGCGGTCCAGCGACTGGCCCTGCGGCCGCTCACCGGCCGGCAGCTGCAGCAGCTCGGCGAAGGCACTGTTGGCCGCCAGCACCCGGCCTTGCGGATCGGTGACGACAAACGCGTCGGGCACGCTGTCGATGGCGCGCAGCAGGGCCGAATCGGCCGGCCCGGTGACGGTGGCGGCGCTGCCCTCGGCGGCCGGCGCCAGCAGCCGCACCAGCACCACCGAGGCACCGTCCTGGCGGAACAGCGTGGCCGACATCTGCAGCGACTGGCCGCCTTCGGCCGCCTGTACCGTGATCTCGTCGCCACGCCCGGTGGCGCGCACGCCGACAAACAGGTCGAGCGCCGCCTGGCGGCTGGCGGGCGTCAGGGCCTCCACCAGCGGCCGGCCGGTCAGGCGCCGCTGGCCCTCGCCGAACAGGCGCGCCGCCGCTGGATTGATCTCCAGCACGGTGTAGGCGCTGCCGTCCAGCACCACCAGCGCCTCGGACACGGTGTCGAACAGCAGGCGGTAGCGCGCCTCGGCCTGGCGCAGGCGCATGTAGTCGCGCTCCATGGCCTGCTGCGCATCCACCAGCCGCTGCTGCAGCGAAGAGACGGTGCGCAGGTCGCGGCCCACGGCCACCACGCGGCCCTGCTCGCCGTACTGCACGGCCGAGTACATCACCGGCACCCCGGCGCTGCCCGCCTGCGGATGGTTGAGCTGGCGCCACGGCGTCTGTGCATGGTGGTTGGCCGCGGCCTCGCGCAGCAGCGCCAGCACCTTGGGCCGGCTTTCCACGGTGACGGTTTCCAGCCAGTGGCGGCCCACCCAGTCGTCACTGCCTTCGTACACCAGCTCGTCATTGCCGATGGACACGTCGCGGATGACACCTTGCCCGTCAATCACCAAAGCCACATCGGCGGCGGCGGAGATCAGCGCCGCGGTGGCCCGCGCGTCGATGTCCGCCAGCAGCTGCTCGGGTGCGTCGAAGGGGGTCACGTTCGGCACGCCTGCGAGGTTCATGTAGCTTGGGGTGAGGCGCCGCGGCGCGTTGGCAGGGAGGAGGAGGTCAGGAACTGCAATAGCGGGCGGCGACCAGGCGTTCGGCCTCGGCCACCGCTTGACGGGCATCGCCGGCGGTGGCGTCTGCCCCCACCTGCGCGACGAAGTTGTCCAGCAGGCCCACCACCGGCCCGCCGACCATGATGACGACGGCGGGATTGAGCGAGGCCTGGCGCAGCGTGAGGATAGCCGATGCCACCTGGGGCACATGGCATTCACTGCCGACCGACAGGCCCAGCAGGTCGTACCAGCTGCTGCCGATGGTGCGCGTCAGCTCGTGGAGGTCGGCGCCGGGGTCGGCCCACACGTCCCAGCCGGCGCGGCGGAAGAACTCCACCACCATCAGCAGGCCGAAGTTGTGCTGCGAGCCGGGGGCCGGTGCCAGCAGCGCCCGGTGCCCGCTGCGGCGGCTGTGCTCGCCGCGCTGGAAGGCGCTGCTGTATTCGTTGACCAGCTGCTGCAGCCGCCACAGCCCCACCGTCACTTCGGTGAAGTCGCACAGGTCGGCCTCCCACAGTGCACCCAGCCGCTCGGCCGTGGGCGCCAGCAGCTCCAGGTCATGCTCTCGATGTCCAGGCCTTCGGCCCGGCGGGCGCGCACATAGTCGGCCGCGCTGCCGGCCACGCGGCCCAGCACGATGTCGGTGAGCACCGCCACCTCGGCCGGGCCGACGACCGGCAGTGGCCGGCTGGAAGGCGCGGCGGGGCTGTCGGCATGGCAATGCGCCATCAGCAGCCGCGGGATGATCTGGGTCTCGATGGTGCGCAGCAGCGAGGCTGCGCGATCGCCGGGGCCAGGGTCGCCTTCGGCCGGCGTGTCCTCGGTTCCCCCCGCGCCTGGGCCGCGGCTGACGGCGCCCCATTGCAACGCCGTCGTGCCGTCCTGGGCCGTGGCCGCCGGCCCGGCCAGGTGTCTCGTGTACGTCTGCACCACGTATCTCCTCGTGGGTTGAGCGCGTCGGGTCTCGAGGAGAAGCGGGTGCTTCGGGTGGACCTGTTGGTGCCCAGTGATGGCTGGCAGTTTCTTGTCGTGTTGGTAAGCAGGTGCCTGGGTCCGCGGCTACTGTCAGCGCGAAGACGGTCGGCGTCAAGCGTTTCCCGGTGCAACAAGGACTGCCACTGCAGCGTAGTGTCAGACCCGTATTACGTCAATCTGGATTGACACTCGGTCGGCACAGGCCTAGATTCGCCGCATGCCTTCCCGGTCACTCCCCCGCCACGCACCGCTGTACACCCCTGAACAACGGCAGCGCCGCGATGCGAGCGGCTGGACGCTGGTGCAGGGCGTGCTGGCGCCGCTGCAGTTCCTGGTGTTCCTGATCAGCCTGGTGCTGGTGCTGCGCTTCCTGGCCACCGGCCAGGGCGAGCAGGCGGCCACGCTGTCAGTGGTGGCCAAGACGCTGCTGCTGTACGCCATCATGGTCACCGGCTGCGTGTGGGAGAAAGTGGTCTTCGGCCAATACCTGTTCGCCCCCGCCTTCTACTGGGAAGACGTGTTCAGCATGGCCGTGCTGGCCCTGCACAGCGCCTACCTGCTGGCGCTGGGTCTGGGTTGGCTGGGCAGCCGCGGGCTGATGCTGCTGGCCCTGGCGGCGTATACCAGCTACGCGATCAACGCCACGCAGTTCCTGCTCAAGCTGCGGGCGGCGCGGCTGCAGGCCGGCCCCGGCGGCCTGGCCGTGCCGGCCACTCGCGGAGCAGCGACATGATCCCGATCGCTTCGGCCACCGACAGCGGCTGCACCGATGCGCCGGTGCTGCGCGAACGCGGCCAGCGCGAGGTGTTCTGCGGCCTCACCGGCATCGTGTGGCTGCACCGCAAGATGCAGGACGCGTTCTTCCTGGTGGTGGGCTCACGCACCTGCGCGCACCTGCTGCAGTCGGCCGCCGGCGTGATGATCTTCGCCGAACCGCGGTTTGCCACCGCCATCATCGACGACCGCGACCTGGCCGGCCTGGCCGATGCCAACGACGAGCTGGACCGCGTGGTGACGCGGCTGCTGGAGCGGCGGCCCGACATCAAGCTGCTGTTCCTGGTGGGCTCCTGCCCTTCGGAAGTGATCAAGCTCGACCTGCAGCGCGCGGCGCAGCGGCTGGGCCAGCGCTTCCTGCCGCGGGTGCGGGTGCTCAGCTACTCGGGCAGCGGCATCGAGACCACCTTCACCCAGGGCGAAGACGCCTGCCTGGCCGCGCTGGTGCCCACGCTGCCGGCCACCGCGCAGCCCGGCCTGCTGGTGGTGGGCGCGCTGGCCGATGTGGTGGAGGCGCAGTTCAAGCGGCTGTTCAGCGGCCTGGGCATCGGCCCCGTGCAGTTCCTGCCGGCACGCCAGCTGGCCGACCTGCCGGCCGTAGGCCCGCAGACGCGCTACCTGTTGGCCCAGCCCTTCCTGGCCGACACCGCCCGCGCGCTGGAAGAACGGGGCGCCTGCCGCATCGCCGCGCCCTTCCCGCTGGGCGTGGAAGGCACCACCGCCTGGCTGCGGGCCGCAGCCACCGCCTACGGTGTGAATGAAGCGCGGCTGCAGCAGGTGACCGGCCCCGCGGTGGACCGTGCCCGCCAGGCGCTGGCGCCGCACCGCGCGCGGCTGGCCGGCAAGCGCATCTTCTTCTTCCCCGACTCGCAGCTGGAGCTGCCGTTGGCGCGCTTCGTGGCGCGCGAGCTGGGCATGCAGCTCACCGAGGTGGGCATGCCCTTCCTGCACCGGCAGCACATGGCCGAGGAGCTGGCGCTGCTGCCGGCCGGCACCCGCCTGTCGGAAGGGCAGGACGTGGAACGCCAGCTGGACCGCTGCCGCGCCGACGCGCCCGACCTGGTGGTGTGCGGCCTGGGCCTGGCCAACCCGCTGGAGGCCGAGGGCCTGACCACCAAGTGGTCCATCGAGCTGGTGTTCTCGCCCATCCACGGCTATGAACAGGCGGCCGACCTGGCCGCCTTGTTCGCACGCCCGCTGCACCGCCGCCAGTTGCTGGCCGCGGCCTGAAAGTCGACGATGCAACTCACCCTGTGGACCTACGAAGGACCGCCGCACGTGGGCGCGATGCGGGTGGCCACCGCGATGCGCGGCGTGCACTACCTGCTGCATGCGCCGCAGGGCGACACCTACGCCGACTTGCTGTTCACGATGATCGAGCGGCTGCCGCGGCGCCCGCCGGTCACCTACACCACTTTCCAGGCGCGCGACCTGGGCGCCGACACCGCGGGCCTGTTCCAGCAGGCGGCGCGTGATGCCTATGCGCGCTTCCAGCCGCAGGCCTTGCTGGTGGGCGCCTCCTGCACCGCCGAGCTGATCCAGGACGACCCCGGCGGCCTGGCCCAGGCGCTGGACCTGCCGGTGCCGGTGATTCCGCTGGAGCTGCCGGCCTACCAGCGCAAGGAAAACTACGGCGCCAGCGAAACCTTCTACCAGCTGGTGCGTGCGCTGGCCCGCCGCCCGGCCGAAGGCGCACCGCGCCGCGGCTGCAACCTGCTGGGCCCCACGGCGCTGGGCTTCCGCCACCGCGACGACGTGCAGGAGATCACCGGCCTGCTGCTGCAGCTGGGCATCGCGGTGAACGTGGTGGCGCCGCTGGAAGCTTCACCCGCCGACCTGGCCCGCCTGGGTGAAGCCGCCTTCAACGTGGTGCTGTACCCCGAGGTGGCGCAGCAGGCCGCGGGCTGGCTGCAACGCCAGTTCGGCCAGCCCTTCACCAGGACCATCCCCATCGGCGCCAAGGCCACACAGGCCTTCGTGGCCGAGGTGGCCGCTCTGGCCGGCGTGCCGGTGCCGCCCGCGCTGCAGGCCCGCGCCAGCCGCGCGCCGTGGTACTCGCAATCGGTGGACGCCACCTACCTGACGGGCAAGCGGGTCTTCATCTTCGGTGATGCCACCCACGCCGTGGCGGCCGCCCGCGTGGCCGCCGAAGAGCTGGGCTTCGCGGTGGTGGGCCTGGGCACCTACAGCCGCGAATTCGCCCGCGACGTGCGCGAGGCCGCCGCCCACCACGGCGTGGCGCCGCTGATCACCGACGACTACCTGGAAGTGGAAGCCGCGGTGGCGGCGCTGCAGCCCGACCTGGTGCTGGGCACGCAGATGGAACGCCACATCGCCAAGCGGCTGGGCATTCCGTGCGCGGTGATCTCGGCACCGGTGCATGTGCAGGACTTTCCGGCGCGCCACTCGCCGCAGATGGGTTACGAAGGCGCGAACGTGCTGTTCGACACCTGGGTGCATCCGCTGATGATGGGCCTGGAAGAACATCTGCTGGGCATGTTCCGGGGCGACTTCGAGTTCCATGAAGACGCGCCAGCCTCGCACCTGGGGCATGCCTCGGCGTCGATGGCAGTGCCTGAGCCCGAGCCGCAGCCCGACCTGCCGGAAGACCTGCCCACGATGGCCGCCACCTGGGCCCCCGAGGCCGAGCGCGAGCTGCACCGCGTGCCCTTCTTCGTGCGCGGCAAGGCCCGCCGCAACACCGAGCGTTTTGCCGTCGAACGCGGGGTGATGACCATCACCGTGGAGACGCTGTACGAGGCCAAGGCCCACTTCAGCCGCTAGCGGCAAGGACCCACGATGACCGACATCACCACCCTGCCCTTCCCGACGCTGAAGACCCCGCGACGGCCCGACGGCGAGGGCAGCCTGCAGGTGCAGCTGGACCCCGGCGTCTCCATCGGCACCGCCAAGGTGTTTGCGGTGTACGGCAAGGGCGGCATCGGCAAGAGCACCACCTCGTCCAACCTGTCGGTGGCCTTCAGCAAGCTGGGCAAGCGCGTGCTGCAGATCGGCTGCGACCCCAAGCACGACAGCACCTTCACGCTCACCAAGCAGTTGATGCCCACGGTGATCGACGTGCTGGAGTCGGTGGACTTCCACCCCGAGGAGCTGCGGCCCGAGGACTTCGTCTACCCCGGCTACAACGGCGTGATGTGCGTGGAAGCCGGCGGCCCGCCGGCCGGCACCGGCTGCGGCGGCTACGTGGTGGGCCAGACCGTGAAGCTGCTGAAGGAACACCACCTGCTGGACGACACCGACGTCGTGATCTTCGACGTGCTGGGCGACGTGGTGTGCGGCGGCTTCGCGGCGCCGCTGCAGCATGCCGACCGGGCGCTGATCGTCACCGCCAACGACTTCGACAGCATCTTCGCGATGAACCGCATCGTGCAGGCCATCGGTGCCAAGGCCAAAAACTACAAGGTGCGGCTGGGCGGCGTGATCGCCAACCGCAGCGCTGCCACCGACCAGATCGACCGCTTCAACGATCGGATCGGCTTGAAGACGATGGCGCGCTTTCCGGACCTGGACGTGATCCGTCGCAGCCGGCTGAAGAAGGCCACGTTGTTCGAGATGGAGGACAGCCCCGAGCTGGCCGCGGTGCAGGCCGAGTACCTGCGCCTGGCCGCCGCGCTGTGGCTGGGCACCGAGCCCATGGTGTGCACGCCGATGAAGGACCGTGACCTGTTCGACCTGCTGGGCTTCGACTGAAGCCGTCGCCAACCGGGGCATGCCATGAGCACCGACACCTACACCCAGCGCCGCGGCCGCATCGAGCACTACTTCGACCGCACCGCGGCCGATGCCTGGGCGCGGCTCACCTCTGACGCGCCGGTGGGCCGCATCCGCGCCACGGTGCGCGCCGGCCGCGACCGCATGCGCGCGCTGCTGCTGGACTGGCTGCCCGCCGACCTGCACGGCCTGCGCCTGCTGGACGCCGGCTGCGGCACCGGCGCGCTGGCCATCGAGGCGGCGCAGCGCGGGGCCGAGGTGCTGGCCATCGACCTTTCGCCAACGCTGGTGGAGCTGGCGCAGCAGCGGGTGCCGGCGGCGCTGCGCGGGCGCATCCAATTCCTGTCGGGCGACATGCTCAGCCCGTCGCTGGGCCACTTCCATCACGTGGTGCTGATGGATTCGCTGATCCACTACACCGCGCCGCAGGCGGTGCAGGCCCTGCAGCGGCTGGCGCCGCGCATCCATGGCTCGATGCTGATGACTTATGCGCCCAGCAACCCGGCGCTGGCCGCGATGCATGCGGTGGGCCGGCTGTTTCCGCGCGGCGACCGTGCACCGGCCATCGAGCCGGTGCGTGCTGAAAAGCTGCATGCGCTGATCGGCCAGGCCGAGGGCCTGCAGGCCTGGCAGCCCGGCCGCAGCCAGCGCATCGCCAGCGGCTTCTACACCTCGCAGGCGTTGGAGCTGAGGCAAGCCATGCGGGCCGAGCGCCGGGCCGCCCCAAGCCGGCCCGACATCCCCTCGGGGGATCGCCCGGCGTACCCGCCGGGCGAGGGGCCGGCATGAAGCTGTCGCGCGCCTGGCTGCACGTCAGCCCCCGCTTTCTGCCGTTCGCGGATGCGGCGTCACCCGGCCTGCCGCTGTCGCGCCTGCTGCGCCTGGCGCTGTTCCAGGTGTCGGTGGGCATGGCCGGCGCCTTGATGGTGGGCACGCTCAACCGCGTGATGATCGTGGAGCTGCAGGTGGCGGCCTGGCTGGTGTCCAGCATGGTGGCGCTGCCGCTGCTGCTGGCGCCCTGGCGCGCGCTGGTGGGCTTCAAGTCCGACACGCACTGGAGCGCGCTCGGCTGGCGCCGCGTGCCCTACCTGTGGTTCGGCTCGCTGATGCAATTCGGCGGCCTGGCCATCATGCCGTTTGCGCTGCTGGTGCTGTCGTCCGATGCCGGCGACCTGCACGGCCCTGCCTGGGTGGGCACCGCGGCCGCGGCCCTGGCCTTCGTGCTGGTGGGCGCCGGCCTGCAGACCACGCAGACCGCCGGCCTGGCCCTGGCCACCGACCTGGCGCCCGAAGCCACCCGCCCGCGCGTGGTGGCCTTGATGTACGTGATGCTGCTGGTGGGCATGCTGGTGGGCAGCCTGGCCTTCGGCGCGCTGCTGCGCGACTTCAGCCATGTGAGGCTGGTGCAGGTGGTGCAGGGCGCGGCCCTGATGACCATGCTGCTCAACATCGCCGCGCTGTGGAAGCAGGAGCCGCGCGGCCCGCGCCGGCCTGCGCCCACCGCCGCGCCCTCGTTCCGCGAGGCCTGGCAGTCGTTCGCGGGCCAGCCTGCGGTGCGGCGCTTCCTGGTGGCGGTGGGCCTGGGCACGGCCGCCTTCAACATGCAGGACATCGTGCTGGAGCCGTACGGCGGCGCGGTGCTGCACCTGGGCGTGGGCGCCACCAGCCTGCTCACCGCGCTGCTGGCCGCGGGCGCGCTGGCCGCCTTCGGCTTGGCGGCGCGCTGGCTGCAGCACGGCAGCGACCCGTACCGCCTGGCCGCCGCGGGTGCGCTGGCCGGCGTGGTGGCCTTCGCAGCCGTCATCTTCGCTGCGCCACTCGATTCGCCGCTGCTGTTCCGGGCCGGCGTGCTGCTCATCGGTTTTGGCGGCGGGCTGTTCGGCGTGGGCACGCTGATCGCGGCCATGGCGCTGTCAGCCGGCCACAACGGTCTGGCGCTGGGTGCCTGGGGCGCGGTGCAGGCCACCGCCGGCGGCCTGGCCGTGGGCCTGGGCGGCGCGCTGCGCGATGGCGTGGCCGCGCTGGCCAGCCAGGGCGCGCTGGGCCCGGCCCTCACTGGCCCGTCCATCGGCTACAGCTTCGTCTACCACCTCGAGATTGCCCTGCTTTTCGCCACGCTGGCGGCCATCGGGCCGCTGGTGCGCCGGCTGCACGGCACGCAGGCGCCGCCCGCCACCGGCGCCAGCCCCCGGCCTTTTGGCCTGGCCGAGTTTCCCGGCTGAAGCCCCACCCTCCGCATTCCAAGGAGCCCACCATGCAAACCGGCGCCATCACGCAATACATCGACGTGGCCCAGCTCACGCTGTACGGCTTCTGGATCTTCTTCGCAGGCCTCATCTACTACCTGCACCAGGAGAACAAGCGCGAGGGCTACCCGCTGGAGTCCGACCGCTCGGGCGGCCGCATCGACGTGCAGGGCTGGCCGCCCATTCCCAAGCCCAAGACCTACACCCTGCGGGACGGTCGCAGCGTCAGCGTGCCCAACCGCGCCGCCCCCGTGGCGCCCGAGAAGGCCCGGCTGACCGGCCGCTTCCTCGGCGCGCCGATCGAGCCCGAAGGCGACCCGATGCAGGCCGGCATCGGCCCCGGCGCCTGGGCCGAGCGGCCCGACATCATCGACACCACCGAAGACCTGCAGCCCCGGCTGCTGCCGCTGCGCGCGGTGTCCACGCTGGGCGTGGACCGGCAGGACCCCGACCCGCGCGGCCTGCCCGTGGTGGGCGCCGACGGCGCGGTGGCCGGCGAGGTGGTCGACCTGTGGGTGGACCAGGCCGAGATGCTGTTCCGCTACCTCGAAGTGAAGGTGCCCGGCCTGGCGCACACGGTGCTGCTGCCGATGAACTTCGCCCGGGTGAAGCCGCACCGCGTGCAGGTGCGCGCCATCCTGGCCGCACAGTTCACCGGCGTTCCGGCACTGCGCCACCCTGAGCGCGTGACCATGCTGGAAGAGGAGAAGGTGATGGCCTACTACGGTGCCGGCACCTTGTACGCGCTGCCGCGCCGGGCGGAGCCGCTGCTGTGACCACGCTGCGCGCCGCCCCCCGGGCCGCCCACCGCGAAGCGCTGGCACCGCCGCCGGCGCGCACGCTGGTGCCGGTGCCGGAGCATGAGTTCGAAGCCGCGCCCGGCCTGCCCGAGCCGCTGCCCGCCGACGAGACCCTGCTGTGGCAAGGCCAGCCCCACTGGCCCACGCTGGCGCGTGACGCCTTCCACCTGCGGGCCATCGCGCTGTATTTCTGCGTGCTGCTGGCCTGGCGCACCGCCGAGCTGGCCGCCAGCGGCCTGGCGCCGCTGCCGCTGCTGGCGCAGATGGCCGGCCCGCTGCTGCTGGCCGCCGCCGGCCTGGGCACGGTGGCCTTGCTGGCCTGGCTGAGCGCCCGCACCACCTGCTACACCATCACCAGCCGCCGGGTGGTGATGCGGGTGGGCATCGTGCTCACCGTCACCTTCAACCTGCCGCACCGCTGCATCGCGGGTGCCGCGCTGCACCGCGGCCGCGCCGGCCGCGGCAGCATCGCGCTGCAGCTGGCCGGGCCTGACCGCATCGCCTGGCTGCAGCTGTGGCCGCATGTGCGGCCCTGGCAGCTGCGCCGCGCGCAGCCGCTGCTGCGTGCGCTGCCGCAGGTGGACGAGGTGGCCGCGCTGCTGGTGGCCGCCCAGCGCGACGCCGTTGTCTAGACAAGCTGCCATGGCCACCTCCACGCCGCTGCACCTCACCACCACGCCACGGCTGCCGCTGGCCGCACTGGGGGTGCTGGTACTGGTCACGCTGATGGGCGTGGCGGTGGTGCGCTGGCTGGGCGTGGGCGGCGGCGGCGAGCCCACCGCGCCGGTGCTGCAGGCGCGCAGCCTGCACTTCGACGATCTGCCCGACGGCGGCATCGCGGTGCGCGATGCCGCCAGCGGGCAGGTGCTGCAGACCGTGGCGCCCGGCACCAATGGCTTTTTGCGCAGCGCCGTGCGCGGCCTGGTGCGTGAACGCAAGCGCCAGCAGCTGGGGCCTGAAGTGCCCTTCCTGCTGCTGGCTCGCAGCGACGGCCGGCTGACGCTGCAAGACCCCGGCACCGGCCGCCGCATCGACCTGGAAGCCTTCGGCCCCGTGAACGCCGGCGTGTTCGTGCGCCTGCTGCCGGGCCCACCCACGCCCTGACCCCGAAGCGTGACAACCCCGCAGGAGAACCGCATGGACACCGCCCTTCACAGCCCCGAGCAGGCCATCGAGCGCGCCCGCGCCTCCACCATGCTGAGCCCGCGCTTCTACACCACCGACTTCGCAGCGCTGGACCAGCTGGACGTGAGCCCGCTGCGCGCTGAGTGGGACGCCATGCTGGCCGAGTACGAAGGCGACAACAACCACGACCACTTCCAGCGCACGCCGCAGTTCGCGGAAGAAGTGGCCGCGCTCACGCCCACCTGGTCGCCGGAGCTGCGGGCCGAGTTCCTCGACTTCCTGGTCTCGTCGCTGACCTCCGAGTTTTCGGGCTGCGTGCTCTACAACGAGATCTTCAAGCGCAGCCACAACCCCGACATCAAGGCGCTGATGCGCTACATGGCGCGTGATGAATCGCGGCATGCCGGCTTCATCAACCAGTCGCTGAAGGACTACGGGCTGGGCGTGGACCTGGGCGCCCTCAAGCGCACCAAGCGCTACACCTTCTTCAAGCCCAAGTACATCTTCTACGCCACCTACCTGTCGGAGAAGATCGGCTACGCCCGCTACATCACCATCTACCGCCAGCTGGAACGCCACCCCGAGCTGCGCTTCCACCCCATCTTTCGCTGGTTCGAGCGCTGGTGCAACGACGAATTCCGCCACGGCGAGTCTTTCGCGCTGCTGCTGCGCGCCCACCCCCACCTGCTGCGCGGCGGCAACCTGCTGTGGGTGCGCTTCTTCCTGCTGGCGGTGTACGCCACCATGTACGTGCGCGACCATGCCCGCCCCGCCCTCAAGCAGGCCATGGGGCTGGACCCCACCGAATACGACCTGACCGTGTTCCGCATCACCACCGAGATCAGCAAGCAGGTGTTCCCGATCTCGCTGGACGTGGAGCGCCCGGCCTTCCTGCGCGGCCTCAACCGCCTGGTGGCACTGCAGGCCCGCATGGACGAGGCCAAGGCGCGCGGCGGCCTGCGCGGCAAGCTGCAGCAGGCTGCTTGCGCAGTGCAGGCCACCGTCACCTTTGCGCGGCTGTACCTGCAGCCTGTGCAGCGGCATGCGCTGCCGGCGCAAGTGCGCGTGGCGCCGGCCTGGTAGGCGCTGCCCCTTCATCCGCTGCGCACGAAGCCCCCATGCAGCAGGCCGGCCCGCTCCTGTACACGCTGCTGGCGTGGTGGTTCAGCACCGGCGCCATCCTGTGGCTGGTGGGCCTGCCGCGCAGCACCCACCCGTTCACGATGCTGGGCGCCACGGTGCTGCTGGCCGTGGCCTTGTGCGGCGTGGCCGCCACCGCCGACGACACCCGCGTGACCGGTGCCTACCTGGCCTTCACCGCCGCCTTGATGGTGTGGGCCTGGCAGGAAGTGGCTTTTCTGCTGGGCTACGTCACCGGCCCGCGGCGCACGCCCTGCCCGCCCGGCGCCCGCGGTTGGCAGCGCGCGGCCTTCGCGTTCGAGGTGGTGCTGTTCCACGAACTGGCGCTGCTGGTGCTGTTTGCCGCGGTGCTGGCCCTGAGCTGGCGCCAGCCCAACCAGGTGGCGGCCTGGACCTTCGGCGCGCTGTGGTGCATGCGCCAGAGCAGCAAGCTCAACGTGTTCCTGGGCGTGCGCAACCTCAACGAGAGCTTCCTGCCGCCGCACATCGCCTACCTGCACAGCTACTTCCGGCGCCGCCCGGGCAACCGGCTGTTCCCGCTGTCCATCCTGCTGGGCACCGCCGCCACCGCCGCCGTGTGGCAGGCCGCGCTGCAGCCCGGCATCGGCCGCTTCGACGAAACCGCCCGCCTGCTGGCCGCCGCCCTGCTGACCCTGGGCGTGCTGGAGCACTGGCTGCTGGTGCTGCCGCTGCCCAGCGAGTGGCTGTGGAAGTGGGGGTTGAGGGCCAGGGAGGCAGAGGCCGGAACAGCACCGGCGGTTGCCCAAGGTGACTCACTCCGCCAAAATGGAACCGTTTTGGTTCCCTCCGCCGAGTCGTCGCATGCCCACCTCCCTGACGTTGAAGAACATTCCCGACGCGGTGTACGAGCGCCTGAAGGCGGCGGCCGGGTTGCACCGCCGCAGCTTGAACAGCGAAGCCATCGTCTGCCTGGAAGCAGTGCTGCTGCCTAACCGCACGACGGCCGACGACCGCCTGGCGCGCGCGCGTGAGCTTCGGGCCAGCCTGCCACGGGGCCCGTTCACCGCCGCCGACATCGATGCCGCCAAACGCGCGGGGCGCAAGTGATCGTTGTAGACAGCAACGTGCTGGCCTACCTCTACCTGCCCGGCGAGTTCACGGCGGCGGCCGAGGCGCTGCTGGCCCGCGATCCGGAGTGGGCCGCGCCTCTGCTTTGGCGCAGTGAGTTCAGAAACATCCTGGCGGGCTATCTGCGCCGCAAGACCTTGAGCTTCGAGCAGGTCTGCGCCATCCAGACGGAAGCAGAGTCGCTGATGGACGGCTTTGAGTTTCCGGTCGACTCGCAGGAGGTCATGGCCCTGGTGAATCGCAGCGATTGCTCGGCGTACGACTGCGAGTTCGTGGCGCTGGCGCAGCGGCTGCAGACGTCGCTGATCACGATGGACAAGAAGATCCTGAAGGTGTTTGCGCAGCACGCCCAACCGTTGCTGACCTGAAGCAACGGGCAGGCGCATCCCGCGCCTCGCGCCACGCCTGAGTGTCACGCTGTATTGACACTTTCTCGTGTCAGCCCTAGATTGGGCTCATGCCCTCGCCCATCCCGACTCCCGACCCCACGCCGTACCGGGTGGTCATCGTCACGATGGATACGCACCTGGCCAGCGCCACCGATCGGGCGCGTGTGGCGCTGCGGCGGCAGTTGCCGGGGCTGGTGCTCAGCCAGCATGCGGCTTCGGACTGGGCGGCTCAGCCGGCCGCGCTGGCGCGCTGCCTGGCCGACATCGCGCAGGCCGACATCGTGGTGGCCACCATGCTGTTCATGGAGGAGCACTTCCTGCCGGTGCTGCCCGCGCTGCAGGCGCGCCGCGACCAGTGCGATGCGATGGTGTGCGCCGTGTCGGCTGGCGAGGTGGTGCGCCTGACACGGCTGGGCAAGCTGGACATGGGCAAGCCCGCCAGCGGGCCGATGGCGCTGCTCAAGCGCCTGCGTGGCAAGGCTTCGGCGGCGGGCAAGCCGCCGGCCAGCGGCGGCGCGGCGCAGATGAAGATGCTGCGCCGGCTGCCGCAGCTGCTGCGCTTCGTGCCCGGCACCGCGCAAGACCTGCGGGCCTACTTCCTGACGCTGCAGTACTGGCTGGGCGGCTCGCAGGACAACGTGCAGAACATGGTGCTGGCCCTGGTGGACCGTTATGCCGACGGCCCGCGGCGCGCGCTGCGTGGCACGCTGGCCGCCGCGGCGCCGGTGGACTATCCCGAACTGGGCCTGTACCACCCGCGGCTGCCGGGCCGCATGGCCGAAGCGGCCGATGCCCTGCAACGCCTGCCCGCCGCGGCAGCGCTGCAGCCCGAGGCCGGCACCGTCGGCCTGCTGCTGCTGCGCTCGTACCTGCTGGCCGGCAACACCGCGCACTACGACGGCGTGATCGCCGCGCTGGAAGCCAGGGGCCTGAAGGTCAGGCCCGCCTTTGCCGCCGGCCTGGACGCACGGCCGGCCATCGACCGCTTCTTCATGCACGAAGGCCGCGCCACGGTGGATGCGGTGGTGTCGCTCACCGGCTTCTCGCTGGTGGGCGGGCCGGCCTACAACGATGCCCAGGCCGCCGAGCAGACGCTGGCCCAGCTGGACGTGCCCTACCTGGCCGCCCACCCGGTGGAGTTCCAGACGCTGGACCAATGGGGCGCCAGCGAACGCGGCCTGCTGCCGGTGGAAAGCACCATCATGGTCGCCATCCCCGAGCTGGACGGCGCCACCGGCCCCACCGTGTTCGGCGGCCGGCCGGGCGGTGAAGGCACGGTGTGCACCGGCTGCGCCCAGCGCTGCAGCTTCCACGCCACCGACAACGCGCAGGACATGCGCAGCTGCCCCGACCGCGCGCAGATGCTGGCCGCCCGCGTGCACAAGCTGGTGGCCCTGCGCCGCAGCGAGCGTGCACGCCGCAAGCTGGCGGTGGTGATCTTCAATTTCCCGCCCAATGCGGGCAGCACCGGCACCGCGGCCTACCTGTCGGTGTTCGAGTCGCTGCACCGCACGCTGGCCATGCTCAAGGCCGAGGGCTACACGGTGGACCTGCCGGCCACGGTGGACGCACTGCGCGACAGCCTGCTGGCCGGCAATGCCGCCCACCATGGCGCCGATGCCAACGTGCATGCGCTGATCCCGGCCAACGACCATGTGAAGCGCGAACGCTGGCTGCGCGAGATCGAGGCGCAATGGGGCCCGGCGCCGGGCCGGCAATTGAGCAATGGCCGATCGATCTTCGTGCTGGGCCGGCAGTTCGGCCAGGTGCTGGTGGCGGTGCAGCCGGCCTTCGGCCATGAAGGCGACCCGATGCGCCTGCTGTTCGACAAAGGCATGACGCCCACGCATGCCTTCTCGGCCTTCTACCGCTACCTGCGGGAAGACTTCCGCGCCGATGCGGTGCTGCACTTCGGCACCCATGGCGCGCTGGAATTCATGCCCGGCAAGCAGTCGGGCCTGTCGGGCGCCTGCTGGCCCGACCGCCTGATCGGCGACCTGCCCAACTTCAACCTCTACGCGGCCAACAACCCGTCGGAAGGCGCGCTGGCCAAGCGCCGCGCCGGTGCCACGCTGGTGAGCTACCTCACGCCGCCCATCGCGCAGGCGGGCCTGTACCGCGGCCTGCTGGAACTCAAGGCCACGGTGGAACGCTGGCGCGCGCCGCAGGACGGCAGCGAAGACGCCGCGACGCTGGCCCCGCTGCTGCAGGCCCAGGCCGCCACGTTGAACCTGGCGGCGGCCGAGCCGCCCTGGCCCGCCGACCAGGTGGAAGCCCAGGTGCTGCGCCTGACCGAAGCCATGCTGGAGCTGGAATACACGCTGATTCCGCAGGGCCTGCATGTGCTGGGTCGCGCGCCCACGGCGGCCGAGCGCACCGACACCTTGCTGGCCATGGCCGAAGCCGCCCGCGGCAGCGCGCCGCCGCGCGCGCTGGTGGAGGCGCTGGTGGCCGGTGATGCCTCGGCGCTGCAGCAGCAGGCCCAGGCCCTGGGCGAAGCCGATGCGGCCTGGCTGGCCGAGCTGGCCACCGCCAACCGCCACCTGGCCGACAACGGTGAGCTGCCCGCGCTGCTGCGTGCGCTGGATGGCCGCTTCGTGCGGCCGGCCCCGGGTGGCGACCTGCTGCGCACGCCGGCCGTGCTGCCCACCGGCCGCAACCTGCATGGCTTCGACCCCTTCCGCATTCCCAGCGCCTTCGCGGTGAAGGACGGCAGCCAGCAGGCGCAGCGCCTGCTGGACCGCTACACCGCCGATGGCCATGCGCTGCCCGAGTCCATCGCCATGGTGCTGTGGGGCACCGACAACCTGAAGACCGAAGGCGCCCCCATCGCGCAGGCGCTGGCGCTGATGGGCGCGCGGCCGCGCTTCGATGGTTATGGCCGCATCGCCGGCGCCACGCTGCTGCCGCTGGCCGAACTGGGCCGGCCGCGCATCGACGTGGTGATCACGCTGTCGGGCATCTTCCGCGACCTGATGCCGCTGCAGATCAAGCTGCTGGCCGAAGCCGCCTGGCTGTGCGCCGAGGCCGACGAGCCGGCCGAGCACAACTTCATCCGCAAGCATGCGCTGGCCTACCAGCAGGCCCATGGCTGCACGCTGGAAACCGCGGCGCTGCGGGTGTACGGCAATGCCGAAGGCACCTACGGCGCCAACGTCAACCACCTGGTGGACAGCAGCGGCTGGCAGCAGGAGGACGAGCTGGCCGAGTGCTACGCCCGCCGCAAGGGCTTTGCCTACGGCCGCAACGGCCGCCCGCAGCTGCAGGCCGCGCTGCTGAACAGCGTGCTGGCCGACGTGCAGCTGACCTACCAGAACCTCGACTCGGTGGAGCTGGGCGTGACCACGGTGGACACCTACTTCGACACGCTGGGTGGCATCACCGGCGCGGTCAAGCGCGCGCGCCGCCAGCGCGGCGACGGCTCGGCAGCGCCGCCGCCGGTGTACATCGGCGACCAGACGCGCGGCGACGGCACCGTGCGCACGCTGGCCGAGCAGGTGGCGCTGGAAACCCGCACGCGCATGCTCAACCCCAAGTGGTACGAAGGCATGCTGCAGCACGGCTACGAAGGCGTGCGCCAGATCGAGGCGCATGTGACCAACACGCTGGGCTGGTCGGCCACCACCGGCCAGGTGCAGCCCTGGGTGTACCAGCAGCTCACCGAAACCTTCCTGCTCGACCCGGTGATGCGCGACCGCCTGGCGCGCCTGAACCCCACCGCCTCCTCCCGCGTGGCCAGCCGCCTGCTGGAAGCCAGCCAGCGCGCCTACTGGCGCCCCGACGCCGACACCCTGGCCGCCCTGCAACGCGCCAGCGACGAGCTGGAAGACCGGCTGGAAGGCGTGTGGGAGCCGGCGGCGGCGTAGCCAGCAGCGCTGTGTATCAAGGCGAGCTCATAGCTGTCCGACGGAGAGCGCAAATGACCTGGGCAAACTTGCACAACAACGAAAACCTGTACGGCAAGCGCATCAGCAAGGTGGACAAGCTTGGCGGCATGAACGGCCTGCCGGAGCAGGTTGTTTTGAGTCAACTGCTCAATAAAGCGCAAGGCCTGGGGTTGACCTCGGTCTACTCAGGCATGTCGTTCACTTGGGCTAGAGCCACAGTGTTGAACAGCCAAGTCTCGCTCGACAACCAAACCGAAATTGTCGACACCGGTAACAAATCAGCGGCAATCTGCTACGAGGATCGCGCGTTTCCTGTGTCGCCTGGCAACGGACATTTGGTGATCCGTCAGAGTCTGGCTCCCTGTACCCGTTGCCGCGCGGCATTCAGGGCTTGGGCAAGACAGCGCGACTCGACCATTGTTGTGTCGGCCGACAAGGGCTACGACCACGCAGCCGACAACACGGTGTTCATCTTCGCACCCACGGGCGCGGCATATCAATGGTCGTGAGCGGCGGAGCGCTCCACCAGCCCCCTCACCGCCCCCAGCAGCTCATCCACCCTGAACGGCTTGCGCAGCAGCTGGGCGCCAGGCACGGCGGTGGCGATGACGGCGCGGTCGACGTGGCCGCTGAGGAAGAGCACCGGCAGGTCGGGCTGGATCTCGCGCAGCCGCAGGGCGAGGTCCACGCCGTTGTCGCCGGGCATGGCGTAGTCGGCCAGCAGCACGTCGGGCACGAAGCCGCCGTTGACGATGGCCAGCGCCTCGCTGCCATTGGCCGCGCTGCGGACCACGTAGCCCGCCTCGTCCAGCAGACGCGAGACGGTGTGGCGGATGTCGGCCTCGTCGTCCACCAGCAGCACCTGCTCGTCCATCGCTGGGTGGCTGGCCAGCTCGGCCGGTGGCCGGGGCGCGTCGGCGTCGGCCGGCGGCAGCTGGCCGGCCTTGAGCCACAACGACACCGCGGTCCCTGTCTCGGGGCTGCTGCGCACACGGGCCGTGCCTTGCGACAGCCGGGCCACGCCCATCACCTGCGCCAGCCCCAGGCCGGTGCCACGGCCCGAGGGCTTGGTGGTGTAGAAGGGCTCGAAGGCCCGGGCCGCCACCTCGGGCGGCATGCCGTGGCCCGAGTCGGCCACCGTCACCACCACGTAGCGGCCGGCCGGCAGGTCGGGCTCGTCCGCCGCCAGCTCGCCATGCGCCAGGCCGATCTGGATGCGCCCGCCCTGGGGCATTGCATCACGCGCATTGATCACCAGGTTGAGCATCGCCAGCTCGATCTGGTTGGCATCGGTCAAGGCCACCAGCTGCTCGCCGGTGGCCGCCATCTGCACCTGGATGCGGCTGCCCGCCGTCTGCTGCAGCCATTCGGCCATGCCGGCCAGCAGCTGCTGCACGTCCACCGACTCAGTGCTCAACGCATCGTTGCGCGAGAAGGCCAGCAGGCGCGAGGTGAGGCGCCGACCACGTGCCGCCGCAGCCACCGCCTTGTCCAGCAGCGCGCGCGGCTCGCCCTCTTCCAGGCGCCGGCGCGCCAGGTGGATGTAGCCCACCATCGAAGCCAGGATGTTGTTGAAGTCGTGCGCCATCGAGCTGGTGAGCTGGCCCACCGCTTCCATCTTCTGCGACTGCACCAGCGCCGCTTCGGCGCGTTCACGCTGGCCGATCTGGTCCAGCAGCTCGCGGTTGCTGGCATGCAGGTCCTGCGTGCGTTCGGCGATGCGCTGCTCCAGCGTCTCGTTCAGCTCGCGGGTGCGGGCCTCGGCCTCGTACAGCCGCAGCAGCGCACGCACCGAGGCCACCAGTTCCGCCGGCTCGATGGGCTGGATCAGGTAGGCATCGGCCCCGCCCTCCAGGCCACGGGTGCGGTCCTCGGCACTGACGAAGGTGGCCGAAGTCTGCAGCACCAGCGTGGTGGGCCAGCGCTGCTTGATCACCTTGCACAGCTCGATGCCGTTGCCGTCGGGCAGCTGCACGTCCAGCAGCACCAGCTGCGGCTGCAGCGCCTCGATCTGCCGCAAGGCCTCGGTCGCGCTGCCCGCGTCCACCACATGGAAGCCGGCGTGCCGCAGCGCGCGGTGCTTGGTGTAGGCGGCCACCTCCGAGTCGTCGACGTTGAGGATGGTGACGGTACGGGCAGTCATGGCACTCACCTCCCATCGTCGCCCGGTGCCAGCACCAGGTTCATCAACCGCGAAAGGCCGTCGCGCGACAGGTCCTGCTTGGGCACGATGGCATAGGCCGCGGCCAGCGCACGCTTCTGGTCCACCGTCAGCGCATGCGAGGTGCACACCACCACCGGCGTGGCATGCAGCGGCGACGCAGCCAACTGGGCCAGCACGCCGAAGCCGTCGAGCCGCGGCATGTGCAGGTCGAGGAAGATCATGTCGGGCGCCTCGGCCAGCGCCAGCGCGAGGCCGGTCTCGCCGTTGTCGGCCTCCAGCACCTCGAAGCCGGCGTCCTGCGAGATGTGGCGGATGACGTAGCGGAACACCTCCTCGTCGTCCACCACCAGCACGCGGCGGCGGGCGCGGCCCTCGGTGCCTTCGTCTTCGGGCAGCGCCGCCTGGCCGAAGCGCACCGGCATCGTCAGCGTGAAGGTGGAGCCCGCGCCGGGCTCGCTGCGCGCGGTGAGCTCGCCGCCCAGCAGCATGGCCAGCCGGCGCGACAACGGCAGGCCCAGGCCGGTGCCGCCGCGCTGCAGCCGGCCTTCCACCTGCGCGAACTCCTCGAAGATGAGGTCGATGGACGAGGCCGCGATGCCGATGCCGGTGTCCTCCACCTCGAACACCAGGCGGGCGCGCCGCGCGTCGTGCCGGGCCCGCACCTGCACATGGCCGGCTTCGGTGAACTTCAGCGCATTGCTCACCAGGTTGCGCAGCACCTGGGCCAGCTTCTGCTCGTCGGCCAGCAGTACCGGCAGGTCGGGCGCGGCATCGAACACCAGGTTCACCGCCGGGTTGGTCAGCAGCGGCTTGAGCAACCCGCGCAGCGAAGCGAACAGGTCGGTCACGGTGAACTCGCTGGGCCGCACGTCCAGCCGGCCGGCTTCCACCTTGGCCAGGTCCAGCAGGTCGTTCACCAGCTCCAGCAGGGTCTGCGCCGAGCGACGGATGTACTCCACCTGGCGGTTCTGCTCGGTGGTCAGCGGGCCGTCCACGCCGTCGATCAGCAGCCGCGTCAAGGCCATGATGCTGTTGAGCGGCGTGCGGAACTCATGGCTCATGTGCGAGAGGAAGCGCGACTTCATCTCGCTGGCGCCGCGCAGTTCCTCGGCCTTCTGCTCCAGCTCGGAATACAGCGCCACCACGCCGCGGTTGGTGTCCTCCAGCTCGCGGTTCAGGCGGTCGGCCTCGGCCTCGCGCTCCTGCAGGTCGGCCAGGCTGGTGATCAGCTCACGGTCCTGCGCCTGCAGCTCGGCCACCGGATCGGCCCGCCGCGGTGGCAGCGCGGCGGTGAGCGCCTGCAGCTGGGCGGCGCTGGGGTCGGCCGGCAGCCACTGCGCCAGCCGCACCTCGGTGCCCTGCGGCGAGGTCTGGATGTCCAGCTCGTCCACCAGCCGGCGCGCGCTGGCCAGGCCCGCGCCCTGGCCGGGCGCGAACACCTTCTGGCCGCTGAGGATCTGGTCCAGGTCGGCGATGCCGCGGCCCTGGTCGCGCACCAGCACCTGCAGCTGGCGGCCGGCCAGCCCGATGAGCACCTGGCCGCCACCGGCATGGCTGAAGGCATTGCGCGCGATCTCGGAGACGGCGGTGGCCAGCCGCGTCTGGCCCTTGCGGTCCAGGCCCAGCAACTCGGCCACGCGGCGCACCTGCTGGCGCGCGGCCACCACCTCGGCCGGGCTGCCCAGCGGCAGGCTGGCCAGGGCCGGCAGCGGCGGCTGGTTCACGAGACGGCTCCCCGTGGCGGCCGCGTGTCCACCACCACGGCGGTGGCATCGTCGCGGCCACGGGCAAAGTCACGGTACAGCACGCCCGCCACCAGCAAGGGGTGGGCCTGCAACAGGCCCGGGTAGGTGGCCAGGTTCCAGCTGGTGGCGATGCCGTCGGAATGCATCACCAGCAGGCCGTCGCCGCAGGGGTAGTCGAACGCCTGGATCTTGCGCGCGTTGTGGCCCACGATGCCGTTGTGCGAGACCATGCGCCGCACCGGCTGGCCCGGCGCCTGCGGCACGAAGGTGCTGGCGATGTTGCCCACGCCGGCAAAGCTGACGGTGGCGCTGGCCCAGTGGATGCGGGCCACGCCCACCGCCGCGCCGCGGGTGTGGCGGATGGCGCCGTGCACCGCATGCACGATCTCATCGGGCTGTTGGTGGCGGCTGCGCTGGAACTGGGCCACGGCCTCGTTGGCGGCGCGGGCGGCGTCCATGCCATGGCCCAGGCCATCGACCACGAACACGGTGCGGCCCTCGGCATCGTCGGCATGGCTCCAGGCGTCGCCGCAGGCGGTTTCGCCGGGGCGCGGCACCACCAGGCCGGCCAGCGCGCCCGGCGCCACCTCGGCAGAGCCGGCCGGCAGCGCAGGCGCCGCCTGCTGGTCGTGCACCCGGGCCAGCATCGCGGTGCCGCGGCCGGGCCAGCTCACCACCGCGAACGGATGGGCCAGCCGCTGCAGCGCACCCAGGCCGTTGCCGGCCGTGCCGGCGGTGGAGTAGCCGTCGGCCAGGCAGCGGCCCAGGTCGGCGATGCCCGCGCCGCTGTCCAGCGCCAGCAGGTCGGCATGGTGGTCGGTGGCGTCCACCAGCAGCCGGCCGCCACCGCCGTGCTTGACAAGGTTGCTGGCCAGCTCGGTGGCCACCAGGGCCACGCGGCCGGCGGCCGTCTCGCCGAAGCCGGCGGCGGTGGCGGCGGCACTGGCGCGCCGACGGGCCTCGGCCACCTGGCTTTGCTCCGTGACGAGGACTTCGAACATGGGGCCTACTTGTAGCGGGCGATGGTGATGCGCGTGCCCTGGCCGGGCTGCGAGCTGATGTGGAACTCGGACGACAGCCGCTTGGCGCCGCCCAGGCCCAGGCCCAGGCCGCCGCCGCTGGTGTAGCCGTCACGCAGCGCCAGTTCGATGTCGGCAATGCCGGGGCCCTGGTCGATGAAGCACAGGCGCACACCGCGCCGGGGCGACAGCACCAGCTCCAGGTCCACCGTGCCGCCGCCGCCGTAGTCCAGCGTGTTGCGGGCCAGCTCGCTGGCGGCGGTCACGATCTTGGTCTGGTCGACCAGGCTCAGGCCGGCGTCCAGCGCCAGGGCGCGCACCCGCTGCCGCACCCGGACCACGTCTTCCGACTTGCGGATGTCCAGGCTTTCACTCACCGTCGTGGTCGTCGTCGTCCGGGTTCAGGTAGGCGTGGCGCCGGATCATCGCCATGCCCCGTTCCACGTCCAGCGCGGTCTTCACGCCGTTGAGCGACAAGCCCAGCTCCACCAGCGTGATGGCCACCGCGGGCCGCATGCCCACCACCACGGTGTCGGCATCCAGGATGCGCGAGACGGCGGCGATGTTGTCCAGCATGCGGCCGATGAAGCTGTCGACGATCTCCAGCGCCGAGATGTCGATCAGCACGCCGCGTGCGCGCACCGCCACGATCTTGGCGGTCAGGTCTTCCTCCAGCGCGCTGGCCAGTTGGTCGTGCATGTCCACCTGGATGGTGACCAGCAGGGCATCGCCCAGCTTGAGGATGGGAATGCGTTCCATCGCCGCTCAGCCCAGGCCGGTGGCGGGCGGCTGCGGCGCGGCATCGGGCCTGCGCAGCCGGGTGACGCCACGGCCCTGGCGCGACAGCGCCAGCGCGAAGGCGTCGGCCAGCGTGGCCTTGGACACCACCGTCAGCTCCACACCCAGGTGCACCATGGTCTGCGCGATCTGCGGGCGGATGCCGCTGATGATGCAGTCGGCCCCCATCAGCCGCGCGGCAGCCACCGTCTTGAGCAGGTGCTGCGCGGTCAGCGTATCCACCGTGGGCACGCCGGTGATGTCGATGATGGCCATGCCCGCGCCCTGCTGGGCGATGGACTCGAGCAGGTTCTCCATCACCACCTGGGTGCGCTGGCTGTCCAGGGTGCCGATGAGCGGCAGCGCGAGGATGCCGTCCCACAGCTTGATGACCGGGGTGGACAGCTCGGAGATCTCCTGCTGCTGGCGCACGATCACTTCCTCGCGCATGCGCTGGAAGGACTCCATCGTCAGCAGGCCCAGCCGGTCGAGCATCAACCCCGTCTGCCAGCTGGCCTGCAGCGCCAGGGCCTCGTTGCCCAGGTGGCGGTTGATGGCCTCGAACAGCGGCTGCTTGAGCGAGAAGATGAAGGTGGCGATCTCGCGCGGACTGAAGCCCTGCTGCGCGCGGCGGGCCGAGAGGTCGGACAGCGCATCACGCAGCGGCGCGAAGGCCGGCGCGTCGACGTCGCTGGACTCGGCCATGCCGGCGCGCAACTGGCGCAGCAGGCCGGTGCACTGCACCCTCAGCTCGCCTTCGCGGATGCGGCCGCTCTGCAGCGCGCCGTCGGCATGCAGGCTCTGCAGCCACGCCTCCAGAATCTCGGCCTCGTGGGCCGCCACGGTTTCGTAGGCGGGGGCTTGTCCCGGCTGACCCATGCTTTGAACTCCTCCATCAAGATGGGTGCGCTGCCCTCAGGTGAGGCAGTGTGATGCAAGCATGTTAGCCGCTGGCCGGGCCTGGCGCCCTCCCTACTGACCCAAGGCGGCCAGCAGCCGACGCACGTCGTCTGAACAATCGTCGCCCGGCTGCACGCCGTCGGCCAGCCGGGCCATGTCCAGCGTCACGGCCTGGGCCACGCTGCGCACCAGCAGGCATTCCTCGCCAGTCCATTGGCGCACTTCGCCGATCTGCTCGCAGCACACCACCCCCACCGCCTGGCCGTTGACCACGAAGGCCGCGTCCAGTGTGGCCAGCACCTGCTCGGGCTGGCAGTACGCGGCATTGAGGGCCTGCAGCGGCAAGGCGGCGTCCAGGTCGGGCACCGCCAGAACGCCGGTGGCCAGCAGCGCCTTCAGGTAGGCCTGCACCGCCTCCTGCGACAAGGCGCAGCGGTTGATCCGCAATCCGCGGCTGAAGCTGGACCAGGCGGTGCATTGCAGCGTCGATTCGGGGTGATCGCGCTGCAGCAGCCACACGGTAACGCGCGGGCAGGCGATGGCGGCCTTGAGCAGATCGGCCACCGCATCGAGGTACTGTGGCAGCGTGCAGGCACCGCTGTGCAGCTGGAAGCCCAGTTGCCGCAGCAGACCATGGGCCGCCGGAAAACGGATGTGGGGCATGGCGGCACCTCCTTCTATCGAGACGAGTGTAGACATCAGGTTGCAACGCGGAGGCCTGCATCGCGCCCGCGCCTCGGCGCGCGGGGCGAACCTACAGCCATCGACGTTCGCGTCCTACGGCCCGGGCCGCACCTGGGCCCGTAGCCTTGATGCACGGGCCGCAGTTGGCCCGGGGAGCAGTGATTTGCATCTATTCGGCAACAAGACCGTCATCGTCACCGGGGCGGCATCGGGCATCGGCCGCGGCGTGGCCGAGCGCTTTTCGTCGGAGGGCGCCAACGTGGTGCTGTGCGACCTGGACGAGGACAAACTGGAACGCGTGGCCGCGACACTGCCGCCCGATCGCACGCTGGCGCGCCGCTGCGACGTCGCGGACGATGCGCAGGTGCAAGCGCTGGTGCAGGCCGCGGTGCAGCATTTCGGCGGGCTGGACGTGATCGTCAACAACGCAGGCATCGCGCCTGAGGGCACGGTGGAACAGCTGTCCATCGACGACTGGCACCGCACGCTCAACACCGACCTGACGGGCGTCTTCCACGGCTGCCGGGCCGCCATGCCGCATCTGATCAAAAGCCAGGGCTGCATCGTCAACACGGCCTCGGTCTCGGGCCTGGGTGGCGACTGGAACACCGCGGCCTACAACGCCGCCAAGGGCGGCGTCGTCAATCTCACCCGCGCCATCGCGCTCGACTATGGCAGCCGCGGCGTGCGCTGCAATGCGGTGTGCCCCTCGCTCACCCGCACCGGCATGACCGAGGACATGCTCAAGGACGGCGAGCTGGTGCAGCAGTTCATGCAGCGCCTGCCGCTGGGCCGCGTGGCCGAGCCGGCCGACATCGCCGGCGTGGTGGCCTTCCTGGCCAGCAAGGACGCGCGCTTCGTCAACGGCGTGAACCTGCCGGTGGACGGTGGCGTGACGGCCTCCAACGGACAACCGCCGATGTAACCGCCGATGCAAGTTCAGCGCGCGCCGTCCTGCATGGCCTGCGACACGGCGCGCAGCAGCGTGCCGATGTCGAAGGGCTTGATCAGGATGGACTGCGTGCCCAGCACCGTGCCCACCTCGGCCATGTCGGCATAGCCGGTGGCCAGGATGACCGGCAGGCCGGGCTGGCGCTGGCGCGCGGCCTTGATCACTTCCGCCCCGTTCATGTTGGGCATCGCGTAGTCCACGATCAGCAGGTCGGGCCGCTGGCGGCCCAGCGCCTCCAGACCGTCGGCGCCGTTGGAGGCCGACATCACCCGGTGCCCGTTGAAGCGCAGGCTGTCCACGATCACGCGGCGCACCTCGGCATCGTCCTCCACCACCAGGATGTGGTGCTGCCGCGGCGCCGCCTGCGTGGGCCCGTCCAGCGGTGCCTGGGCCACCTGCTCGGGCGCGGCCATCGGAAAGTGCATCTCCACCGTCGTGCCCTCGCCCACCCGGCTGTCGATGCGGGCCATGCCGCCCGACTGCTGCGCAAAGCCGTAGACCTGGCTCAGGCCCAGCCCGGTGCCGCTGCCCAGCGGCTTGGTGGTGAAGAAGGGATCGAACACCTTGCTCAGCAGGTGCTGCGGAATGCCGCCGCCCTGGTCGGTGACGGACACCCGCACGTAGCGGCCGGGCGGCAGCTCGTCGGTGCCCAGCGTTTCCACCCGGGTGGCGATGCGCAGGGCGCCGCCCTCGGGCATCGCGTCCTTGGCATTGACGGCCAGGTTGAGCACGGCCATCTCCATCTGGCTCGGGTCCAGCTGCACCCAGGCGGCGCCTTCGCACAGGTCCATGTCCACCGCCACATTGGCCCCGGTGGAAATGGCCACCAGTTCCTGCATGCCCAGCAGCAGCGCATTCACGTCGGTCAGCCGCGGCAGCAGCGACTGCGCGCGCGCAAAGGTCAGCAGCTGGCCGGTCAGTCGCGAGCCGCGCGAGACGGCGCGCCGCGCCCGCTCGGCGATGGCGGCCACCTTGGGCTCGGGGCTCTGGCGCACCAGCAGCTCCAGGTTCATGCTGACCACGTGCAGCAGGTTGTTGAAGTCATGCGCAATGCCACCGGTCAGGCGGCCGATGGCTTCCATCTTCTGCATGTGCACCAGCGCGGCCTGGGCGCGCTCGCGCTCGTTGATCTCGGCCATCAGCCGGTCGTTGGCGGCGGCCAGCTCATGGGTGCGGGCGGCAATGCGGTCTTCCAGCTCGCGGTTCAAGCGCTCCACCGTCGCCCGCGCCTCGCCCAGCTCCTGCAGGTTGCGGCGGGTGGTGTACTGGCGGTTGCGGGCGCGCACCACGGCCTCGGCCGCGCTGGCCAGGGTCTCGGCATTCACGGGCCGTTCCAGCAGCATCACGTTGCCCAGGGCATGCAGAGCCTGAGCAGCCACGTCCGATCGGCGGCCGGCCTGCCGCGTGGCCAGCACGATGAAGGGGAAGTCCGACCAGCTGGGCTGATCGGCCAGCCAGCGGGCCAGCGCCCCGCCAGGCTCGGCCTGCAGCGTTTCTTCGGTGACGATGGCGGCGGCAGCGCCTTCACGCAGGGCCGACAGCATGGCCTCCTGCGTAGCGCAGACCACCGCCTCGATGCGGGCGGCGGCCAGCACCGAGACCACCACGTCCGCGTCTCGTCCGCGGGGCGTGTGCACCAGCACCCGCCGCTCGATGGGGGCGGCGATCACCGCGCAGGCTCAGTAGCCACTTCGTCGCCCAGCAGGGCCTGCGTGCCGCGGTAGGAAGGCACGCCGCGCATCACGCCCTCGAAGTCGGTCAGGGCCGCGCCCACCTCCACGCCGCCCTGGCCGAGACGGAACTCGCGGATGAAGGGCTCGTGCGCGCTGGTGCGGCTCTTGACCACCGACACCGCCTTGAGCAGCCGGCCGCGGGCCTCGAAGAAGCGGAACAGCAGCAAGGCATCGCTGAGGTAGCTCAGGTCCACGTCGCTGCTGCCCTCACCGAACAGCCCGTGCTGGCCCAGCACCAGGATGGTGGCCACGCCGCGCTGGTTCAGGTAGGTGAGCAGCTCATGCATCTGCAGCAGCAGGAATTTGCCGCCAGGCATGCCCTGCAGATAGGCATTGAGGCTGTCGATGACGAGCGAGGTGACGCCCCGACGCTCCACCGCGTCGCGCACCATGTGTGCGAATTCGCCGGGCGACACCGCCGCCGGGTCCAGCGCATGCACTTCCAGGCTGCCGCTGTCGATGTAGGGCTCCACCGGCAGGCCCAGCATGCGGCAACGCGCCAGCAGCGTGCCAAGACCTTCGTCGAACAGGTAGTAGGCCGCCTTCTCGCCGCGCTGCAGCGCGGCCACGGTGCAGGCCACGGCCGTGGTGGTCTTGCCCACGCCGCTGGGGCCGGCGAACAAGGTGTTGCTGCCACTGGTCAGGCCGCCGCCGAGCATGCGGTCCAGCACGGCGTGGCCGGTGCTGCGCACCACATGCGCCAGCGAGCCGCGATGGTCGGCCGCGGTCAGGCGCGGAAACAGCGCAATGCCGCCGGTGTCCAGGCGGAAGTCGTGCTCGCCGCCGCGGAACTTGGCGCCGCGCAGCTTGGCCACGCGCAGGTAGCGCTTGTCCTCGCCGTAGTGGCCGCTGTTCTGGCCCAGGCTCAGCACACCGTGCGCGATGCTGTGCAGCTGCAGGTCGTTGTCCTGGGAGGTCTTGTCGTCCAGCAGCAGCACGGTGCACCGGTGCCGCGCGAAGAAGTGCTTGAGCGCCAGGATCTGCCGCCGGTAGCGCAACGGGTCCTGCGCCAGCAGCCGCATCTCCGACAGGCTGTCGAACACCACCCGCTGCGGATGGTGGCGCTCCACCTCGGCCATCACGCCGCGCGTGGTCTCGCCCAGCTCCACCTCCGACGGATGCAGGATGGACTGCTCGGCCTCGGCGCTCAGGCCTTCGGCCGTCACCAGCTCGAAGAGCTGCAACCCTTCCAGCGACCAGCCGTGGGCGGCGGCCACCGAGCGCAGTTCGTCCGCGGTTTCCGACAGCGTGACGTACAGGCCGCTTTCACCGCAGCGCAGGCCTTCCAGCAGGAACTGGATGCCCAGCGTCGTCTTGCCGGTGCCCGGCTCACCCTCCACCAGGTACAGATGACGGGCCGGCAGGCCACCACCCAGGACATCGTCCAGGCCGGCGATGCCGGTGGAGGCACGTGGAGCAGCCTGAGGCGGGTGTTGCGAAGGCGGGGGGGTCATGGATGGTAGGCCAGTGCAGACAGCGCGGCAGGGTTCCGCCGCGGATCGACGACTCGGGCAAGCACCGTGCCCGCGGCGCCCCGGCCGCCGGCCGCGCCGACCGCCTACAGCCAGTGCAAGCGCCGTCTGACGCACGGCAGTGCCGTCTGCGCCAAGCATCGGGGCTGCGTCCTTTGCCCATGCCATTCACGCGCCCGCCCGCCGTCCACCCATGAGCCCGACCCCACCCCCCCGCCCTACGCCGCCCGATCCGCCCGCCCACGGCAGCTGCGAGCTGGCCGACGTGCGCATCGACGGCTACAGCCTGGAAATCGAGGACGAAGAAGGCTTGGTGGGCGACCAGGCCAGCCAGACCGCCTTCCGCGAACTGCTGGCCGACTGGCGCGCACGCATGGAGCGGGCCGGCCGTGATCCGCTGGGCCCGACGCCCAGCGAGGAGATGAGCAAGGCCGAGCTGGACCGCATCGCCACCTCGGGCGACACCGAGGCCGCGCGCACGGTGGCACTGGCCATCGACGAGTTCTCGCAACGCCTGGCTTATGTCATCGGCCGCCTGATGCGCCACCCCAGCTGGCAGGGCGTGCAGCGCATTGTGGTGGGCGGCGGCTTCAAGGAAAGCGTGATCGGCCGCATCGCCATCCGCCAGACGGCGGCCCGGCTGCAGACTGAGAACCAGCCGGAGGCGCTGCGGGCGCTGCAGCTGCAGCCCATCCACCACGGCGCCGACGACGGCGGCCTGGCCGGCGGTGTGCAGCTGCTGCCGGCCGAGCTGCGGCAGGCCGGCGGCGCGATGCTGGCCATCGACATCGGCGGCACCAACGTGCGCTGCGGCATCGTGCGGTTCGGCCCTGGCGGACACGATGCGCGAGTGACGGCGCGCGAGAAGTGGCGCCATGCCGACGAAGAAGGCGAGGCCGACCTGGTGGAAGGCATCGTCGGTCTGCTCCGGCAGTTGATGGCCGGCGCCGATGAAGAGGGTCTGGCGTTGCTGCCGGTGCTGGCCGTGGGCTGCCCCGGCGTGGTGATGCCCGACGGCAGCATCGACCGCGGCGCACAGAACCTGCCCAGCGACTGGCGGCAGGCGAGCTTCCACCTGCCGCGCCGGCTGCAGGAGAACATCCCAGAGATCGGCGGCGCCGCCACCCGCGTGGTGATGCACAACGATGCGGTGGTGCAAGGCCTGAGCGAGCTGCCCTTCACGCAGGACGTGCGCCAGTGGGCGGTGCTGACCATCGGCACCGGCCTGGGCAATGCCAGCTTCAGCAACCGGTCGGGCGCCGGCCACGGCGCGTCATGAGGTGGCGGCGGCTGCCCTGGGCCGTGCTGCTGTTGGCCAGCGCGCCACTGCAGGCCGCGCCCGATGCCAGCTGGGTGACGCGGCTGCAGGCCCAGCTGGCGGCGGTGGCCGCGCGGCACCAGGCGCAGATCGGCGTCTACGTGCGCGACCTGGACAGCGGCGTGGCCACGTCCTTCCAGGCCGACGAGGCCTGGTATCTCGCTTCCACGGTGAAGGTGCCGGTGGCCATCACGGTGCTGCGGGGCGTGGAGCGCGGCGACTTCGGCCTCGACACGCCGCTGACGCTGCGTGCCGCCGACGTGGTCGACGGCGCCGGACCCACCCGCCACCAGCCGGTGGGCAAGCCACTGACCGTGCGCTACCTGCTGGAGCAGATGATCGTGTGGAGCGACAACACCGCCACCGACATGCTGATCGGCCTGGTGGGCATCGGCGCGGTCAATGCCCTGGTGCAGGAGCTGGTGCCCGACGGCATCGGCCGCATCACCAGCCTGGCCGACGTGCGGCGGCAGGTGTACCGCCAGCTCACGCCCGAGGCCCTGCACCTGCAGGGCAGCGACTTCGTGCTGCTCAAGCAGCAACGCAACGACAGCGAGCGCCGGCTGGCGCTGGCGCGGCTGCTGGACGTGCCGCCGCAGCAGCTGCGCCTGGCCAGCATCGGCCAGGCCTACGACGCCTACTACGCCACCGGCCTCAACAGCGGCCGGCTGGACGCCTATGGCGAGCTGCTGGCCCAGCTGGTGGAAGGCAAGGCGCTGGGGCCGGTGGGCACCGCCTGGCTGCTGAAGGTGATGGAGCGGGTGAAGACCGGCCCCAACCGCATCAAGGCCGGGCTGCCGTTGCGCACCCGCTTCGCCCACAAGACCGGCACCCAGCGAGCGCGCACCTGCGACAGCGGCGTCATCAGCGTGCCGCGACTGGGCAAGGACACCCGCGTGATCGTGGCCGCCTGCACCCGGGGCGAGCTGTCGGTCACGCGTTCCGACCAGGCGCTGCGCGATGTGGGCGCCGCCATCTGCCAATCCGGCCTGCTGACCGACGGAAGACCCCATGACCCCATGTGCCAACAACTTCCCCGCCTGTCGTCCGACGCTGCTTCTGGCGGCCCTGACGCTGTGGACCAGCCTTGATGCCACTGCCGCGCCGCCCGATGCGCCCGCCGCAGGCTGGGTGGATGCGCTGCGCCAGCAGGTGCAGCGCATCGACGAGGCCACGCCCGGTCAGCTGGGCGTGTTCGTCAAGCGGCTGGACACCGGTGAAGCGCTGAACTACCAGGCCGACCGGCGCTGGTACCTGGCCTCCACAGCCAAGCTGCCGGTGGCGCTGGCGGTGCTGCAAGAGCTGGAGGCGCGGCGCGGCAGCGTGCAGCAGAAGCTGGTGCTGCAAGAGGGCGACAAGGTGGACGGCTCGGGCGCCCTGGTGTGGCAGAAGGCGGGCGGCTCGTACACCATCGAATCGCTGCTCAAGCGCATGATGGAGCAGAGCGACAACACCGCGGCCAACCTGCTGGTGCGCAGCATCGGCGTGGACACCCTGAACCGCCGCGCGCAGGCGATGATGGGTGATGGCCTGGGCCCACTCACCGACTTTGCGCAGGTGCGCTACGACGTGTATGCCGAGCTGCACCCCCGCGCCCGCGAGCTGCCGCGCATCGACCTGGTGAAGATCGCTGGCGCGCCGATGGGCCCGCAGCGGGTGACGGCGCTGCGCCGCACGCTGGGCGTGCAGGAAGACGAACTGCAGGTGCGCAGCATGGACGAGGCCTACGACCGCTACTACCGGCGCGGCACCAACTCGACCACGCTGGTGGCCTACGGCGGCATGCTGGAAAAGCTGGTCAAGGGCGAACTGGTATCGCCCGCGCACCAGCAGCTGCTGTTCATCGACATGAAGTTCGACCGCTACGACAACTACCGGCTGGAAGCCGGGCTGCCGCGCACGGTGAAGTTCATCCACAAGACCGGCACCCAGCACCGCCGCGCCTGCCACATGGGCGTGATCCATCCGCAGGACGGCGGCCGCCGGGGCATCGTGGTGGCCACCTGCGCCGAGGGCCTGGACGAGAACAAGCAGGCCGGCGCGATGTTCGAGCAGATCGGGCGGGCCATCACGCAGACCCTGCTGACCTCGGCAAATTGAGCACGTACCCCCGCGGCCGCCGCCCGGCCGCTCCGAAGGCGGCCGCGGCAACCCGCCTGGCGGGTGGGGCCGCGTACCCGCGGGCCCGGGTGCCCCATCTACCCCAGGGCGGTGTCGAGCAGCATCATGAGCACGAAGCCCAGCATCAGGCCCGTGGTGGCCGCGCGCTCATGGCCCTGTCGGTGCGACTCGGGAATGATCTCGTGGCTGATGACGAACAGCATCGCGCCCGCCGCTGCAGCCAGCCCCCAGGGCAGCAAGCCGGTGGCCAGGCTCACCAGCGCGGCGCCGAACACCGCGCCCACGGGCTCCACCAGCCCGGAAGCGATGCCCAGCCCCACCGCCACCAGCTTGCTGTAACCCACGCCGCGCAGCGCGAGCGCGATGACCATGCCCTCGGGCACGTCCTGGATGGCGATGCCGGTGGCCAGCGCCTGCGCACCGATGCGGTCGGCGCCGCCGAAGCCCACGCCGATGGCCAGGCCCTCGGGCAGGTTGTGCAGGGCGATGGCGGTGACGAACAGCCAGGCGCGGCGGGTGGTCTCGCGCTTCGGACCTTCCAGGCCCTTGATGAAATGCTCGTGCGGCACCAACCGGTCCAGCAGCATCAGGCCTGCCGCGCCCAGCAGCAGGCCGGTGCCCACCACGCCGCCGGCCTGCCAGGGCCCGGCTCCCTGGGCCTTGGCGGCGGCCAGCGCAGGGATGATGAGCGAGAAGGAACAGGCCGCCAGCATCACCCCGGCGCCAAAGCCCAGCATCGAGTCATTGGCCCGCTGCGAGAACTGCTGCGACAGCAGCACCGGCAAGGTGCCCAGCGCCGTGGCCAGCGCTGCCACGCCGCCGCCCATCAAGGCCCCCTGCACCCGCGGGTCGGCCATGAAAGGCGCCTGCAGCAAAGCGTCGAGCGCGGCGGCCAGGCCACCCAGCACCACCGCCCAGCCGATCCATCGCCGCAGCCGGGTGGCCAGGCGTTCAGGGCGGGTTGCCGGGGCCGGGTGGCCGGGGCTCAGGGTCGGGGTGGGCAAAGGGGCAGGCATGGGGCGCTCGGCAGGTCGAATCCGGCCGCGGCAGCGGCGTCAGCTGCCCCATCGGCAATCGGGATACCCGGCGACGCCTGCGCTGGCGCCTGACCGCCGCACGCTCATCGGCAAGGCCGCGAGTGCAGCAAGCCTGGGTGCGCCCCAGGATCAGCCCGCGGGCCTGAGAGCGTGAGAGTCTTTCGTTCAAGCCCGCTCACCACGCCCAAAGACGCCCGCTCGTCGTTGCAAATGCTCGCCGTAGCCCGAGCTACGGCTGTGCTTTGCGCCTAGATCGGACGCCCTTGGACGCGTTGCTCGGGCTCGCCCGAAAAACTCTCACGCTCTGAGGCCGCCGCCGCGCAGCCGGGCCACCAGCTCGGTCTGACGGCGGGCACCGGTCTTGGCCAGCAGGTGGCCGATGTGGGTGCGCACCGTGGACAGCTTGACGCCCAGCAGATCGGCGATGCTTTCGGCCGGCAGGCCGTCCAGCACATGGCGGGCGGTGCGCAGCTCCGCCGGGGTCAGGCCGTAATGAGAGGCCAGCGCCTCCAGCACATCGGCGGACGAGCTGCGCAGCGTGGCTACGGCGTGCACCGTATCGTCAACCTGCCCTGCCAGCAACGCGGGCGTGGGCCCGTGCACCTGGCGCAGCGTCAGCACCACCGGCGTCTGGTCCTGGTCCAGCAGCATGTGACGCACGGTGGGTGCCTGCGACAGAGCGGCCATCAGGCGCGCCAAGGGCTGCCAGCCGGCGGCAGTGTGGGCCATCAGCGTGCCCCCCAAGGTCAGCTGCAGCGGGTGGCCGGTCCGGCATGCGGCCTGCGCCTGGCGGTTGCCACGCATCAGGTGCCCACGCTCGTTGACGAACAGCATGGGCACGTCCAGATCCTCGAACATGCCTTCCAGCGTATCGGCCATCGCCACCTGCGGCGCAATGCGCCGATGCAGGCGCAGCGCGCGACCCAGGTCGGGCAGCACCTCTCGCAGGCGGCCCACCAGCCGCCGATCGAACCAGCCGGGCTGCGCCGACGCGCGGTGGAAGCTGACGATGGCGCAGTCGGTACCCTGCGGCTCCAGCGGTGCGGTGACGCCGGTGAGGATGTCCTTGATCTGCGCATGCGCCAGGAACTCGCGCCCGAAGTAAGACACGCGCAGCGCCTCCGGATCGACGATGTCGCAGCCGCGTGCCACGTAGCCGGGCTGCAGCAGGCCTTGCGCCTGCGCCGCCAGGCGCCAGCTGTCGTGGGCGAAGAAGTGGTTGTGGTACTCAGTCAGCGAAGCGGGTGACACGCCGCGCGTGGCCAGCGTCTGGATGCCCTGTGCGTCCGGCGGCATCATGAAGATGGCGGCCGAGGCATCGAAGTGATCGCAGAAGCTGGCCAATGCCTCGCGGAAGCGGGCATCGTCGCCCACCGCGTCGTACAAGGCCTCGATGCAGTCGCCCAGGCTGGCGGGCGGGCGGCTGGCCGGCTCCATGGCCGGACGTTCCAGCTCCGAGAGGGTGGGCAAGGCAGATCCTCCTGCGTGGTGGCTGATGCGGCCGGCCGGTGTTGCAGCCGCACCTTACGCGATCAACGGCCCCGAGGACAGCTGCGCCGGGACGGTGTGGCGCCAGGAGTTAGGGGTGGCGAGGCGGCCGTGGTCGTGCCAGCCAGGTCCATGCCTCGTAGGACATCGTCGGTCCGCACGGCACGCACGTTGCCCCCGGCGGGCATGACCGCCCTCACGCCTACGTCCGACGCCCTGCGCCCCCAGGCACCCTTCCCGCTGCCGCGCTTCGCGCAGATCGAGCCCATCGGCCGCTGCAACCTGGCCTGCAGCATGTGCACCGTCAACCACCGTGGCGACGAGGTGGCCACCTTGTCGATGGCGCGCTTCACCGCGCTGCTGGACGCGATGCCGGCGCTGGAATCGCTGCACCTGCAGGGCCTGGGCGAGCCGATGCTGCATCCGCAGTTCTTCGACATGGTGGCCCTGGCGGCACGGCGCGGCATCCGCGTCTCGGCCAACACCAACCTCACGCTGCTGACGATGGCGCGCGCACGGCGCTGCATCGACAGTGGCCTGGCCGCGCTGTCGGTCTCGCTGGACGGGGCCACCGCCGGCACCTTCGAGGCCATCCGACATGGGGCTTCGTTCGACAAGGTGGTGCGCAACCTGGGCAGACTGACCGATGCGCGCGACGCCGCCGGCAGTACGCTGGAAGTGCGCGGCGTGATGGTGCTGATGCGCAGCAACCTGGGCGAACTGCCCGCGCTGGTGGAGCTGTTGCATGCGCACCGGGTGGCGGAGCTGCTGGTGCAGCGGCTCTCCAGTGACCTGGAGCATGAGGCGCTGCCGACGCGCTATGTGCCCATCCGCGACTACAGCCGCCAGGCCGAGCTGCAGGCCAAAGACCTGCCGCAGGCGGCTGCCGTCTTCGAGCGCGCCTCGCAGCGTGCGCAGGCACTGGGCCTGCGGCTGCACCTGCCGGCTTTGAAGCCCGTGCCCACCGAGGAAGCCAGCGCCGCAGTGCCGCGCTGCCACTGGCCCTGGGAGGGCCTGTACTTCACTGCCGCCGGCGAGTTGCTGCCCTGCTGCATGGCTGCCACGGCCGACCGGGCCACCTTCGGGCGGGTGTTCGAGGACGACGCGGCCTCTGCCCAGGTGCATCTGGACAGCGCCTGGAACGGCGCCACGGCGCAGCGCTTTCGCCAGGGGCTGAGCGAGGACCGGCCGCCTTCGCTGTGCCAGTCCTGCGCGCTCTACCACGGCACCTTCTAGCACCGTGGGGTGGCGACGTCAGCGCTGTGCGTGTGGCCGGCGGCGACGCGCCGCCAGGCCCACACCGGCCAGGCCGGCAAGCATCAGCGCATAGGTCTCGGGCTCGGGCACCGCGGCCACGTTCAGCGCCGTGTCGAGGTGGATCTTGATGAACTCGGTGCTGTCCGGGCCCAGCAGCGTGCGGCCGCCATTGCCGGGGTAGTTGTTGTCGTTGATCACCAGCAGCGTGTTCGCGTCCAGGATCAGCACGTCCTCGATGGTCACGAACGGAAAGTCGAAGGTGGTCTTGCCGTCACGGTTCAGGTCGTTGGGGTCGGCGATGTTCAGCAGGTCCACCACCAGCGTCTTCTCGGCAAAGCCGTCGGCGTCCACCTTGTTCAGGTCGATCTTGTAGATGCGCTTGAACATGTCGGCCGCGTTCGGACTGGTGCCCTGGATGCCGTTGCGCTCGATGACCAGGAACTCATGGTCGTTGATCGCTGTCATGTCGCCGATGTTGGTGCCCGCCGGGTCCAGCCGGTAGCCGAAGGTCTTGCCGGTGTAGCTTTCGCTGTCGATGCTGAACTCGTTGATGATCAGCCGCTTCTGGTTCGGGTCCTGGATGATCGG